>NZ_JAPKIB010000005.1:0-300984 GCF_036759925.1 Kluyvera sp. CHPC 1.2972 | reverse complement strand
GAAAGTGTTACCTATGTTCCCGGTCTGAAGTGTTACCTATGTATCCGGTCGTACAGTTGCTCGGCCGGGCTACGTGATTAGGACAGGTTTATGACACCAGCAGCTGGTTCATGCGGCGGATAAACTGGTTAGGATCTTCCAGCGTACCGCGCTCAGCGAACAGCGCCTGGTCAAGCAGCAGCTCAACCCACTCTTTAAACTGCCCTTCGTCCTGGGTATCCGCGGTGCGTTTCACCAGTACGTGATCCGGGTTCAGCTCAAAGATGTATTTCACTTCCGGCGCGGCCTGGCCTGCAGCGGCAAACAGTTTCGCCATCTGGGTGCTCATTTCGTCCGCGTCGGTGGTGACGATGGCCGGGGTGTCGGTCAGACGGTGAGTTAGACGCACCTCTTTCACGCGGTCGCCCAACAGGGTTTTCACGCGCTCAATGAACGGCGTCAGCGCTTTTTCCGCTTCTTTTGCGCTCTCGTCCACTTCATCCGCCAACTTGTCGATAGACTCGTCGGCTTTGGCAACGGACTGGAATGGCTTACCGTCGAACTCGGTCAGGTAGTTCATCATCCACTCATCGATGCGGTCAGAAAGCAGCAGCACTTCGATGCCTTTCTTACGCAGCAGCTCCAGGTGCGGGCTGCTCTTCGCCGCGGCATAGCTGTCGGCGGTGATGTAGTAGATTTTCTCCTGCCCTTCTTTCATGCGGGACACGTAGTCGGCCAACGACACGGTCTGCTCGGAAGAGTCAGTATGAGTCGACGCAAAGCGCAGCAGCTTCGCAATCGCTTCCTGGTTGCCGTTGTCTTCCGCCGGGCCCTCTTTCAGCACCAGGCCGAACTGTTTCCAGAAGGTCTGGTATTTCTCGGAATCGTCTTTCGCCAGCTTATCCAGCATCTGCAGTACACGCTTGGTCAGCGCGTTACGCAGGTTACGAGTGACCGTGCTGTCCTGCAGAATTTCACGAGAGACGTTCAGCGGCAGATCGTTGGAATCGATCAGACCACGCACGAAGCGCAGGTAGTTCGGCATGAACTGCTCGGCATCGTCCATGATAAAGACGCGCTGCACGTACAGCTTCAGGCCGTGCTTATGGTCGCGGTTCCACATATCCCACGGTGCCTGCGACGGGATGTACAGCAGGCTGGTGTACTCCTGCTTACCTTCCACACGGTTGTGGCTCCAGGTCAGCGGGTCGGTAAAGTCGTGGGCAATATGCTTGTAGAACTCTTTGTATTCGTCGTCGTTCAGCTCGGCTTTGTTACGCGTCCACAGCGCCTGCGCCTTGTTGATCTTCTCCCAGGAAACCACGGTTTCGCCGTCTTTCTCTTCCTGTTTTTCGATCTCTACCGGCAGCGCAATATGGTCGGAGTACTTGCTGATAACCGAACGTACGCGCCAGTCGTCGAGGAACTCGCTTTCGTCTTCGCGCAAGTGCAGCGTAATTTCGGTACCACGGTCTTCTTTAGTGATGTCGGCAACGGTGTATTCACCTTCACCGGCTGATTCCCAGAACACGCCGTTTTCCGGCTTATCACCTGCCGCACGGGTGCGTACGGTGACTTTATCGGCGACGATAAACGCCGAGTAGAAGCCGACGCCGAACTGGCCGATAAGCTGGCTGTCTTTTGCCTGGTCAGAGCCCATGGACTCAAGGAAAGCTTTGGTACCGGATTTAGCGATAGTCCCCAGATGGTCAATCACTTCATCGCGATTCATGCCCACGCCGTTATCGGCAATGGTCAACGTACGCTTATCTTTATCGAAGGAGACGCGCACGCGCAGTTCGCCGTCACCCTCATACAGATCCGGGTTGGACAGCGCGCGGAAGCGCAGCTTGTCGGCGGCATCTGAAGCGTTAGAGATAAGCTCACGCAGGAAGATTTCTTTATTGGAATACAGGGAATGGATCATCAGATGCAGAAGCTGTTTTACTTCTGACTGGAAGCCACGGGTTTCTTGTCCTTTCATTGCAAAATACCTCAATGCTGATTACAAGGTAAAAAAAGCGATGAGAGGAAAATGGGGATGGGTGTAGCGGATTTCAAGCGAGAGCAGAAAATCCTGCTCTCGATTGATTAAAAACGAATCTTATGGCGACCGGCCAGCGAGTGCGACAGCGTGGTGCCGTCAACCATCTCCAGCTCACCGCCTACCGGCACGCCGTGGGCGATACGGCTGGCTTCAACGCCATATTGCGCGCAAAGCTCGGCGATATAGTTGGCCGTGGCTTCCCCTTCCACCGTGGGGTTGGTGGCGAGGATAATTTCGGTCAACTGCTCTGCTTCCAGACGTTGCTCAAGGCGGTCGAGACCAATATCGTCCGGGCCGATGCCGTCCAGCGGGGACAGGTGGCCCATCAGCACGAAGTAGCGGCCGGAGAACTGCCCGGTCTGCTCAATGGCGTAGATGTCCGCAGGACTCTCCACCACGCAGATTTGACCGTTTTCCTGACGACGCGGGTTCGAGCAGATGTTGCACACTTCCTGCTCGGTGAAGGTGCGGCAATCGGCGCAGTGGCCGATTTCCGACATCGCGCGGGTTAACGCCTGTGCCAGACGCATCCCGCCGCTGCGGTCACGCTGCAGCAGGGTAAACGCCATACGCTGCGCCGACTTCGGGCCAACGCCCGGCAGACAGCGCAGCGCTTCCATCAGCTGAGTTAACAGCGGACTGGTTTGCATCAGAACGGCATCTTGAAGCCTGGTGGCAGCTGCATACCGGAGGATACAGAAGCCATTTTCTCTTTCTGAGTTTCATCAATGCGACGTGCCGCATCGTTGAACGCCGCAGCGACCAGATCTTCCAGCATGTCTTTGTCGTCTTCCAGCAGGCTTGGATCGATTTCCACGCGACGGCAGTTGTGCGCGCCGTTGATGGTCACTTTGACCAGACCTGCGCCAGATTCGCCGGTTACTTCCAGCTGGGCGATTTCTTCCTGCATTTTCTGCATTTTGTCTTGCATCTGCTGGGCCTGTTTCATCAGGTTACCCAGACCGCCTTTACCACCAAACATAGGCTTCTCTCTCAGTAGGTCACGTTAAAGAATAACGACCGTAAGCAGCGCTTGCGGTCAAATGGGGCGAATACTCTCTTCATCCAGGTCCGCGTCGAAGAATCGGCGCAGCGTCTGAATGTTATTATCCGCGATAATCGACTCGCGCGCCTGCGCGAGCTTCTCTTCATAGATGGCCTGTCGCCACTCCAGCGGCGTACGCACCGCCGGATTATCATCTTCCACGATGGTCAATTCAACAGGCGCACCGTATAAAGTGCTCAACGCCTCGGTCAGCTTTTGCTGCGCACCCGGCGAATTCAGATGCCGCTGCGTAGGACGTAGATGCAGACACACCGCGTTACCGTTCTGCTCTTTCCACGCGTTGAGCGCCACCTGTTCGACGAGCTTCGGCAGCGCCATCTGGCTCACCTCGGCCGCCCACGGGTCGCGTTCTAAAGATTCCACCGCCAGCTTGGCCGCCAGTTCTGGCGTTTTCTCATGCTCCAGCGCTTTCTTCAGAGCCTTCGGCGTGGCGACTTCCTCTTTTTTCACTTCATCAGCAGGCGTGGTCGCTTTCCAGCGGTATGCCTCTTTCTTCGCCGCAGGCTGGGTCAATGCGGTCGGTGCCGGACGCGCCTGAACGCGTTCAGTGACCGAAGCCAGTCTTTCCAGCGCAGCACTGTTCACCGGCCGCGCGCGGGAAGCGGCTGCCGGTTCACTCTTTTTTGGGGTGTTTACTCCCTGATTGCCCTGCTGCTGTTGCAACTGACGACGCGCGGCCAGCACCTGATTGGTTGAATCAGGAAGCGGAGCGGCAGGCGGCGGCGTCATCGGCGCAGAGGTCTGCATCGGTGGCTGCTGTTGCATCATTGGTGCAGCAGCAGGCGCAAAGGTCTGCGGCGGCCTTTCCGGTTCCGGCAGCGGTGCATTGGGATGGAACGCCAGTGCGCGCAGCAGCGTCATTTCAATGCCCATCCGACGGTCCGGTGCATACGGCAGCTCTTTACGGCCAATCAGCATCGTCTGGTAGTACAGCTGGACGTCAGTTGGTGGCACGGTACGCGCAAGATTGCGCATCCGCTGCTCCACGGCGGCCATATCGCTGCCGAGCGCCGCAGGCGACAGTTGAACCATCGCAATACGGTGCAGCAGACTTTGCATCTCAACCAACAATGCTTCCCAGTCAACGCCGCGCAGTGCAGCATCGTTGACCAGCTCCATCACACGTTCACCGTTAGCCGCCACCAGCGATTCAATCAGCGACAGCGCCTGATCGTCGTCGAGGGTACCGAGCATTTCACTGACCGACACGGCGGTCAGCTGGCCTTCGCCGCTGGCAATCGCCTGATCGGTCAGACTTAACGCATCGCGCAGGCTGCCGTCCGCCGCACGCGCCAATAGCTGCAGGGCGCGGGGCTCGTGAGCAATATGCTCCTCATCAAGGATATGCTCCAGTTGATGACGAATTTGCTCAACGTCCAGCGCCTTCAGGTGGAACTGCAGGCAACGTGACAGAATGGTGACCGGCAGCTTTTGCGGATCGGTCGTGGCCAGCAGGAATTTGACGTGCTCCGGCGGCTCTTCAAGCGTTTTTAACAACGCGTTAAAGCTATGGCGCGAAAGCATGTGCACTTCGTCGATCAGATAGACCTTAAAGCGACCGCGTGCGGGCGCATACTGGACGTTATCCAGCAGGTCTCGGGTATCTTCGACTTTGGTTCGCGAGGCGGCATCGATCTCAATCAGATCGACAAAGCGCCCCTGTTCTATTTCGCGGCAGTTATCACACACGCCGCACGGCGTGGCGGTAATGCCGGTTTCGCAGTTAAGCCCCTTCGCCAGCAGACGGGCGATAGAGGTTTTCCCCACCCCACGGGTGCCGGAAAAAAGGTATGCGTGATGAATGCGCCCTAACGATAAGCCGTTCGCCAGTGCGGTCAGCACATGTTCCTGGCCGACGACGTCAGCAAAGGTTTGTGGGCGCCATTTTCGGGCTAAAACCTGATAACTCATTGGCAGGCTCTGAAACGCTGGAAGGTGGATTCACGAGGGGGTAATGCTACCACAGCCCCGCCGGATCGGCGAGGCCATGTATCGGGAAATGCTTAGTGACCCGGGAAATTCACCAGGCTATAGCTGGTGATGCCCTGTTTTTCCAGGCGCTGTTCGCCGCCCAGGTCGAACAGGTTGATGATGAAGGCCGCATCGTGCACTTCGCCACCCAGACGACGGATCAGTTTTACCGTCGCTTCGATAGTCCCGCCGGTTGCCAGCAGATCGTCGACCACCAGCACTTTATCGCCAGCTTTGATCGCATCAACGTGGATTTCCAGCTGATCGGTACCGTACTCCAGCTCGTAGCTTTCGGCGATCGTTTCACGCGGCAGTTTGCGCGGTTTACGCACCGGGACAAAACCTACGCCCATCGCCAGCGCGACCGGCGCGCCAAACAGGAAACCACGCGCTTCGGTACCCACGACTTTGGTAATACCGGCGTCTTTGTACTTTTCGACCAGCAGTTCAATGCTGAGCGCGTAGGCTTTCGGGTCTTCCAGTAAGCTGGTGACATCGCGGAAAAGAATGCCAGGTTTTGGATAGTCCTGGATGCTCTGGATGCTGTTCTTCAGATATTCAAGCTGCTGTGCAGTTGCGGTCATAGGTTTGTGCCTGATTGAAACAGTGTTACTCAAGGCGAGCAAAACGAGTTAAAAATGGATGCTGATTAATTTTTAACCGGGCGCGCCTGTGCTCGAAAACGCCAGAATTTACTGGCTAGCTCGTAGAATTGCAACACCATAAATGCGGTTCATCCGTTTTGTTGTTCTGCATCAACGACCGGAATGCGCCAGAGGAAAATCAGCAATCCACCGAGGATCGCCAGCAGCAGCAGCCGAATCCACATCATATTGACCAGCCACAGCGAAACGCCAAAGGTCAGTAAAATCACGATAATTGCCCGCGATTTAGCCCCAGGCGGCATGGCGCGATAGCGCTGCCAGTGGCGCAAATAGCCGCCAAACCAGGAGCGGTACAGCAACCACTGATGAAAACGCGGCGATGAACGCGCAAAACACCAGGCGGCAAGCAGAATAAACGGCGTGGTCGGCAGCAGCGGCAATACCACGCCAATAGTGCCAAGGACTACCGCCAGCCAGCCAATAATGATTAAAATAGTACGCTGCATAATGCGAATCGTTATCAAGTGGGTCTGCTACTCTAGCATAGCCGATAACCATCAAGGGGAGAATCCGGTGAAAACGGCGCGGCTTTTACAAACGCTGGAACAACAGCTTACACGGCTTCAGACGCAAATTACGCCGTTGGCAGCCCATGCGACGCTTAGCGCACGCTTTGACCGCCAGCTTTTTCAGACGCGCAGCACAAAAATGCAGGCCTACCTCGACGAAGCGTACGCCCATTTTGAGGAGCTTAAGCACGCCGTTGAACAGCAGCAGTTGCCGCAGGTGGCCTGGCTTGCCGAACGTCTGGCGGCGCAGATTGAGGCCATCAGCCGCGAAAGTGAAGCCTGGTCGCTACGCGTCTGGGATAGCCCCTCGCCCGGTCTCCGTCGCTGGCAGCGCAAACGGCTGGAAACCCAGGACTTTGAACGCCGTCTGCTGGAGATGAAGCAGCAGCGTCAGCAGCAATATCAGCAGGCCACCACGCTTGAAGATCAGCAGCGTCTGGCCCGCGAAATCACCGCCTTTGATGGCCGCCTCACCCGCTGCCGTCAGGCACTGGAAGACATTGAACGTATACTGGCGCGCATCACGCGCTAACAAGGAGAAGCTATGTCGCTGGAAAGCGCCCCGGATGATGTCAAACTGGCGGTAGATCTGATTGAACTGCTGGAAAGCAACGAGATCGCCCCGGAGATAGTGCTAAGCGCGCTGGAGATGGTGCGCAACGATTACATCAATAAGCTGAAAAACGCGGAAGGCGGCGCGTAAAACGCAAAACGATGGACTGCATCACCGTCATTACCTATGGCATCTTCTCGGCCATATTCAGGACAGGGGGATGACGGAACATCATGAAAATCTATTCGGCGACGCCACACGATGCCATTTTTAAACAATTTTTACGCCATAAAGCGATAGCGCGAGATTTCTTACAGGCGCACCTTCCCTGCGAACTGCTCGCGCAATGTCATCTTGAGACACTTCAGCTCGCCTCCGGCAGCTTTGTTGAAGAAAACCTGCGCGCCAGCTATTCCGATATTCTCTACGCGCTGCAAACCCGCGACGGGCCGGGCTATATCTACGTGCTGATTGAACATCAAAGCACACCGGATAAACTCATGCCCTTTCGCCTGATGCGCTATACCCTTGCGGCCATGCAGCAGCATCTGGACGCCGGGCATGACAACCTACCACTGGTCATCCCGATGCTGTTTTATCACGGCAGCGTCAGCCCCTGGCCATATCGTATGAACTGGCTTGAGTTGTTCGATAACGCCACGCTGGCAAATCGCCTGTACACCCAGGATTTCCCCCTTGTTGACATCACCGTGATGCCGGACAGCGAAATAATGGCCCACCAGCGCATGGCGATGCTGGAGCTATTGTTTAAGCACATCCGCCAGCGCGATCTGACCTCTTTACAAGAACAGTTGGGTGGTTTACTGATAGAAAATTGGCTCACGCCACCGCAGTTGGAGGCGCTGATCACCTATATGCTTCAAGCGGGTAGTACATCTCACCCGGAAGCGTTACTCTGCACGCTGGCGCAATATTCACCACAGCATAAGGAGCAGCTGATGACCATCGCCGAATGGCTGGCCGAAGAGGGACGGAAGAAAGGGATTGTCCAGGGAATAGAGCAAGGAATAGAGCAAGGCGAAGCGCTGGGTCGGCGCGATGAAGCGCAGAAGATTGCGCGAAACATGCTGAATGCCGGACTCTCCGCCGCACTGGTTCAACAATTGACCGGGTTAAACGCCGACGACCTTACGGCGCAGGCTGAATAAATTAGGGCGGCTTCCGCCGCCCTTAATGCTTTAATCCGCAACCAAATCCTGGCCGTCGGTTTTAGCGTCGCGTTTCACTTCCGTCACCACATCCCCTTTTTCATTGTGCAGATGCACTTCGAGCTGGTTGAAGGCGATATTGATGTCATTTTCGCGACACAGACGATCGATAGTCCGGTTCAGTTCATCCACGGTATAGCTACGATCGCGTAGTTCACGCACGTACAGACGCAGTTCGTGATCCAGCGTGCTGGCGCCAAAGGTGGTAAAGAAGACCGACGGTTCCGGATCGTGCATCACTTTCGGGTGACTGGTCGCCGCCTGCAGCAGCACCTTTTTCACCTTGTCGAGATCGGATCCATAGGCCACGCCAAGGCGGATCACCACGCGGGTGGTGGTATCACTCAACGACCAGTTGATCAGTCGCTCGGTGACGAACGCTTTGTTCGGGATGATCACCTCTTTGCGGTCAAAGTCGGTGATGGTGGTTGCACGGATACGGATCTTGCTGACCGTCCCCGAGAAAGTGCCAATGGTCACCGTATCACCAATACGTACCGGGCGTTCGAACAGAATAATCAGGCCGGAGACGAAGTTACCGAAGATCTCCTGTAAGCCAAAGCCCAGACCAACCGACAGCGCGGCGGCAAGCCACTGCAGTTTATCCCACGATACCCCAAGCGAGCCGAACACGGTCATCGCACCGACGGCGATAATGGCATAGTTCAGCACGGTGGTGATAGCGTACGATGCCCCCTGGCGCATATTGAGCCTTGAAAGCACCAGCACTTCCAGCAGACCCGGCAAGTTGCGGATCAGCGCCCAGGCAACCATCGAGGCAATAATGGCAAACAGCAGGCTGCCCATGGTGACATCTTTCACTACGCTGGCGCCCGCTTCGGTGCCGGTGTAGTGCCAAAGCGTAATACTGTCGAGGTAGCTGAACACGGTGATTAAGTCAGACCAGATGGCCCAGAACATCAGACCAAACAGCGCGACCATCACCAACATGGTAATACGCAGCGTCTGCTGGTTAATCTGCTCCAGCGCAATCGTCGGTTCTTCCTGCGGTTCGGCCCCTTCGGCCCCTTCTTTCACTAGATTCTGGCGACGGGCAACCGCGCGACGATAAGCGATGCGGCGGGCGGCCACGCTCAAACCGCGCAGTACCGTCTGGTACAGCAGGTTCCAGAAAATAACCAGGTAAACCGTTTCAATCCAGCGGCCGGAAAGGCGCAGCGTGGTGTAGAAATAGCCAGTGGCGGTTAGCACCATCAGTCCTACCGGCACCAGCGACAGCACAGTCACCGTCAGCAGGCGCAGGCTGTGTGACTCTTTATCCCGCCAGCTCTCACGGCACATCGGCCACGTCAGCACCGCAATCACCAGCAGATTAAGCAGAATAACGAACTGCCCCAGTACGTCATCCATCAGGTTGAGCGGGGAAAGTTCCGACACCACCGACCAGAAGTGCAGCGGCAGCAGCGCGAGGCTGATACGCACAATCTGGCGACGCCAGTGGCTGGTAAGCTGCTCCGGCATATTAAAGTGGCGGACGGCAACGCCGTTTTTCTCCAGCACCTTCCAGCACAGACCGAAGACCAGCCAGTAAATCGCCAGTTTTTTACTGAACGCCCACAGCAACGCGCTGATATTGAGCTGCATGGTCAGCAGAATCAGGCCGATCGCCAGAATGATCAACACCACCGGCAGCGCGCGGATGAGATCGATGAGAATAGCCTTCGGCGTATGCAGCTGGCTGTCGTTACGCAGATTACCGACCTGATCGCCAAGCTTATCCTGATAGCTGCGCAGCCACTGTAATCGCCAACGAATCAGCCCGGCAATCAGCAGCAGCGGAAGCCCAGCGAGGAAAGCGATAAACACGGCTGGCCACGCTTTTTCCCAGTTCACGGTGATTTTCATCGATTTGAACTGGCTCTTCAGCGCTTCAGGGAATGATTTAATCCAGTCCCAGTCCATCGGACGGTTGCTGTTCACCCAGAAAATTTGCTGGGTCAGAATCGATTTCAGGCTTTTAGAGACGCTCATCAACTGCTGCTGGTTAATTTGCAGGTTGATAGCCATCATCAGCTGGTTGCCCAGCTGTTTGTTGATCAGGTCCAGCATTTCACGGCGCGCGTCGACGATTTGCAGCAGCGCATCGTGCACTTCGCTATCGACTTCGTTGCTATGCCCCTCTTCCAGTTTGGCGACAAAGTCATCGCTCTGGAACAGGGTGTCGCGCTGCTGGTTAATCTCGAACTGCTCAAGACGCAGGTCGGCGATGCGGGTGGTCATATCTTCCAGCTCGTCCGCCGACGGCAGCGTCTGCTGCTGCTGATAAAGGATACGCGACAGCAGCAGGCTTCCCTTTAATACCGCAATCTGCTCTTTGACATTACGTTCAGACTGCAGCGCGCGGTCAAGCCAGGTTTTCACCTTGATATTCTGCTGCACCAGCTGGTTGCCGCTTTCGGTCGCGGTAATGAGTTTCTGGCTCAGCTGATGGTTGATTTCGAGCTCCTGCTTCACCAGCGGGTTGCCCTGAATACGGGCCGTCTCTTCCGGGGAGGCGTTCTCGGCGGCCGTTTTTTCTGACAACATCAGGCGCTTACTGTTGACCGCTTCCTGCAGCAGCTGAAGCTGATGCTCAAGACGGGTACTGTAAGCGGTCACGTAGTCGCGCTGCTTCTGCAGGGAGTCCTGCAATACGGTGTTGCCGGCCAGGCTCTTACGCTGAAGCTCAATCTCCGCGTCGAGCAACGTTTTTTGCACCTGCAACATGGTCTGCTGGGTAGGACGCAGCCCATCGCCGACGGTGCTGCCATTCAGGCTGTTACGCACCTGTAGCAGCTGCTGAGAGGCTGAGTTCATCGCATTCTGCACGCGTTCAGGCTGGGTTTGCAGAGAGACGAGCTGGCTGTTATAGGTGGCCAGGTCGTTTTGCGCATTCTGTAAATCGTCCACTGCCTGAGACACGCGAGCTTCAAGCTGGCGCAGCGACAGGCTGCTCAGCGTTTTACGCGTCTCATCATCATTATCAACATCGCTGATGTCATTCAGATTATCGGTGGCCTGGCGCAGCTTAATAGGCGCCTGATCAATCTGTTTTTGTAGTTGAGTGCTTTCAGCCTTAACGCTGTCGATTTTATCGAGTAGCTGCAGCGTTTCGGTCAGATCCTGCTGAACCAACTTCTCCTGAGGCGTCAGGTCTTTTTTATTGTTCAGTGCGTTAATCTGATCCTGAACGTCAGCACGATCGGGAATATCGGTGCCGTTCAGCGCACGGGCTTGTACCGCGGCGATAGATAGCACAAAACAGACAGCAATAATGAAAAATGCAGAGATCGTGGCCCGAGGGCGGATGTTATGCAGCATAATCTTAACATGTATGGTGGCTAAAGCCGGCGGAATGCCGGGGACAAATACCTGCGCAGAATAGCACTTCTGGCTACAGGCGAATAGCCGGAGCAACCAGGATTATTCCTGGTAATCCTTAGAGGAAGGGAGGTCTTTTTCGCCGCGGAGCGTTGGGCAAAATTGGTACATCTCAAGCAGGATAGCCACGTAGGCCTCCGCCTCGGCCCGAAGGTCGAAAGAGTTAGGGGCAAACAGCCAGTTTTCCATCAGCCCGGAGATATAGCTGCGGGTTAAAATCGCCGCCCGACGGCTTAACAAGTTTGCTGGCAAAACCTTCGCAGTGACACAGTCGTTTAACGTCTGTTCAATCCGGTCGTAACTTTCTAAACATAAATTACGCTGGGCCTGTTGCACTATGGCCATTTCACCGACAAACTCACATTTGTGAAAAATGATTTCCATCATCAATCGTCGGCGTTCTTCAATAACGGTTGCAACGAGTATGTAAACTAAGATCTCTCTCAAAACTGAGAGTGGATCGCCGGGGAATTTTGCCCGATACTCAATTTCAAGATCGCCGATGCTGGACTCTGATAACGCCCAGATTTCATTAAAGAGATCCGACTTATCCTTAAAATGCCAGTAAATTGCGCCACGCGTCACCCCTGCCGCTTTTGCAATCTCGGCGAGTGAGGTGGATGATACCCCCTGCTGTGAGAACAACCGTAGGGCGACATCCAGTATGTGCTGACGCGTAGCCAGCGCTTCTTCTTTGGTTTTTCGTGCCATAGGTCGGTGAATTTGCAGGGGTTAGATTTACATACATTTATGAATGTATGTACCATAGTATGACGATAATACAAACGCAGCAATGGGTTTGTGGACGCTTGTTCCATTGATCAATTTGAAATCGGACACTCGAGGTTTACATATGAACAAAAACAGAGGGTTAACGCCTCTGGCGGTCGTTCTGATGCTCTCAGGCAGCTTAGCGCTAACAGGATGTGACGACAAACCAGCTCAGCAAGGAGCGCAACACATGCCAGAAGTGGGCGTGGTGACGCTCAAATCCGAACCTCTTGTAATCACGACGGAACTGCCAGGCCGCACCAACGCCTATCGTGTCGCAGAAGTTCGCCCGCAGGTCAGCGGGATTATTCTGAAGCGCAACTTCATCGAAGGTGGTGATATCAAGGCGGGCGAGTCGCTCTATCAGATTGATCCGGCAACCTATCAGGCCTCCTATGAAAGCGCGAAAGGTGACTTAGCGAAAGCGGAAGCCGCTGCCAATATCGCCAAACTGACCGTCAATCGTTACTCCAAACTGCTGGGTACTCAGTACATCAGCCGTCAGGATTACGATACTGCCGTTGCGGACGCCCAGCAGGCTAACGCCGCCGTTCTGGCTGCAAAAGCTGCGGTCGAAACCGCGCGAATCAACCTGGCCTACACCAAAGTGACTTCGCCTATCAGCGGACGCATTGGCAAATCTGCGGTTACCGAAGGGGCACTGGTACAAAACGGTCAAGCGACCGCACTGGCTACCGTTCAGCAGCTCGACCCTATCTATGTTGATGTGACCCAGTCCAGCAATGATTTCCTGCGCCTGAAGCAGGAACTGGCTGACGGCAAACTGAAACAGGAAAACGGGAAAGCGAAAGTGGATCTGGTGACCAACGACGGCATCAAGTATCCGCAGAGCGGGACGTTAGAATTCTCTGATGTCACCGTTGACCAGACCACCGGTTCTATCACGCTGCGCGCCATCTTCCCTAACCCTGACCATACGCTGCTGCCGGGCATGTTTGTTCGCGCACGTCTGGAAGAAGGGACCAACCCAACCGCGCTGCTGGTTCCTCAGCAGGGTGTAACTCGTACGCCGCGTGGCGATGCGAGCGCCATGGTTGTGGGTGAAGGCGATAAAGTCGAAGTTCGTCAGATCGTTGCAAGCCAGGCGATTGGCGACAAGTGGCTGGTGACAGGTGGTTTGAAAGATGGCGATCGCGTGATTATCAGCGGTCTGCAAAAAGTGAAACCGGGCGTGCAGGTTAAAGCCCAGGAAGTCACTTCTGACGATAAACAGCAAGCTGCCGCTGGCACCGCTCAGTCAGAACAAACCAAGTCTTAACTTAAACAGGAGCCGTTAAGACATGCCTAATTTCTTTATCGATCGCCCCATATTTGCGTGGGTGATCGCCATTATTATCATGCTGGCTGGGGGGCTATCGATCCTCAAATTGCCGGTAGCGCAATATCCAACGATTGCGCCGCCTGCGATTTCGATCACGGCCATGTATCCCGGTGCTGACGCCGAAACGGTGCAGAACACTGTCACTCAGGTTATCGAACAGAACATGAACGGTATCGATCACCTGATGTACATGTCCTCCAACGGCGACTCCACCGGTACCGCAACCATTACCCTGACCTTCGAATCCGGTACCGATCCAGATATCGCCCAGGTACAGGTACAGAACAAGCTCGCTCTGGCGACACCGCTTCTGCCGCAGGAAGTTCAGCAGCAGGGTATCAGCGTTGAAAAAGCCTCCAGCAGCTTCCTGATGGTTGTTGGTGTTATCAACACCAACGGCACCATGAACCAGGACGATATCTCCGACTACGTTGCGGCCAACATGAAGGACGCCATCAGCCGTACTAGCGGCGTGGGCGACGTTCAGCTGTTCGGTTCCCAGTACGCGATGCGTATCTGGATGGACCCGAACAAACTGAACAACTTCCAGTTGACGCCAGTGGATGTTATTAGCGCACTGAAAGCGCAGAACGCCCAGGTGGCAGCAGGCCAATTAGGTGGTACGCCGCCTGTACCTGGCCAGCAACTGAACGCCTCTATCGTGGCGCAGACCCGTCTGACGAATACCGAAGAGTTTGGCAACATTCTGCTGAAGGTTAACCAGGACGGTTCGCAGGTTCGCCTGCGCGACGTGGCGAAAATTGAGCTCGGCGGCGAAAGCTATGACGTGGTAGCGAAGTTTAACGGCCAGCCGGCTTCCGGTCTGGGTATTAAACTGGCAACCGGCGCAAACGCCCTGGACACCGCGAACGCGATTCGCGCTGAACTGGCGAAAATGGAGCCGTTCTTCCCGTCAGGTCTGAAAATCGTTTACCCATACGACACCACCCCGTTCGTTAAGATCTCGATTCACGAAGTGGTGAAAACGCTGGTCGAAGCGATCATCCTGGTGTTCCTGGTCATGTACCTGTTCCTGCAGAACTTCCGCGCGACGCTGATTCCAACGATCGCGGTGCCGGTGGTACTGCTCGGGACCTTTGCGGTACTTGCCGCGTTTGGCTTCTCGATAAACACCCTAACGATGTTCGGGATGGTGCTCGCCATCGGCCTCCTGGTGGATGACGCCATCGTGGTGGTCGAGAACGTTGAGCGTGTAATGGCCGAAGAAGGGCTGCCGCCGAAAGAAGCCACGCGTAAGTCCATGGGCCAGATTCAGGGCGCACTGGTCGGTATCGCGATGGTGCTGTCAGCGGTATTTATCCCGATGGCCTTCTTCGGTGGTTCCACCGGGGCAATCTATCGCCAGTTCTCCATCACCATCGTTTCCGCGATGGCGCTGTCGGTACTGGTCGCGTTGATCCTGACGCCGGCACTGTGTGCCACCATGCTGAAGCCAATTGCCAAAGGCAGCCACGGTTCTACCAAAGGCTTCTTCGGTTGGTTCAACAACATGTTCGAGAAGAGCACGCACCATTACACCGATAGCGTAGGCAACATCCTGCGCAGCACCGGTCGTTACCTGCTGCTGTATCTGATCATCGTGGTTGGCATGGCATTCCTGTTCGTGCGTCTGCCAAGCTCCTTCTTACCGGACGAAGACCAGGGCGTATTCCTGAGCATGGCGCAGCTGCCTGCCGGTGCGACCCAGGAACGTACGCAGAAAGTGCTGGATGAGATGACCAATTACTATCTCACCAAAGAGAAGAACAACGTTGAATCCGTCTTTGCCGTAAACGGCTTCGGCTTCGCGGGTCGCGGCCAGAACACCGGTATCGCCTTCGTGTCGCTGAAAGACTGGAGTGAACGTCCGGGCGCCGAAAACAAAGTTGAAGCGATTACCGGCCGTGCGATGGGCTACTTCTCGACGATTAAAGATGCGATGGTGTTCGCCTTTAACCTGCCAGCTATCGTGGAACTGGGTACCGCTACCGGCTTTGACTTCCAGCTGATCGACCAGGCGGGTCTGGGTCACGAAAAACTGACCCAGGCGCGTAACCAGCTGTTCGGGATGATTGCCCAGCACCCTGACGTGCTGACCGGCGTGCGTCCTAACGGCCTGGAAGATACGCCGCAGTTCAAAGTTGATATCGACCAGGAAAAAGCCCAGGCGCTGGGTGTCTCCATCAGCGACATCAACACCACGCTGGGTTCCGCCTGGGGTGGTAGCTACGTCAACGACTTCATCGACCGCGGTCGTGTGAAGAAGGTGTACCTGATGTCCGAAGCGAAATACCGTATGCTGCCGGAAGATATTGGCAAATGGTACGTTCGCGGTAGCGATGGTCAGATGGTGCCGTTCTCCGCATTCTCTACCTCACGTTGGGAATACGGTTCACCGCGTCTGGAACGTTACAACGGTCTGCCATCCATGGAAATCCTGGGTCAGGCGGCTGAAGGTAAGAGTACCGGTGAAGCCATGAACCTGATGGAAGAGCTGGCGGGCAAACTGCCTGCGGGTATCGGCTACGACTGGACGGGGATGTCCTACCAGGAACGTCTGTCCGGTAACCAGGCCCCTGCCCTGTACGCCATCTCGCTGATTGTCGTCTTCCTGTGTCTGGCAGCGCTGTATGAGAGCTGGTCTATTCCGTTCTCGGTTATGCTGGTTGTTCCACTGGGGGTGGTTGGTGCGCTGTTGGCGGCAACGCTTCGCGGGTTAACTAACGACGTTTACTTCCAGGTGGGCCTGTTGACCACCATTGGCCTGTCGGCGAAGAACGCGATATTAATCGTTGAATTCGCCAAAGACCTGATGGACAAAGAAGGTAAAGGGCTGATTGAAGCAACGCTGGAAGCGGTACGTATGCGTCTGCGTCCAATCCTGATGACCTCGCTGGCGTTTATCCTCGGTGTAATGCCTCTGGTTATCAGCTCCGGTGCAGGCTCCGGTGCACAGAACGCCGTTGGTACCGGTGTAATGGGTGGGATGGTGACAGCAACCGTTCTGGCTATCTTCTTCGTACCGGTGTTCTTCGTGGTTGTACGTCGTCGTTTCAGCCGTAAAAACGAAGACCTTGAGCACAGCCATAAGGTAGAGCATCACTAAAGTATGCTATCAAAAGGGCCGCTATTGCGGCCCTTTTTTATTCCTTTCGTCAGCCAACTGGCTCGTCTATTTTTTAATCAACCATTAAAATAGACATTGTGGTTTCCCTATATATTAAAATATAGTCCCCTCTCCTATACCGCTTAATTGAGATTTGTCTTTAATTCATTTTTAATAATCTGCAGCGACACCTGACGCAGAAGAAAACTAAGAATAATCCTATAATATTTAACTGAACGACATCGCCGCGCCTGTGGTCTAAGTCTATGAATGTTATCTTTATCATACAAAAGTATGATGCGGTGGGTTTATGCCTACCCTTCTCAAGCATTGTTTATAAAAAAACTAACCATTTGAGAATTAATTGTAATTTTTCGTAATAGCTCGGTGAAATCTTTTGCGGAGTAGATTATAGTTAGTGCAGATCGGGAACACGTGCATGTTTCAGGTTAACCAGTAGTACCCATCCCACACCGGTATTTGTTACTCGTTGTTTGAACTGCAATCAGGGGGATGCGTTATGGACGAATACTCACCAAAAAGACACGATATCGCACAGCTTAAGTTTCTTTGCGAAACCCTGTATCATGACTGTCTTGCCACGCTTGAAGAGAGCAATCATGGCTGGGTAAATGACCCAACCTCGGCGGTTAACCTGCAGCTTAATGAGCTGATAGAACATATTGCAACGTTTGCACTTAATTATAAAATTAAGTACGACGAAGATAATAAACTGATTGCGCAGATCGACGAATATCTGGATGATACTTTCATGTTGTTCGGGAACTACGGCATTAATAGCAGCGACTTGCAAAAATGGCGTAAGTCAGGGAACAAACTTTTCCGCTGTTTCGTCAACGCTAGCCGAGCGAACCCTGTTAGCCTCTCTTGTTAAAATTATTACAATCAATGGGTGAATTATGTCTGATAAACCATTAACTAAAACTGATTATTTGATGCGTCTACGACGCTGTCAGTCAATTGATACGCTTGAACGTGTCATTGAAAAAAATAAATATGAACTGTCCGATAATGAATTGGTGGTATTTTACTCAGCGGCCGATCATCGTCTGGCTGAATTGACCATGAATAAACTGTACGACAAAATTCCTTCAACCGTCTGGAAGTATATTCGTTAATTTTTATTCATTTACAGGCACGTACCCCACTCCCCGTGTTTTGACGAATCTCTGTGATTCTCATCACACCAACGAATAGGGAACGTTCCCAAAACCGCATTCGCCTTTTATGGTGATGGCTTCCCGTACAGGAGGCCCCATGAGTGAAGAAAAACGTAAGATGATTGCGGGTGAATATTATCGCCCGGCTGATGACACGCTGAGAAAGGACCGGCTACGCGCCCGGCACCTGATTCATCGGTATAACCATACCGAGCCGGACGAGAAATCCGAACGGGCAGCGTTGTTGACAGAGCTATTAGGCAAAGCCCACGATGCCTATATTGAACCGACATTCCGCTGCGACTACGGCTACAATATCCATCTCGGTACCAACTTCTACGCGAATTTCGACTGCGTGATGCTCGATGTCTGCCCGATTTATATTGGCGATAATTGCATGCTGGCACCCGGCGTCCATATCTACACCGCTACCCATCCGCTTGATGCGGACGAACGCAACAGCGGCATTGAATATGGGAAACCGGTGACAATTGGCCATAACGTGTGGATTGGCGGACGAGCGGTGATTAATCCCGGCGTGACCATTGGTGATAACGCGGTTATCGCTTCTGGTGCTGTTGTGGTTAAAGATGTCCCGGCAAACGCCGTCGTCGGCGGTAATCCCGCTAACGTCATCAAAATGCTGGCCTGATAACAGACGCGGACTGTTATGCTTTTTTGCAACCGATCTGTTACTTTCTGTATGGATTGGTGCAACATACAATAGGCTATTCCGCCCTTCGTTGCCGAGCAAAAGATGTCAGAGATCCAGCGATTACTCACGCAAACCATTGATGAACTGAACGTGACTGAAAAGCGCGACAACCGGCCGCGCTTTAGCATCAGCTTTATCCGCAATCACCCCGGCCTGTTCATCGCTATGTACCTTGCGTTCTTCGCGACGCTCGTGGTGATGATGCGTTCTGAAACCCTGGCTGATACCGTCTGGCTGCTATGGTTGCTGTTTGCGTTGCTGAACGGCTTCTTCTTTTTCGACGTCTATCCACGCTACCGCTATGAAGATATCGACGTCCTGGATTTCCGAGTCTGTTACAACGGCGAGTGGTACAACACCCGTTTTGTGCCCAAACAGCTTATCGAGCGGATCCTGAACTCCGCCCGCGTGGACGGCCAGGCGAAGGCCCAACTACAGAAAATGGTCTCCACCAAGGGCGAACTGTCTTTCTACGATGTCTTCACTCTTACCCGCACCGAAGCGGCACAATAAGCCGCTGCAGCGTCCGCATCGCCGTCGTAAACTGCGATGCGGACGTATTGCCATAGCCCAATACCAACCCCGTTCGCGCCTGTTGGCGGTTAAGGTAAAAGCTGCTGAGTGCGCCGGGCGCCATCTGATGCAGCCGCGCCTGACGCACCAGCGCTACATCATCAATCCCGTCGATAGCCACCGTCATATGCAGTCCCCCTTCCCCTGCCATCAGCTGATGAGGAACGGTGAGCTCCTGTTCCAGCGCATCATGTAGCTGCGCCTGGCGTTTGCGATAAAGACGACGCATCGACGCCAGATGGCGCGCATAGTGGCCCTCTTCAATAAAACAAGCCAGCGCACGCTGCTCAGCACGGTGCCCGCCGCGTAATAGCGCACGTATGGCAGGCTGCACCGCCTCAACCAGCATCGATGGCAGCACCATAAATCCAATGCGCAGCGACGGGAACAGCGTCTTACTGAAAGTCCCCAGGTAGACCACCGGCGCGTTATCAACCATTCCGCGCATGGCCGGAATCGGCTCGCCGCTGAAGCGAAATTCACTGTCGTAGTCATCCTCAACGATCCACGTCCCATGCTGTCGGGCATAGTCCAGCAACGCAAGGCGCCGCGTCGCACTCAGCACACTGCCGGTAGGATACTGGTGAGAGGGGGAGGTAAAGATCATCGTCGGTGGCGGTAGATTGACGGCAATCCGCATGCCCTCTTCATCTACCGGTACCGTTTCCAGCGCTAACCCCGCCGCGAGGAATGCACTTTTGGCACCAAAGTAGCCCGGCTCTTCTACCCAGGCGGTTTGCCCCGGTTCGCTGAGCAAATGCGTGCATAGGGTTACCCCTTCCAACGCCCCTTCGGTGATAACAATTTGCCGCGCATCACAATCGATGCCACGCGACAAGGCAAGATGACGGGCTATCGCCACCCGTAGCGGCCACTCGCCGGCCGCATCGCCATAGCCGAGCAGCGAACTTCCCTCTTCGCGTAAAACACGGTCGAGCAATCGTCGCCAGAGCGGCAAGGGAAAATAGTTAATGGCTGGCGTGCCGGGGGTGAACAACAATGGCGGCGTATCGCGCGGCAAGACCTGCGGCAGCTGTTGTAACCGTGACGGAAGCTTGACGGACGCGCGTACCGGCACCTCGCGGCTTTCCGGCTGCGGCAAAGCAGTCACCCGCGAACCCCGACGGTCTCTCCGCAGGTATCCTTCCATCGTCAGCTGTTCCAGAGCAGCATTGACCGTATTACGCGATATCCGCAGCCGCTCAGCGATAACCCGCGAGCCCGGCAGCCAGCTCTGTGCCTGGAGTTGCCCCTGCATAATGGCCTCTCGCAGCGCAGCATACAGGTTGCGTTGCAGCGTCTCTGATCCGCGCGCCTGTAGCGAGCGGGAAAGCAGGGCAAAAAAGGGATCGTCAGGAATATTCATCTCAGCTCCTCGTGGTACCATCAAAAGATAACCTGGTGGCACTTCTTATGGAACCAGTAAACCCCTACGCTCAGCGTATTGTTTATTTCCCCCAAGGAGAGGTTATGAGTCAGCTTAATCAGTTCGGTCAGTTAATTGGCGATGCCCTGCCGGATTGGCAGCCACGCCCGCACCCTGAGCGCGTGGTGCTGGATGGGAAGTTTTGCCGCCTTGAACCACTGAGCCTTCAGCATGCGGATGCGCTGTTCGCCGCCCACCAGTTGGCAACCGATAGCCGTAACTGGACGTGGCTACTGCGCGAGCCAGAAAGTTCAGTAGAAGGCTATCGTCAGTGGGTGGCAAGCGTGGAAAACCTGCAGGACCCCATTCATTTCGCGGTCATCGACAGGCAAACCAATCTGCCGGTCGGTTCGCTGGCATTGATGCGAATCGACCCGAATCACGGGGTGATGGAAGTCGGCCACGTCCACTTCTCGCCGCTGCTGAGCAGAACGCCCGCATCAACGGAAGCCCAGTGGCTGCTGATGCGCTATGCGTTCGATACCCTGGGCTATCGTCGCTATGAGTGGAAGTGCAACAGCTTCAATGAACCCTCACGCAAGGCCGCGCTGCGCTTAGGTTTCCAGTTTGAAGGCCATTTTCGCCAGGCGCTGGTGATTAAAGGCCATAATCGCGATACCGACTGGTTTTCAATTATCGACGGTGAGTGGTCAGCGCTGAACGCCGCCTTCCAGAAATGGCTTGCCGCCGACAATTTTACCGCCGACAGCAAGCAACGCCACTCCCTGGAGTCGCTGCGACAGCTGCCCGCTTAACGGCGCTTCTTGCGCCCCTGAACGGCCTTAAAGCGAGGGTTTGACTTGCAGATAACGTACAGTCGCCCTTTGCGTTTCACAATCTGGCAATCCGGGTGACGCTGTTTGGCGCTGCGCAATGAGTTAAGTACCTGCATCATGAACCTCTTTTCACATCAATAAAGCGACCAAAACGCTGGCTAAAGCGCGCCACGCTACCCTCGGTAGAGGCCGTTCTCTGTTTCCCGGTGTAGTACGGGTGCGATTTGGACGACACATCAATCGTGACATACGGATATGTCACCCCTTCCAGATCAATCATCCGGTCGGTTTTAATGGTCGAACCCACTTTGAAATACTCGTTGGCACTGGTGTCATGAAACACCACGGTACGGTAATGGGGATGGATATTGGCTTTCATCTGACCCTCGACATCATATGTTATAACATAACAATTACGATACGCCGCGAAACCGGCCTTTGCAACCCTACAAATTAAAGGGGGATAGCCGGAGCGCAGAGCACGCTCCGGACAGAGAGGTTAGCGGCTAAGCTGATGCGCGATGGCGCGCAGCTGCTCAGCAATCGCCTGCATATCTTTGCCTTGCTCCACTTTTGCGCCGGTAGAGTGGCGAACGACAAGGCGAGCCGGAAGGATGGATGAGGTGCGCGACGGAGCGCTATCGTCACTCTCCAGAATACGACGTACTGCTTCTTTACCTTGTAAATCAAGGTCAAGCGAGACGGTGGTCAATGCCGGATAGAAGAACGAGCTTTCATAGGTGTCATCGTAACCGATCACCGACTTTTCACCGGGGATCGCCACTTGATGCTGATGAAACGCACTCAAGACCCCCAGCGCCATCTGATCATTGCCCACCAGCAATGCCGAAAAATCCGGTGTCTCGCGCAGCATTTGCAGTGCGCAAGCATAGCCGCTTTGCGCATCCCAGTTTCCGTGCAGTACGGTGACAGGCTTCAGACCGTAGCTGTTGAGGGTATCCAGCCAGCTCCTCAGACGCAGATTAGCCGAAACGGAGCTCACCGGCCCGGCCAGGATAGCCATCTCACGATGCCCGGACTCATACAAATATTTCACGCTAGCACGCGTGCCATCTGCTGGGTTAAACGAAACGTTATACACGGAGCTGTAGGGGTCTACATCGAGGAAAAGGCAGACGATATCATCATTATCATCCGCGATTTTCTGCGCCGTTTCTGTCTCTAAAGGCACGTTGATAATGACTTTGCTGACCAGCTGTGATTTCAGCTCATTGATTGAATCCTGAATGCTATGATTGACGTTCTCATCAATCATCGAAATCAGTACCTGATACCCCTCCAGATTTGCATAGCGTTTCACCGCCGCTGCGACCTGAGAAGGCGCGTGTAGCGCCAGAGAAGTGGTGACCAGTCCAAGCGTCTGACTGGTTTTGCCAACCAGCTGTTGTGCCAGTCTATTTGGGACATAGCGGAGGACCTCGATGGATTTCTCCACCTTGTGGCGTGTGGCTTCGGATACATTGGCAGATTTATTGAGTACCCTGGACACAGTCTGGTAGGAGACGCCCGCATGGCGAGCAACATCTTCCAAAGTTGCACTTTTAGACTTCATCGTCCGGTTCCTTATGTTGTTATCGCTAGATTGTAACAGGGGTCACCCCAAAAAACGTCTACCGACCTGACTCATGGCATACGATAACACAAAAAAGATACACGCTCACACACCAACGCAATAAGAACCCTCTTACACAACCAGTCAAAAATGGCTAATTTATTTGCAGTTAATCACACATCGCGAATCAAATGTTTGCCTGTTTTTACATTTAGGCATTTTATTACACACGTTATGTGAACGTACTACAAAACAAAAATGAGGATAACAATGAAAACTACCCTACGCACGCTTTCTATTGCGTTGGCTACTGCGCTGACTTCACCTTCACTGCTGGCGGCATCGTCAGTACCGATTGATTTCCATGGCTACCTCCGCTCCGGCGTGGGGGTTTCTAGCGATGGTGGAATGCAGGAATGGCAAAAAAACAAACTAGGCCGTCTGGGGAACGAAGCCGACACTTATGGTGAGCTGGAACTGGGCTCTGAGGTATATAAGAAAAATGATGTCAGCTTCTACCTCGATTCGATGGTCAGCATGGTCTCCGATGGGTCCAACGATAACGAAACCACTTTCGGCGACGATGCGCAGTTTGGCCTGCGTCAGCTGAACCTACAGATCAAAGGGCTTATCCCCGGCGATCCGAACGCGGTAATCTGGGGCGGGAAACGCTACTACCAGCGTCACGATCTGCACATCATTGATACCAAATACTGGAATATCTCCGGTTCCGGCGCCGGGATCGAAAACTACACTGTCGGCCCTGGTGCAGTTTCATTGGCCTGGATCCGCGGCGACGCCAACGACGTCGACTATCGCGTAGATGGCGATAACGATGTCAACATCAACTATATCGACCTTCGCTATGCGGGCTGGAAGCCATGGAGCGGTGCCTGGACCGAATTCGGTATCGACTACGCCATGCCAAATCCAACCAACAAGCAGAAGGATTACGGCGGCCTGTATGATGCCGACAACGGCGTGATGCTGACCGGCGAAATCAGCCAGGATATGTTCGGTGGCTACAACAAACTGGTACTGCAGTATGCGAATAAGGGCCTGGCGCAGAACATGGTCTCCCAGGGCGGTGGTTGGTACGACATGTGGAACAACGTCAACGATGCCACCGGCTACCGCGTTATCAACACCGGCCTGATTCCGATTACCGACAAGTTCTCACTCAACCACGTGCTGACCTATGGTTCAGCGGATGACACCACCGAATACACCGATAAATCACGTCTGGTGTCGCTGGTCGGTCGTGCGCAGTATCAGTTCACCGAGTACGTGCGCTTAATCGGTGAAGTCGGCGGTTTCTACCAGAAAGATTCTTACACCAACGGCACCAGCTACAAGCAGAGCGGCGAGAAATACACCATCGCGTTAGGTCTGGCGGACGGCCCAGACTTTATGTCTCGCCCGGAACTGCGCGTATTTGCCTCTTACCTGAATGATTCTGAGCAAGGCAATGCCTTTAACGACGGCACCGCCAGCGATACCTGGAACTTCGGCGTGCAGGTGGAAGCCTGGTGGTAATACGTTTATCTGACTGAGTCATTATTTTTGCATTAATTCTATCTTTTGTTATTTTCGCCAATTTTACTATTTGCCACTCCATCATTGTTTCTATCATCTGGCCTTTGGGATAACGCTATTATTGGGTTATCCCTTTTTTTTTATATTTCAGACAATAAAAACCCCGGCATCAAACCGGGGTTTTTAATACAACAAACTGTACCGTTAATTATTTTCAGCGAAATGCTCATCTAATAGCTGGCGTAACGTATCAGACTGTTTGCCAAATATCGCGTGCACCTGCTGCCCCAGAATAATCACCCCCAGCGCACCTTCATTCTGTAACGCCTGAGAATCAACCACCGCTAAATCTTTTACCGTGACACGCAGGCGGGTAATACAGGCATCGACATTCTCAATATTACTCTGACCGCCAAAGGCGCTAATCAGACGCTGAATTTGCTGCTGCTCACCCTCGCTTAACGGCACCGACGGCTTGGGTTGGGAGAAGTAGTGCAGGAAAGACTTAAGGCTAACCATCATCGACGCTCCTTGGTTATCTACAGAGGTAAAAAAGCCTGCTCGGTTGAGCAGGCTATGGATTACAGCGGATTATGCCTTACGGCGAACGATACGACAGTCCCAGGGCTGAAGCACCTGCGTACCGCTGGCATCGGCCCCCGTAGCGGCAAGTTCATAACCTTCCGGCAGCGAGATAGTCTGCGTCTGCGCGGTAAAGTTCTGCACAAAGACAAAGGCGCTTTCACCGTCGGTTCGCGCCGTCGCGACCACCCCCGGCGGGAAATCGCTTGCCACCGCACGCGGCAGCGCCAGGTCATCCATCAGTGAAGTGAAGAAATCACGCTGGAAGGCCAGATCGTTGCGAGACGCAATATGCCACGCTTTCCCCTTACCTACGCTATTCACCGTCACCGCCGGGCGACCTGCGTAGAAATCATCACGATAGGAGGCCAGCGCCTGCGCCGTCTCGGTGTGAATCAGCTCGCACAGGTGTCGCACCTGGTATGGCCCCTGCAGCCCGGCCATATTGCCCGCCAGCCCCTGAATCTGATTACGTTCGCCGTCGTCGAGGCAATCAATCTCTTCCGCCCATATCCCCAGCAGCTTACGTAACGGGCCAGGGAAACCGCCGAGGTGGCACAGATCGCTCTCATTCACGATCCCCGTCCAGTAGGTGGTCACCAGATGGCCGCCATTCGCTACAAAGGCTTCGGCACGCTCGGCAAAACCTTCGCGCACCATATACAGCATCGGTGCAATCACCAGTTGATAGGCGCTCAGGTCACCATCGGCATCAATAACATCGACCGCGACCCCTTGCTCCCAGAACGGGCGGTAGTGCTCATTCACCGTCTGCTCATACTCCATGCCCTTGTTGCGCGGCCCCTGCGCGTCATCCATAGCCCAGCGGCTCTGCTGGTCAAAGATAATGGCAACCTTCGCATCAGTGCGACAGCCGACAACGCCCGGCAACTGGCTCAGAATACTCCCCAGCTTGCTGACCTCGCGGCCCACGCGGGTATCAAGATGCCCCACGTGGTCAATAATCGCGCCGTGGAATTTCTCCACCGAACCGCGGCTCTTACGCCACTGGAAGTACTGCACCGAATCCGCACCGTGGGCCACCGCCTGCAGCGAAGAGAGGATGTGCATGCCCGGTTTTTTCAGCTTGCTGGTCGGCTGCCAGTTAGTCACACTCGGCGTCGACTCCATCAGCACGAACGGCTTGCCGCCCTTCAGGGTACGCATCATGTCGTGGTACATCGCGGTATAGCAGGCCAGCGTGGTCTCGTCTTTATCGCGATGCCACATCGGGTAGCTATCCCAGGAGATAAAGTCCAGCGGTTCGGCGAGCTGCGAATAATCGTAGTCGTAGAAATACTCCATAAAGTTGGTGGTCACCGGCAGATCCGGATTTACCGCCTTTAACGGCGCGATTTCATGACGACAGAATTCGGTCACCTGCGCGGTGTTAAAGCGCCGCCAGTCGAGATTCAGACCATGAATAGAGACTTCACCCTGCGGTGACGGCGACTCAATCTGCTGCCAGTCGGTGTAGGTGTGGCTCCAGAAGGTGCTCCACCAGGCATGGTTCAGGTTATCCAGCGTGTTGTAGCGCGCCTTCAGCCAGTCGCGGAACTTCACCTGGCAGCGTGGGCAATGACATTCGCCGCCGTATTCGTTAGAGATATGCCAGCCCAGCACCGCCGGGTGCTGTGAATAACGCTCCGCCAACAGCGTGTTGATTTTCAGCGTTTTTTCACGGTAAACCGGCGAAGTCATGCAGTGGTTATGTCGGCCACCATGCAGCGCAGGCACCCGATCGCGCCCTACGCGCAGCACTTCCGGGTAGGCTTTTGACATCCATGCAGGCCGCGCGCCGCTCGGCGTCGCTAAAAAGACGTGGATCCCCGCGGCATACAGTTTATCGATAACGTCGTCCAGCCAGCCAAACTCAAATACGCCCTCTTGCGGTTCAAGTTTGGCCCAGCTAAATATCCCCACCGACATGACATTACAATTTGCCTGCTGCATCATCGTAATATCCTGGTCGATAATACCGGGATAATTCTCCCACTGCTCCGGGTTATAATCTGCGCCATGCAATAACGCATTAACCTTTGGGCTCAAAGGCGGAAATTTTTGCATAATAAAATCCTGAAAAAGAGTGTTGCTAATTAATTAAATACTTTTACCGACGGCAGGACTTTTCCTTTGCAGTCAAATAAGGCCTGATTCTCGCGGGCATTACCTTCTTTCCATTCGTCATGGATATATTTCATGCCTGCTTTAGTCGCCCAGGTATTTCCCGGAACAGCAATCCAGGTCGGTTCCCAATAAAATATCCCTTTGCCACGATGGTCCGGAACATCAATAACGGCCTGCATTAAGTCATGAATATAGTTATATTGCCCCTGAACCGTGCCCGGATAGCCGCCGTCTTTCTCTTCTTTCGCCTGGAAGCTGTTTTCCGCGTTATCGCAGTTTTCCAGCGTGTAGCCGTAAGCGGCTTCGACCACAATGACATCTTTGTTGTAGCGTTTGCTGATGTCATCCATGTTGGCCTTCAGCGCGCTGATAGGGCCATTCCAGTAGGTGTACATCGACAGGCCAATCACGTCATACGGCACGTTGCGTTTGCTGATTTCATCAAACCACCAGCGGAAGGTGTCATTTTTGGTGCCTTCGGCCAGATGGAGCATAATTTTCACCTGCTCACCGCCCTTCAGATTCTCTTTCAGCCCGGAAATCGCCGCATTCAGCAGGCCGGCTAAACGGTCGAACTCACCGCCGCCCTGCCCCCAGCTTTTGCCTTCCGGCCAGAGAATCCCGCCGTTGATTTCGTTACCAATCTGCACCATATCCGGCAGCACACCCTCCTGTTTGAAGCGGGCGATGGTGTCACGGGTATAGTCGTGAATCACGGTTTTCAGCTGCGGGTAATCCATCTTCTCCCAGGCTTTGGGTTTGTACTGTTTGCCTGGGTCGGTCCAGAAATCGCTGTAGTGGAAGTCCAGCAGCAGCTTCATGCCCTGCGCTTTTGCCCGCTTCGCCAACGCCAGCGTGCTGACAAGATCGTTATCACCGCCGCCGTACGCCTTACCGTCGGCATCTTTCGGGTCAACCCACAGGCGCAGACGAACATAGTTCACGCCGTTGGCTTTAAGGATAGCTAGCGCGTCCTGCTGCTGGTTTTGTTCGTTGTAGAAACGGGCGCCGTGCTTCTCAGCATCCAGCAGAGTCGAGATATCGGCCCCTTTAATAAAATCCGCTGGCATGGCGTTAAACGGCTTCGTTTGCAGCGTCTCGGCCGCCAGCGAAGAGGCGGAAAAACTACAGGAGAGACAAACAGCAAGCAGAGCGGGTGCAAATCTTTTCATGTGGTTATCCTTTGGTGCTGCCGGAGGTCAGGCCGGACACGAAGTATTTCTGTAATGCCAGATAGAGAATCGCCACCGGTACGGCAATCAGCACGGCTCCTGCCGCGTAGGTGGTGTAGCTGGCGCCCATTTTTTGCGCCACCAGGTTGTACAACCCGATAGGCAGCGTGTATTTATCCGGCGTACGCAGGATGGTGCTGGAGAGGATGAAATCTCCCAGCGGGCCGGTGAAGGAGAACAGCGCCACCACCGCCACAATCGGCTTCGACAGCGGCATGATGATTTCAATGAAGATGCGGAAGTTGCTGGCCCCGTCCATACGGGCGGACTCATCGAGATCTTTAGGGATCGCGTCGAGATAGCCCTTCATCAGATAGGTATTCATCGGGATCATCCCTGCCACGTAGATCAGCACCAGCGCGAAGTGGCTATTGATCAATCCCAGCAGTTGGGAGAGCACGAAAATGGCAATCAGCGCGGAAAACTGCGGGATCATCTGCAGCAGTAAAAACAGCATCAGCCCGTTCTGACGCCCTTTAAAACGGAAGCGTGAAAACGCATAGGCGGTAAAGCTGACGCTAATCAGCGTTAGCACCATGGTCAGGAAGCTGATTTTCATCGAGTTCCAGTACCAGGTCATGTAGTTCACCTGGCCGTTAAACAGGTCGGCGTAGTGCTGGAACGACAGGTTTTCCGGAATAATCGACGTACTCAGCAGGCTGTTCCCGGCGTTGAGCGACGCGCCAATGGTCCAGATCAGCGGGTAAATAATGATGGTGGAAACCAGCACAATAACCAGCCAGGAGAGCGACAGCCGCACCCATTTTTCACGTTTAATACTTTGTGATTTAGCCATGTGATTCCCTTACGCCATATCGTCGTTTTTGAAAGATTTCGTGGCGCGGAACTGCCACAGCGCCAGACCGACGACAAAAATCGACAGCAGGATGGTAATGGTCGCCGCAATGGCGTACTGGGAAGAGGACATGGTCAGCTTATAGATCCACGACACCAGAATATCCGTACCGCCCGCGTTCGACCCGGCCACCGCCGGCCCACCGTTGTTAAACAGGTAGATGATGTTGAAGTTGTTAAAGTTGAAGGTGTATTGCGTGATGATGATTGGCGCAATCGAGTAGAGCACCAGCGGCAGCGTAATCGTGCGCAGCTTGGTCGTCGTGCTGGCACCGTCCATCGTTGCCGCCTCGTAGAGATCGTCAGGTATCGCCTGCAATACCCCCGTGGTCATCGCAAACACAAACGGGAAACCAAGCCAGGTCTGCATCATAATCAGCGCGGTTTTGGTCCAGAATGGGTCGGTCATCCACGCTTTTGGGCTGATCCCAAAGAACGACAGAATGGCATTGTTAATGACGCCAAACGAGTCGTTGAACATTCCGGCAAATACCAGAATGGTGACAAAGCCCGGCACCGCCCACGGCAGAATGAAGATAGTGCGGATAAGCGGTTTAAAGCGCAGATCTTTCTGGTTCACCAGAATCGCCAGCAGCACGCCCACGGTGCATTGCAGCGTGGTGGCCAGCAGCGTCCAGACCACCGTCCACTGCAGCACGTCGAAGAAGGTCGAGCGCCAGATGGAGAGCGTGAAAATATTGACGAAGTTCTTCAGCCCAACCCAGTCCACCAGCTTCGCCGGAGGGGTGTGGTAAAGGTTGTAGTTAGTAAAGGCGATAGAGAACCCAAACAGAATCGGGAAAATCACCACGAACACCAGCAGAATGAATCCTGGGGTGATCATTAAATAGGGAAAGCCATCGCTCAGCAGCATCTGATACTGTTTACGCACGCTGTTCAGCTGCTGGCCCTCATCGCGCTTCTTACCGTTCGCCCACGCATCGCGCAGGGAGAGGTAATAAATCGTGACGCCAAAGCCGATAATCAGCACGCTGATGATCCCTTCGGCTAACAGGAAGATAGAGTTATCGCGAGGGACCTCTTCTCCCAACGTGTACAGCCCCCACAGTCCTTCGCTCAGGAAGTCGTAAAACACGCCCATAAAGCTGCTAAGCAGCACCAGGAAGATAAGTCCCTTCAGCCACTGGCGGTGATAAAACTGGCCAAAGCCAGGCACAATGGCCAACAGCAGGCCGCACCACGCATGGCGTCCGGCCCCCTGTGCTCTGTTTACATTTTCGCTGGGATTGATAATCACACACGGCTCCTTCTGAAAACGGGAGGTCCCCCTCCCGTCCGTGACGTCAGTGCTTACTGGTTACTCGCCTGCATGGCTTCGATCTGCATTTTGATCTGTTTTTCGGCGTTATCGAGCGCGGCCTTCGGCTCTTGCTTACCGGTCAGGCTCAGTTCAAGCGCTGCGTTGGCAGGGCCCCACACTTCGCCCATCTCTGGGATCCCCGGCATCGCCGTGGCGCGGGCGGCCTGCACCGCAACGGCGCTGGCTTTCTCATCGTTCTTGATAATCGGATCGTCAATCATCGCCTTCTGCGGCGGGATTTCACGCGTCGCGATATAGCGCGTTTTCACGTACTGCGGTTGATTGATAAATTCGATGAACTTCTGCGCCATCGCTTTATCTTTGCTCCAGGTCGACACCACGTAGCCCTTCACGCCAAGGAAGGAGCTCATCGGTTTGCCGTCCGGCAGGTTTGGCAACGGCGCTACGCCGTAGTTGATGCCCGCCGCTTCATACGGCTGGAAGGCCCATGGCCCGTTGATCACCGCCGCGGCTTTCTTCTCGGTGAACAGCGAGTCGATAGCATTCAGCCCGTTGTCACCGATAATCCCCGCCGGGAAGATCTTATCGGCATAGAATTTCTTCAGATAAGTGACTGCTTCTACCGCACCCGGCTTGTTCAGGCCAACGTCCTGGGCGTTGTAACCACCTTTGCCGTTATCGCCAAAGATGTAGCCGCCCATCGGGCCAATTGCCCCCCAGCTGTAGTAAATCTGGTCGAACTTGGCGAGCAACCCGTACTTGTTCTGCGCGCGCTGAGCTTTGGAGAAGTCATACCATTCCGGCAGGCTGGCTAACGGCTTGTCGATTAACTCTTTGTTGTAAATCAGCACCAGCGTTTCGACCGCCTTCGGCACGCCATACAGAGCGTTGTCCATACGAAAAGCGTTAATTGACGCAGGCGTAAACTCATCAATCTGCTTCTGGTCGAGCTTAATCGGCGTCAGCAGCCCCTGAACCACCGCCCCACCGAGCTGATCGTTTGGAATGACCAGTACGTCCGGGCCAATCCCCGCCGGGCCATCAAGACGCAGCTTTTCCAGCTGCTGCGCATAAGGCATCTCCTGCACGTTGACCTTAACGTCGTACTGTTTTTCGAAATCGGCGATGGCATCCTTAATTCCGGCGGATTTCTTTATGTCTTCCCAGACGTTAAGCTGCGTAGCCGCATGAGCCTGCAGGCTAATCAACTGCCCCGCGGCCAGAGTGGTAAGGATAAGTGCGGCAATGGTGTTCTTTTTCATTATCAACCTCATGTGAAGGTGTAACAATTTATCGTTTTTGACTACAGGGTACAGCATGATTTAACGCTTATAATGCTTGTTTTGTACCGGATTACTCAGTTTATTACGCTTTGTTATACGCTACGCTTTGAGTGATGATAAAACCACTGACAACTGCGAGTTGTGTGATCGTCATTGCAGAAATGAAACATCGATATAGGGCGCGTAAATAGCGGAAGTTATAGTCGCACCATGATTTTTACGCTGTTGAGCATCGCTTAGCCAGATTGTCATACGTAATACACAAATGACATTCAGCGGCCCTCATCCCAACGGCAGGCAAAGGTTAATAACTTCGGGGAACGTCGATGTCTAATATCCGACTGAGGAATGTCACGAAACGCTTTGGCAGCACCGTCACGCTGCATAATGTCAATCTCGATATTGAAGACGGCGAGTTTGCCGTGTTTGTTGGCCCATCCGGCTGCGGTAAGTCGACGCTGCTACGCATGATTGCCGGGCTGGAAGAAGTCAGCGACGGCGAAGTGCTGATCGGTGACGAGGTCATGAATGATGTTGCGCCGTCTCATCGCGGCGTGGCCATGGTGTTCCAGTCGTACGCACTCTATCCCCATATGACCGTCGCGGAGAACATGGGTTACGGCCTGAAGGTCAACAAAGTGCCGAAAGAGGAGATTCGCCGACAGGTAGAGATGGTGGCCAAAACGCTGCAGCTTTCACACCTGCTGGACCGCAAGCCAAAGCAGCTTTCCGGCGGCCAGCGTCAGCGTGTGGCTATTGGCCGTGCCATCGTGCGTAATCCGCGCGTCTTTATGTTCGATGAACCGCTGTCGAACCTCGATGCCGAACTGCGCGTGGATATGCGCCTGCACATTGCGCGCCTGCACCAGGAGCTGAAAACCACCATGGTGTATGTTACCCACGATCAGGTCGAAGCGATGACGCTGGCCGATAAAATCGTGGTGATGAACTACGGTAAGGTGGAGCAAATGGGCTCACCGATGGATCTCTACTACAACCCGATCAACAAATTCGTCGCCGGGTTTATCGGCTCACCGAAGATGAACTTCCTGCCGGCCACCGTCGCCGAGTGGCAGCCAGGTTCCTTGACCGTGAACCTGGCCCAGCAGCATACGCTGACCCTGGCGATAGAGACCGCCCCGCTCACCCCGGGCGCCACCGTGACCCTGGGTATTCGCCCGGAACACCTCTCTACCGATACCCGCCGCGGTACGGTACTGGCCTTTAACTGTGAAGTGGTTGAGCGTCTTGGCAACAACACCTATCTCTTCGGTCAGTGCTACGGCCACGACAACATGAAAATCCTGCTGCCAGGGGATGTCCATTTCCGCCCGTGGCAGCAAATTGACCTCGCCTTCGACCCGCAGCACTGCATGATCTTCGATGAAGACGGCCTGCGCATCAGCGCCGATATTGCCGCCCCTAACCAGCATTAATCCCCCGCCCTCCGCGCACGGCCTGCTGCCGTGCGCTTTAGCTAATTTTCGCAAAAGCTCAGACCCCCACTCCGTCATAAATTAGAAAATAACGTTATTGGTCGCGCCCTTCGCCATCAGGCAGGCTGTCGTTATCAACCCGACGGAGATATCCCATGCAGCGCTGTTGTTGTCACCCCGCATTTGCACCACCCCAACATTACGGTATTCATCTGCAAAACGGAGCATTCAATGAGTCTGACCACCCTGCCCATTCTCAGCCTGGCGCGCTACCACCAGCCGTCTGAACGCGCTGAGTTTCTGCTGGCGCTTCGCCACGCCGCCCGCGACGTCGGCTTTTTCTACCTGACCGATCACGGTATCAACGATGCCCTGCAACAGTCGCTGCAGTCGGAATCACGCCGCTTCTTCGCCCTGTCCGACGAACAAAAACAGCAGGTGGCGATGATCCACTCCCCGCACTTTCGCGGCTACAACCGCAGCGCCGCCGAGCTAACGCGCGGCCAGCCGGACTGGCGGGAACAGTTTGATATCGGTGCCGAACGTCAGGCCGTTTCGCTGCGAGAGCACGACCCGCGCTGGCTTCAGCTACAGGGCCCTAACCTGTGGCCTGAGGCGCTGCCCTCTTTACGCCCGGTCCTGTTGCAGTGGCAGCGGTCAATGACCGAGATGGCGATGACGCTGCTGCGCGCCTTTGCTGAGGCGCTCCAGCTACCGCCCGAGGCGTTTGACACCCTGTACGGCCAAAAGCCCAACGAACATATCAAGCTGATCCGCTATCCCGGCCAGCAGGAGACGCAAAATAGCACCCAGGGCGTGGGGGCGCATAAAGATTCCGGCTTCCTGAGCTTCCTGCTGCAGGACGACCAGCAAGGGCTACAGGTGGAAGTCAGCGACGGCCAGTGGATTGACGCCAAACCGCTGCCCGGCAGCTTTGTGGTCAATATTGGCGAGCTGCTTGAGCTGGCAACCAACGGCTACCTGCGCGCCACCGTTCACCGCGTGATCTCACCGCCAGCCAACAAGCAGCGCCTCTCCATCGCCTTCTTCCTGGGCGCACAGCTGGACGCCGTGGTGCCGGTGTACTCCCTGCCCGAATCACTGGCGCGAGAAGCCAACGGCCCGCAAAGCGACCCGCAAAACCCGCTGTTGCGCGACGTAGGCTGGAACTATCTGAAAGGCCGCCTGCGCTCCCATCCGGACGTAGCGGAACGCTATTACCGCGATGTACTGCGCGCGCGCAGTGAACAGCTGATTGCCTGATAACCATTAAAATAAGGAACACACCATGAAACATGCCGCATTCAAACTGGCAGGGGTAGCACTGTCTCTTTCTCTGGCCTGGAGCGCGTCTGCCGCGCCGCTGCGTATCGCCGCTGACCCGGTACCGCACGCGGAAATTCTCAACTTTATTAAAAAGCAGGACCCGAAGCTGGATCTGAAAATCGTCGAACTGATCAGCGGCGTTAACGCCAACGAACTGCTGGCCAACGGCGATGTGGATGCCAACTACTTTCAGCACGTGCCGTACCTGAAAGATCAGGAAAAGGCGCTGGGGAAAACCTTTGCCGTTGCTGCCACGGTGCACATCGAGCCGCTGGGGATCTATTCGCATAAACATAAAGATCTGCAATCGCTGCCGGAAGGGGCCACCGTGGCGGTGCCGAATAACACCACCAACCTGAGCCGCGCGCTATTCCTGCTGCAAAGCAAAGGGCTGATTAAGCTGGCGGCGAAGTTTACCGACCCGGCGACGACGCTTGCCACGCCGAAAGATATCGCCGAAAACCCACATAAACTGAAGATCCTCGAAGTGGAATCACCGCAGATCCCACGCTCGCTGGACGACGTCGACCTGGCGGTGATCAACGGCAACTACGCACTGGAGGCAGGGCTGAACCCGGCCAAAGATTCGCTGGGGCTGGAGAGCGCCACGCATAACCCATACGCCAATATTCTGGTCACGACCCCGCAACTAGCCAACGATCCGCGCATCAAACAACTCGCTAAAGACCTGACGTCGCCGCAGGTGGCGGAATTTATTCGCCAGCACTACAACGGCTCGGTGATCCCGGTTAGCGCGCCGCAATCATGATCGTCATAGAAGGGCTGAGCAAGCAGTATGCCGGAAGCGGCCACCCGGCACTCAACGACGTTTCGTTTACCGTCCCCAAAGGCGCCATTTACGGCATTCTTGGGCGGAGCGGTGCGGGTAAAAGCACCCTGATTCGCTGTCTGAACTTACTGGAGCGGCCCAGCGCGGGCCGCATCCTGTTTAACGGGGAAAATATCGTGCAGTACGATAAGGCGCAGCTTCGCGCCCATCGTCTGCGCACCGGCATGATTTTTCAGCACTTCAATCTGCTGCACGCCCGAAGTGTAGCCGACAACGTTGCCGTGCCGCTGGAGATAGCCGGCATCCCGAAAGCGCAACGTCAACAGCGCGTAACGGAACTGCTCGCACTGGTCGGGCTTGGCGACAAAGCCGACGCCTTCCCCTCCCAGCTTTCCGGTGGACAAAAGCAGCGCGTCGGCATTGCCCGCGCGCTGGCCGCTGAACCCGATGTGTTGCTGTGCGATGAAGCCACCAGCGCGCTGGATGCCGAAACCACTGCCAGCGTACTGGCGCTGCTGGAGACGATTAACCGCCAGCTGGGGCTGACCATTGTGCTGATCACCCATCAGCTTGAAGTGGTCAAAAACCTTTGCGATCACGCGGCGCTGCTGGAAGGTGGGGCATTGCAGGAGAGCGGGAAAATCGCCGACCTGCTGGCTTCCCCCTGGTCACGCCTGCGGGACATTTTACTGGGAGACGGCGATGAAGAACGCCGCTTCCTCGCCCGCCACGGCATTGAAGGGAGACACTTATGCATAGTCGCATGAGCTGGGAAGATTTATGGCCGCTGCTGGTCGACGGTACGCTGGATACGCTGTACATGGTGGGGTTCGCCACTCTGTTTACTGTCTTAATCGGCCTGCCGCTGGGCGTACTGCTGTTTCTCTCCCGTCGTCAGGGAATTGTCCCCATGCCACGCCTGAACGCGGTGCTGGGGGCGATTATCAACACCGGGCGATCGCTGCCGTTTATCGTGCTGCTGATTGCCCTTATCCCCTTCACCCGTCTGCTGGTCGGCACCACGCTCGGCAGCACGGCAGCCATTGTGCCGATTACCATCGGGGCGTTTCCTTTCTTTGCTCGCCTGACTGAAAGCGCACTGGATGAGGTGGACTACGGGCGCATTGAAGCGGTGCTGTCGATGGGCGGTAACGCCTGGCACGTGGTAAGCAAAGCGCTGCTGCCCGAAGCGCTCCCGGCGCTGCTGGCGGGCACCACGCTGACTATCGTCATGCTGATTGGCTTTTCGTCGATGGCGGGCGTCATCGGCGGTGGCGGGCTGGGTGATTTAGCCATTCGCTACGGCTATCAACGGTTTAACGACCAGATAATGATCGGCACGGTGCTCATTCTGGTGCTGATGGTGCAGGGCGTGCAGATGGGAGGTGACAGGTTAGTCCGCGCGTTAGCACACCGCCGTTAATTCAAGATAATTCTGATGGAGCGAGAGAATTCGCGTAATAAGCGTAGGAAATGTCGGGTATACTTGTACTACTTTGCCCCGGAAAAGGACTGGCAGTGACAACTCGACACCTGATCGGTCTGATAACCGGTGTGCTGATTATGGCGATTCTCCTGCCTATCCTGTTGAGCATCTAGCTTGCCCAACGGGAAGCGCATCGGCAGTTTATCACTGAGCAGGAAACCTACGCATCGCGGGTTCTCGTGCGCACCGAGCAGGTCATGGACCAGGCCAAAGGGGCGCTGCAACAGATGGATGCTCTGAAGGAAGCGGGCTGCAGCCCTACGCATCTCCAGGAGATGCGCCGTCTCTCCTACTCGTGGCGCTATATTCAGGAAGTGCTCTACCTCGATGGGGTCACGGCCAAATGTTCCTCGCTTGAGAACAGCGGTAAGCCGTTCACCTTCCCGGAGCCGGATCGCATCATCCCATCCGGCTATCGCGCCTGGTACACCGAACGTAACGATCTCGGCATCCGTCGCTATATGGCCGCTTTCGCCTCCGAACACCATATGGTGATTATCGACCCCGTCTCGTTTATCGACGTTATTCCGTTCAGCAACTCGAAAACTCAGGTGGCGCTTATCAGCACCCATAACAACCGGGTACTCGCCAGCAGCGCGCCGCTGGACCAACAGGCCTGGCAGCAGATTCAGCTGCAGCATCTGGAGACGCTGACCAAAGACAACGTCGTTTATACGGTCCGCCAGTATCCCGACCTGCAGGTGTCGATCATGACCTGGTCTTCAACCCTGCCGCTGTCGGATCGCCTGCGCCACCAACTGATGTTATGGGTTCCGGCAGGTATGCTGCTGAGCCTGCTGGCAAGCTGGCTGATTTTCCTGGTGCTGCGCCGTCTGCAGTCGCCGCGACAACGTATGCTCGATGCGCTGAACAATGCCGGGATTACGGTCTACTACCAGCCGATTGTGTCGCTAGCCGATGGCAAAGTGGTAGGGTGTGAAGCGCTGGCGCGCTGGAAGCAGCCGGACGGCAGCTATCTGTCGCCGGAGATTTTTATTCCGCTTGCCGAACAGACCGGGCTGATTACACACCTGACCGAAAACGTGGTGAAATCGGTGTTCCGCGATCTCGGCAAATGGCTCAGCCTGCACCCGGATCAACACGTCTCCATCAACCTCTCCGTCGCCGACTTTCACTCCGTGATGCTCCAGGCGTTGCTGCACCAGCAGATGCGAATCTGGAACGTGCAGCCGCAGCAAATCGCCCTTGAATTAACCGAGCGCGGCTTTGCCGACCCGAAAACCACGCTGCCGGCGATGACCGCCTACCGCAAGGCCGGGCACGCCATCTATATCGATGACTTCGGCACCGGCTACTCCAGCCTGCGCTACTTGCAGGACCTTGAGGTCGATACCTTAAAACTCGATAAATCCTTCGTTGATGCGCTGGAATACGCGCAGGTGACGCCCTACATCATTGAGATGGCGAAAACCTTACAGCTTAACGTCGTGGCGGAAGGGATTGAGAGCCCCTGCCAGGAGAAGTGGCTGCGCGAGCACGGCGTGCAGTTTGGACAGGGCTGGCTTTACAGCAAGGCCCTGCCGAAAGAGGCGTTTATTATCTGGGCGGAAAGCAACCTGCGGGCGCACGCTACTTCAGATAGGACTTAATCACCTGCATCACCACCTCGAGGTCGGCTTCGCGCTGACCCTCTTCGGGCTCTTTGACCACGTGATCGGTCAGATGACCCTGAATCACCTGCAGCATCATGCCGTTGACCGCTCCGCGAATCGCCGCCAGCTGCTGTAGCACCTCCGCACACTCGTGCTCACGATTGAGCATTTTCTCAAGCGCAACGCTCTGCCCCTGAATTTTCTTCAGACGCGTCAATAACATCTTCTTGTGACGAACGGTATGTGACATGGCCGGGATCCTGTTCTTAACTCCTGCGCAAGCATACCACGCGCGGCTCTGACTGCGCATTTTTATACTAGGGGGTAGTATTATAATACTGGGTGGGAGTATAGTGATTTCACTTTTTTGCAAGGATCCTTCGCGATGAACGACTTCACGACACTCTTACAACAGGGCAATGCCTGGTTCTTTATCCCCGGCGCCATTCTGCTTGGGGCGCTGCACGGCCTGGAGCCTGGCCATTCCAAAACCATGATGGCGGCGTTTATCGTGGCGATCCGCGGTACGCTAAAACAGGCGATATTACTGGGGTTGGCGGCGACGCTGTCGCACACGGTGGTGGTGTGGGTCATCGCCATGGCCGGGATGTGGTTTGGTCGCGGGTGGGATGCACAAACCGCCGAGCCGTGGTTTCAGCTGCTTTCCGGGATAATCATTATTGTTATCGCACTGTGGATGCTATGGCGCACCTGGCGTGAGTCGCGCGGGGCGCACGATCATCATCACGACCATGATCACCACCACGATCATGAACATGAACATGAACATCATCATGGCCACGATCATCACCACGATCGGGTGGAAGCCGACTGGCAGGATGCCCACCAGCGCGCCCATGCCGAAGAGATCAACCGCCGTTTCAAAGGCCAGGAGGTCACCACCGGGCAAATTGTGGTGTTCGGCCTGACCGGCGGGCTCATCCCCTGCCCGGCCTCGATCACCATTCTGCTTATCTGCCTGCAGCTTAAACACGTGGCGCTGGGGGCGACGCTGGTGCTGAGCTTTAGCGTCGGGCTGGCGCTCACGCTGGTTGCCTCCGGGGCTATTGCCGCCATTGGCCTGAAGCAGGTAAGCAAACGCTGGAGCGGGTTTGGGGAGCTATCGCGAAAAGCACCGTGGTTCTCCGGCGCGCTGATTATTCTGGTGGGGCTTTACATGATGGGACACGGCATCAGCGCACTGATCTGATGCCGTGTGCCGGACTTAGCTTAACTGCCAGCTAAACTGGTAGCGAACCCGGCGGGCGGGCAGTAAAAACTCTGGCCCCACGCTCGGGCTCCAGGAGTCGTCGCCGCCCACACCCATATGGAAGGCATCGAGGTTCAGCCAGCAGCCCGGCTCCTCGTGCAGCAGATGGTGATGGGTGGTTTCATGTAACTGACGCTGGCTGTAGCGGCTGAGGCCAAAGTGGAACTCACCGCGCCAGCAGTGCGCGCCATATTCAAGCTGTCGGGTATCGCAGCGCAGCCCATTTTCCGTCGGGTAGATATACGGCGTATGCAGCGCCGACAGCGGCAGAGTCCACAATCCCTGGCGCGCCGCCAGACGACGGTCTGGATAGTTTTCATGCGGCCCTAACCCCAGCCAGCTCACCTGTTCTTCCACGACGGCCAACTGGCAATGCAGACCAATTCGCGCCGGGTGCGGAATATCTTCCGCCACCTGCACCATCACATCGCCATGCAACACGCCGCAATCGTCAATGCGCCAGCGTTTGTGGCTGATAAACAGAATTTTCCCCTGATATTCCCAGCTCTGCTGCGTCTCGACCTCAACGCCCTGTTCCTGCGACGCTGCCCGGCACTGTAACAACCGCGGCGTCATGGCATACATCCCCGCCGCCTTCCAACGCTCTACCCATGCGTTCGGGTCGATGCGGGTCACTTCACTCACGCCAATATCGTTATCCAGCGGCGCGCGGGTGAAATTATCGCGCAGCGGCGACAGCAGTTCGGGTTTGTCGTTGCGCCACCACTGCGTCAAATCGCCACTCTCACGGCTAAACTGCCAACGCTGGCTGCCGTGGGTGATAACAAACGCCTGCGCCTCAACGTGCAGCTGCGGGGCGGTGCCTGTCTCTTGCCGTACCGGCAGCGACAGCGCGGCGGGCAACGGCCACTGATCCCAGGCGCACAGATGATTAGCCGCCGACCACTCGGTCGCCTGCGGCTGATATACCTCAACGTTAAGCCAGCTATTTTCGCTGAGCGCAGCGCTATCGGTGAACGGCAGCACTATTCGTTGCTGCCCCTGCGGGGCGATATCAAGCGCTTCCTCGCCCTGGGTCAGCGTTTTGCCATCAACGGTAATCGACCAGCGCAGACGCTCGTTATCCGTATGGCGGAACAGGAATTCACTGCTCACTTCTATTTCCAGCGGCGCGCGCCCCACCAGCCTGAACTGGAAGAACTGCTGCGCCCTTTGCGCCTCAAACAGCGCCGGATGCGGCGTACGATCCGGGAATACCAGGCCATTCATACAGAACTGACGATCGTTTGGCGTATCGCCAAAATCGCCGCCGTAGGCCCAAAAACGCTCGCCCTGCTCATTGGTTTTGCTCAACGCCTGGTCAACCCAGTCCCAGACAAAGCCGCCCTGCAGGCGTGGGTTGTCGCGAAACGCCTGCCAGTATTTCGCAAAACCGCCAAAGCTGTTGCCCATCGCGTGAGCGTACTCGCAGAGGATCAGCGGACGACTCTCTTCCGGCAGCGCAATCCACTTTTTGATGCTCCACTTCGGCACCGTCGGGTGCGGCTGATCGGCATCGACGCGAGCGTACATCGGGCAGACGATATCCGTCGCCGCCGTATTAGCGCCGCCGCCCTCATACTGCACCGGGCGTGACGGATCGGCGGTTTTTATCCAGCGGTAGAGCGCGTCATGGTTCGCGCCGTGCCCGGATTCATTGCCCAGCGACCAGATGATAATGGAGGGATGGTTGCGGTCACGCGCAACCATTCGGGTCACGCGCTCGCTCATCGCCGGTAGCCAACGCGGATCATCCGCCAGGCGCCTCATCGGCACCATGCCATGGGTTTCAATATTGGCTTCATCCACTACGTACAGCCCGTAGCGGTCGCACAGACGGTACCACAGCGGATGGTTCGGATAGTGGGAGCAGCGCACGGCGTTAAAGTTGTGCTGCTTCATCAGTTCAATATCGCGGCGCATGGTGGCTTCATCCACCGCCTGCCCGGTTTCCGGGTGATGTTCATGACGGTTAACGCCGCGGATCAGCAGCGGTTTACCGTTCAGTTTCAGCAACCCGCCCTCTATCGCCACCTGGCGGAAACCAACATCGCAGGCTTCCGACTCCAGCGGCTTACCGTCGGCATCACGCAGCGTGAGCACCAGCCGATAAAGGTTTGGCGTTTCGGCGCTCCATAACGCGGGCTGCTCCAGCGGCAGCGTCACCTTCAGGCGCTCTGCCCAGCCGCCGCGTTCATCCACAAACGGAATGCCCACGGCCTGTTGCAGGCTGGCAACGGCGTTGTCACCCCACCACAGCACGGCTTCCACGTCGGTTGTGGCAGCAGCAGAACCTTCGACGGTCACCTGAATATCCAGTTCGCCGAAGGTAAAGCGCTCAGACAGCCGAGGCGTAACCTGATAGTCAGCAATGCGGGTTGCCGGTTTATGCAGCAACGTCACATCGCGGAAAATACCGCTCATGCGCCACATATCCTGATCTTCCAGGTAGCTGCCATCGCACCAGCGCAGCACCATCACCGCCAGCCGGTTCTCACCAGGTTTCAGCACCGCACTCAGGTCAAACTCGGCGGGCAGGCGGCTATCCTGGGAGTAGCCCACCCACTGACCATTGCACCACAGATGAAATGCCGAGTTTACGCCGTCAAAAATAATCCGCGTTTGTCCCTGCGTCAGCCATTCATCTTCTACGGTAAAGGTGTACGAGTAGCAGCCTGTCGGGTTCTCAACGGGCACCTGCGGGGGCGTCACCGGGATCGGGTAGGTCACGTTGGTGTAGATAGGCGTATCAAAACCGTGCATTTGCCAGTTAGACGGCACTGGCATCGCGACAGCATCGTGAAGATCCTGCTCAACCCACCCCTCCGGTACGGCTCCAGGGGCGGAAAAGAAGTTGAAGCGCCAGTTGCCGTTTAACGACAGGCGCGAGGTCGATGCGCTATCCAGCCGCGCTGCGCTCACTTCACGCCAACTGTTAAACGGTGCGTGGGCGGGCAGTCGGTGCCACTGGGTAAGCTGGGGATTTTCCCAGTCACGGCGGGAGAGTAAAGCAGACAGCGTCAGAGAAGAATGCAGCATGGAAACCTCGTTGCGAAGCGCTCACAATTTCCATTGAGAGTGCACGGATCTCACCACGAGGTAAAGGATCGGATCGAGAGTAAGCGAGTCAGATCACAAATCGCGCGATCGTCTGGCTATTCGGGTTGCCAGCGCCTGTAAGCAATGCGCCAGATCGTCATCCTGTAGGCTTTCCGGCTGCCGTTCGGCACTAGAACTGCGGGCAATCAGCTCAACGCTCAGGCAAGTCTGGCGCTGAGGTAATGCGCTACCCTCCTGCGCAATGAGCCAATCCACGCTCATTCGTCCGGCCTCTTTAAAGCGCTGGCGGATGGTGGTCAGCGGCGGCGTAAACCAAGCGCTGTCGGTGGTATCGTCATAACCCACTATCGATAGCTGCCCCGGCACGCGAATGCCTTTCTCCGCGCAGGCGCGCAGCGCGCCCAATGCCATCTGATCGTTGGCCACCAGCAGTGCATCAGGGTAGGGTTTTTCACTGAGTAAAAGGTGCGCTTTTTCATAACCGGAGGCCGCGCTCCAGTCGCCATAGGCCACGGAAACCGGCTGTACCGCTGCCTGTTGTAAGGCATGCTGCCAGCCCGCGAGTCGGGCACGGGCGGAGACAGAGCTTTGCGGGCCCGCGAGCAGCGCTATCTGCCGATGCCCCAGCGTCAGCAGATGTTCAACGCCAAGGCGAGCGCCCTGCTCGGCGTCAAACACGAGGCTATTCACCTCGGCATCACGCCCCACGTCGAGAAACAGTATCGGCACCGGCGAAGCGGCGGCCAGCGCCTGCGCATCCTCACGCTCCAGCGGCACATTCACCAGCAGACCTTCGACGCGCTGCGCCTGAAGCTCCTGCAAGGCGTTGAAGCAGGCTTCCCGGTCATGACTTTCCACCATCGAAATCAGCACGGAAAAACCCACTTCACCGGCACGGCGCTTCACCGCCGAGGCGATTTGCGAAGGCGCATGCAGCGCCAGGTCAGTAGTCAGCAAGCCCAGCGTCTGCGTGGCCTTTCCGGCCAACTGCTGCGCGCCGCGATTGGGAACATAGTGCAGTTCCTGCATCGCGGCCTGCACCTTTTCCCGCGTGCGCGGCGACACGTGCGCGGCCTGGTTTATCACCCGCGACACGGTCTGGTAGGAGACACCGGCGACGCGGGCCACATCATACAGCGTGATTGTTTTCATACTTTTCCGTTTAACTGGCGTACCAGGTGCAGTGTAACCGGAAAACGAACACCATGCTGTGAGCGCTTCGTAAAATCAGGAAGTTTGCTCCACCTCAGCCGTGCGACGCTGCGCTACACGAGGCAACTGGAACCACGGCAGGAAAATCTGAATCAACGGGCCAATCGCTAGCGCATACAGCACGGTGCCCACACCGAAGGTGCCACCCAGCAGCATGCCGATAACCAGTACCGAGAGTTCGATGGTGGTACGAATGCGGCGGATTGGCCAGCCGGTACGAGCGTGAATGCCGGTCATCAGGCCATCGCGTGGCCCGGCGCCAAAACCGGCGCCGATATACATACCGGTCGCCATCCCATTCAGCACCACCGCCAACAGCAGCAGCACGGCGCGAAGCCAGAGCGATTCCAGCGGCGGCATCAGCGAGAGCGTGGCATCGGCCGCCAGTCCCAGCACGATAACGTTGCTGATGGTGCCCAGCCCCGGACGCTGGCGCAATGGGATCCATAACAGCAGTACGGCTGCGCCGGTGAGGATCATCACCATCCCAATATCGAGGGAGGTTAACCCGGATACGCCAAGGTGGAATACGTTCCACGGGTCAGCCCCGAGATTGGCACGAACATAGACGGCGGTCGATACTCCGTAGAGTATTAACCCAATGTAGAGCTGAATCAGTCGGCGTAGCATAGAGACCTCGGCCTGTAGAATGAGGCTTCCATCATCGGTAAAAATGGCATTATGATTAATGACCAGTTTTTAAAAAGTGGACTGCCCCCATGATTCGACGCTCCGCCACCCAATCATTAGTTCGCCTGCTGGGCCACTGGCAGGACGGCCCCTCCCCGACGCCGCTGTGGCGACAGCTCACCGATGCGCTGCGGCTGCTGATTCTCGATGGCCGTCTGCCGCTCGGCACCCGCCTGCCGGGAGAACGGGAGTTTGCCAGTGCGTTAGGGGTCAGCCGCACCACCATTGCCAGCGCGCTGGCCCAGCTGCGTGACGAAGGCTACGTGCAGAGCAAGCAGGGTAGCGGCTCAACGGTCACGCTCAGCGCCGAAGGCTACCAGCGCGCGCCGCGCATGCCGGCCTCGCCGACGTTGGACATGTCCACCGCCGCGCTGGCAGCCGGCGCGGAAATCCATCAGGCCTACAGCCATGCGCTGGCGGCGCTGCCCGGCTACCTCAGCAATACCGGCTACGATCAGCAGGGACTACCCGCCCTGCGCGAAGCCATTGCCCAGCGCTATAGCGCGCGCGGGCTGCCAACACGGGCCGACGAGATTATGCTGGTAAACGGCGCGGTCAGCGGGCTGGCGCTGATCCTGCGCAACCTCACCGGGCCGGGCGACCGGGTGGTGGTTGAAACGCCGACTTATCCACTGGCGATTTCCGCTATTGAGGGCGCATCCTGCCGCCCGGTGGCGCTGCCATTGCCCGATAAAGGCTGGGACACCGACGGCCTGGCGGCGGTTATCGCTCAGACCGCACCGCGGCTGGCGTATCTGATGCCCGATTTTCAAAACCCTACCGGCCAGTGCATGGACAGCGCCACCCGGCAGATAGTAGCGGACCTGGCGGCACGGACCTGCACGACGCTGGTCGTCGACGAAACGATGGTAGATTTATGGTACAACGCCCCACCACCACCACCGCTGGCCGCGTTTAATCACGATGCGCCGATCATCACCGTAGGTTCAACCGGGAAAAGCTTCTGGGGTGGGCTGCGTCTGGGTTGGATCCGCGCTTCATCGCGCACCATTGCAGCACTGGTCCAGACCCGCGATACCCTTGATTTAGGCTCGCCGCTGCTGGAACAGTTGGCCACCTGCTGGCTACTGGACAATGAGCATCAGCTACTACCCGAACGACGTCGACTGCTGAAGGCGCGGCGAGATATGTGCGCGGCGTTAATGCATGAATACTTTCCGCAGTGGAAATTTGTGCTGCCGGAGGGAGGACTGTCGTTCTGGGTTGAACTGCCGGAGATGATGGCAACGCGGTTTGCTGCGCGAGCGGAAGCCAGCGCGATTCATCTTGGCGTAGGAACACGATTTGGTCTGGCGGGCAGCGGAGAGCGCAATTTACGCATTCCATTTACACTGGACGATGAAACGCTGCGTCGCGCCTTTTCGACATTACAGCCGATTTGGGCAACGTTAGCAGGCCAGCATGGCGCAAACAAAGTGCGGAAAATAATTTAACCGCGCGCAAGGAGAGAACGCCTCCAATAACATAACCGGCCTGAAACATTATATTCTTTAACGTAATAAAGTACGGCTAAAGAATATATTAGTGCTGTGGAGGGATCGGAAAGCCTTTCAGGGAAATAACGAAAGATTCTCCCTCTTTTTTAATCTTAGCACCGGTATCGCACCAGTCTGAGGCAATACGAAAGAATTCATCGCTGCCAACATTCCAGTTGAGAAGAACATGCTTCACGTAGCCTGAACGTAACAGGTCGCAGGCTTCGCTATAGTTACACGCTATCGACGTTTGCTGTTTCATTTTCTCTTCTTCAGGATTTTACGTAATGCTTTGATTTCTTTAGATGTGAATGGAGCAACATCTTCTTCCGTATGCTGGCTGTCGATGTCATCTTCACACACACCCGCCTCTTCTTCAGCTACAAACCCCAGCAGCAGCAGCTTTTCTGCCGCAGCGCCTAAAGTCAGGCCATGGACTTCGGCAAAGTGGCGAAGTCTCTCTTTTACCGCTTCATCAATTTTTACGTTAAGCACTGCGACTGTCATATAAACCCCTTCCCGTAAAGACGCGCCGTCTGGTAGGCAAGTTTGTGTTAACAAAACCCGCAAAGCGACGCGGCCAAAATGGTTTCTGTATTATTTCTGTAATAACTAATACATGAAACCAACAGCACATTCCAGAAATATATTTATAACACAAAGGGTAATATAAATACCCAATGTTAATCTAAAGGCAATTTATGACACATAAATGACAATAATATTACAAACAGATGAATGTTATTTGAATGCAAAAGGTTACTGACGATAAATAGCCACAATTAATACAGGGATTAGATTGGTCTTAGCGGGGGGATTTTACGGCGGTAGAAATGGGTGGGGGCCCTGCCAGCTACATCCCGGCACACGCGTCATCTGCCCTGGCTGCTTCCTTCCGGACCTGACCTGGTGAACAGAGTAGCGTTGCGGGAGAACCAACAGGGCCCCCATTGAGAGCGTTGTTATCCAACGCGCTGGCGCATTATCACTGCTGGGACGGGCAATTGCAAGCTATCCGCTACTGCCTGCTGGATTCTTGCGCAATCTGCCCTTCACAGCGGACATCAGGCTGATTATGCTGAAGGTTCTGCTTTAAGGAACTCACTATGGACGATTTTGGCTCTTTTCCACAGCGCGTTTGGCAAATCATCGCGTCCATCCCGGAAGGTTACGTTACCACCTACGGCGATATTGCCCGGCTGGCCGGTTCCCCGCGCGCTGCGCGTCAGGTCGGCGGCGTATTGAAACGGCTGCCGGAGGGTTCCACGCTGCCGTGGCATCGGGTGGTGAATCGGCACGGCGTGATATCCCTGACCGGCCCGGATCTACAGCGTCAACGCCAGGCATTGCTTTCTGAAGGGGTGCAGGTGTCGGGAAGTGGGCAGATTGATATGCAGAAGTATCGCTGGAACTACTAGCAGCTGTAGTCCGGCCGAGCAAAGCGACGCCGGGGAAATCCCGGGGTCAGCGCTAAAGCGCTTCGCCCGGGCTACCCTGAATTCATGGCAAAAAAATGCCCTCACGTAGAGGGCATTCGCGTTTATGGAACCTGAACCGGCGAGGCATCCTGAACCGGCACTGGCGTTTGCTGCACGGGAACCAGCGTCAGGTCGACTTTAGTGCCGCCGTGGTTAATCACTTCCTGCACGGTGTCGGTAATAAAGACCAGCTTATCGTTAATGGTCACCGCCGCGCTCAGCAGGATACGGGCGTTGGGCTGAATATCTGCCGGGTTGTACGGCAAGGCAAAGCTAAACGGCGCCTGTTTCCCTTCGGTACGCGTCACTTTCTGCGACAGCACTTTCGATGGCGCATCGGCCAACGACGCGTCGGACAGCGTTACGGTCAGTACGGCATCCGGCGGCAGCGCCACTTTCTGGCGGATCCACACGCTACCAGAGACGTTTGGTCCTGACACGGCCTGGTTGGCCGCCGCTGCTTCTGGCGCAGGTGTCTGATTCTGACTTTGCTGGTGCGTCTTCGCACAGCCCGCCAGGGCCAGTGCAATCGCCAAACCGCTTAAGATCGGCACGAGTTTCATTAGCATTCTCCTTATTGCTCACCCAGTTCTGAGGCTATTTTCTCATTTGAGTGACAATGCTTTAACAAACGTAACCGCTTTAGTGTGGCATATAATTCACATGATTGCCTGCAAACGCCCCATTATTCAGATAATTGAACCCATCGGACCACTCGCAAAACTGCGTTATAATGAAAGCATTCACCTGCTGTTGTGACCGTAAAATTATAGAGGGTATCAATGAGCCAAGCGCTTTCTAATCTGCTGACATTATTAAATCTGGAAAGAATTGAAGAAGGGCTGTTCCGTGGCCAGAGCGAAGATCTGGGTCTGCGTCAGGTCTTTGGCGGCCAGGTTGTCGGCCAGGCGCTGTATGCGGCAAAAGAGACCGTCCCTGCCGACCGTCTGGTGCACTCCTTCCATAGCTATTTCCTGCGCCCGGGCGACAGCCAGAAACCTATCGTTTATGACGTTGAAGTACTGCGCGATGGCAATAGTTTCAGCGCGCGTCGCGTGGCGGCTATCCAGAACGGGAAGCCTATTTTCTATATGACCGCCTCTTTCCAGGCCCCTGAATCCGGCTACGAACATCAAAAAACGATGCCAGCTGCACCGTCGCCGGACGGCCTGCCATCGGAAACCGATATCGCCCGTTCGCTGGCACACCTGCTGCCGCCGCAGGCCAAAGAGAAGTTTCTTTGCGATAAGCCGCTGGAAATTCGCCCGGTGGAGTTCCACAACCCGCTGAAGGGCCATGTGGCGGAACCGCGCCGTCAGGTGTGGATGCGTGCCAACGGCACGGTACCGGATTCACTGCATATTCATCAGTACCTGCTCGGCTATGCCTCTGATTTCAACTTCCTGCCGGTTGCCCTCCAGCCGCACGGTGTGGGCTTCCTCGAACCCGGAATGCAGGTTGCCACCATCGACCACTCAATGTGGTTCCACCGTCCGTTCGATATGAACGAATGGCTGCTGTACAGCGTCGAGAGCACCTCTGCCTCCAGCGCCCGTGGTTTTGTACGCGGCGAGTTTTACACTCAGGATGGTGTTCTGGTGGCATCGACAGTGCAGGAAGGGGTTATGCGTAACCGCAACTAGGTGATATCAACCACGCCCGCGATATCACGCGGGCGTACAGTTGCAGCTGGGTAATTAATGGATGATACGGCTCAGCAGGGTGCTAATACGAGGCAGGCGCTTCTTCTTGTCGAACGGTTTGACGCCGGTCGCACGACAATTATTACAGTAGCAATCAAACGCATCACGGGCAGCAATCGTCAGCTCTTTTGCGTCCCCGGCGATAAATGTCGCTCTGCGTTCGGTGTTCAAAAACTCCCCGCGAAACATTTCAATAATAGGGTCGTATTTAACGCGGGCTTTGTGACCATCGATAAATAATGTGCTGGTATGCATTTGAAACGTTCCTTGAATTGTTGTGCCATCCTGGCGCGGGTAAGACTGGCTTTGCCCGCAAATCTTTGCCGATGAAATCGACGGGGTGGGAGAATACTCCCCAGCGTAAAAGATAAAAAGCCGTTTTAAGTAAAAGACTTTTACGCAAACGTATTTAATTACTTACGGTTCGTAAGGTTTTACAGACACCATACCAGCATCCATTGTGATAACGATCACAAAAATCATTGACACCACCGTATAAACAAGAAACCCGCACCAGGGCGGGTTAAATAACGTTCAAAATAAATCTTTTGTTTTTCAACGTCTGAAGCATTCCCCCGGGGTCGGCGTAAACACCTCACCCGGGTTGCCGGTATCAAGCGTTGTAGGCATTCTCGCCGTGGCTGTTCACGTCCAGACCTTCGCGCTCCTGGTCTTCCGGTACGCGCAGACCGACGGTTAAATCTGCCACTTTATAGCCGATGAAGGCCACGACGCCGGACCAGACAATGGTGATGGCGATACTTTCGAGCTGTACCAGCACCTGGTGGCTCATGGTCACGCCTTCCGCATAGCCCACGCCGCCCAGCGCCGTAGAAGCGAAGATACCGGTCAGAATACAGCCGATGATGCCGCACACGCCGTGAACACCGAACACGTCGCATGGGTCATCCACGCGCAGCCAGCGTTTCAGAGAGGTCACGCCCCACAGACCCGCCAGACCGACCACGATACCCAGAATCAACGCACCGCCGACACCGATATAGCCACAGGCTGGGGTGATACCGACCAGGCCCGCAATCGCACCAGAACACGCGCCCAGTAGAGAAGGCTTACCGCGCAGCGCCCACTCACCGAATACCCAGCCGAGGATCGCCGCAGCGGTTGCCACCACGGTATTCACAAAGGCCAGACCGGCAATTTCGTTCGCCGCACTGGCAGAACCGGCGTTGAAGCCAAACCAGCCAAAGTAGAGGATCGCGGTACCGATAAACACCATCGGCAGGTTGTGCGGTTTGAACGCTTCTTTGCCAAAGCCCACGCGCTTGCCAATCAGGTAAGCACCCACCAGGCCTGCCACCGCGGCGTTAATGTGCACCACTGTACCGCCCGCAAAGTCGAGCGCACCGTGGCTCGCCAGCAGACCGCCGCCCCAGACCATGTGTGCAATCGGCACGTAGGAGAGGGTCAGCCAAATCACCACAAAAATCAGCACCGCAGAGAAGCGAATACGCTCCGCCAGCGCGCCAACGATAAGGCCCACGGTGATACAGGCGAAGGAGCCCTGGAACGCGACGTGGATATACTGATAGAACGAGCCCATCAGGTCAGTAATCTTGATATTTTTCAGCATCACCCAGTCGAAGCTGCCAAAGAAGCTGCCGCCGGTGCCGAAGGCCAGCGAGTAGCCGTAAACCACCCACAATACGCAGACCACCGCAAAAGTCACCGCAACCTGCGTCAGCATGGAGAGCACGTTCTTGCCGCGGATCAGGCCGCCGTAAAACAGCGCAATCCCCGGGATGGTCATAAACAGCACCAGTGCGGTACACAGCATCATAAAGGCGTTATCAGCTTTATCGACCACCGCCGGTGCCGCCATCGCCAGACCCGGCAACAGCGCCAGTGCGCTCAACCCCGTTTTTACCATTGTTTTTTTCATCATCTCGATCCCTATCACTGTGCTGGCTGGGAATTACAGCGCTGCTTCGTCGGCTTCGCCGGTACGAATACGGATTACGCGCTGCAGTTCGGCGACAAAAATCTTACCGTCGCCAATTTTTCCGGTGTAAGCGGCTTTGCTAATCACATCGACAACCTCATCGAGCTGATCGTCGGCGATAGCCACATCAATTTTTACTTTCGGCAGGAAGTTGACGCTGTATTCCGCGCCGCGATAAAGCTCTGCATGACCCTTCTGACGACCGAAGCCTTTCACTTCCGTCACCGTTAAGCCCTGAATGCCAATGGAAGACAGCGCTTCGCGAACGTCTTCGAGTTTGAATGGTTTAATTACCACGGTAACCAGCTTCATAGATCCCCTCCAGTCAGAATTCGGTAATGGCTACGAACACGTAAGAGGTAAAGCAAGGGGCATGCCAAAAATGAAAATAGCCCTGACCAGCGGTAAAAATCAGGGTTTATGGCGGCAAGATGGCGGGCGTTAAAAGAAAAACGCACCATGCGGGTGCATGATGCGTGTCACAACAGCAATCTGTTAGAAAAATGCCTGACGGTGGTGCATTACGCGGTCAGCGTATCCTCCTGGGCGCTGGCCGCTAGCTCTTCACCGGCCAGCTGTAGCTGATACATCTGCCAGTAACGCCCTTTGGCTTCAAGCAGTTGCTGGTGAGTCCCCTGCTCGACGGCCTGTCCACGGTGAAGCACCATAATGGTATCCGCTTCTACGATGGTCGACAGACGGTGAGCGATCACCACCAGCGTCGTGCGCTGACGTACGGCGGCCAACGCATGTTGAATCGCACGCTCGGTGCCGGAGTCAATATTCGCGGTGGCTTCGTCCAGAATCAGCACCTGCGGAGTCTCAACCAGCACGCGGGCCAGCGCCAGCAGCTGCTTCTGCCCGACCGACAGGTTGTTACCCTGCTCGCCCAGATGAGTATAGATACCCTCACTCATTCCTCGCGCCAGCTCGGCCAGCTGTACGGTTTCCAGCACCTGCCAGACCTGTGCTTCGCTGATATCGCGCCCCAGCGTGACGTTGGCAAAGAAGGAGTCGGCCAGCACCACCGGATCCTGTTGCACCACGGCGATGCCCTGTCGCAGCACCTGATGACTCAGGCTTTGTAACGGGCGGCCACCGAGGCGAATTTCACCGGAGTTAGGCGGGTAATAACCCATCAGCAGACTGGCAAGCGTACTCTTGCCGCTGCCGGTGTGCCCCACCAGCGCCACAAAGCTGCGTGCTGGAATCGACAGCGAAATGTTTTGCAGCACCAGCTTGTCATCGCGATAGGCAAATGAAACATCGTCGATATCGATATCACCGCGCGCCAGCGGCGCCATATCGGTTCCATACTGCTGGCGCGGGCGATCCATCAGTTCAAACACGCGCTCACCGGCCACCACCGCCTGCTGTAACATCGACTGCTGAGTGGTGAGTTCAATCAACGGCTCGTTCAGACGCCCCAGATAGCTGATAAACGCGTACAGTACGCCGACCTCAATGGAGCCCTGCGCGCTAAAGCCGAATAGCATCAGCAGGCCGCACAGCACCAGCGAAGAGAACAGGCTCAGCAGCGGGCGCAGCAGGAAGCCGTCCAGACGCAGCGTTTGCATGCGCGCCAGATAGTGTGAGCGGCTCACGTCGCCGATACGTTCGCCAAATCGTATCTGCTGGCGGAACTGCTGAATCACGCTCATGCCGTTGATGACTTCGTTGAAGCCATCGTTAATATCCGCCAGATAGGCGCGAACGCGGCGCACGATAGGCGTGCTGTAGCGCTGATAAATCACCATCACGATCATCACCGCCGGGAAGATAGCGATCGCCACCAGCGCCATGCGCCAGTCGAGACTGAACATCGCCACCAGCATCGCGCCGATCAGCGCCGCACTGCGCAGCACCGTCGCCACCACCGTCACGTACAGATCGCGGATCACTTCCGTATCGTTGGTGACGCGGGAGATAAGCTGGCCTACCGGCTGCGTGTCAAATTCGCTCAGCGGCTGGCGCAGCGCAGCGTCCATCACGTCACTACGCAGCTGTTGCACCACGCCGACCGCCGCGCGGTTAAACAGCAGCGACTGGCTGTAGTGCAGCGAAGCAGCCAGCAGTTGCAGCCCGATATAGGCAGCCGCCAGCCCGGCGACCGTCCCCAGCGGCAGACTATTTTTTGCCACCATGTTGTCGATAAAATAGCTAATCAGTAGCGGCCCACTCACTTCGGCGGCAGCGGCCACCCACAGCATGACCACCGCAATCGACAGCGGTTTACGCCACGGTGAGCCATAGGCCAGCAGCCGCTTCAGGGTTGGCCACAGTTGCCCAAAACTACGCATCGGCCACCTCCGATTTCTCTTCTTCCGGCACGTCGTTCAGCGCGGCCTCCAGCTGTTGATAACGGTGCATATCGCGGTACCAGCCCTGCTCTGCTGCCAGTTGCTCATGCTGACCGCGCTGGGCGATATGCCCGTGCTGCATCACGATGATTTCGCTGGCGTCCGACAGCGCCGAAAGACGGTGCGCGCTGATAATCACCGTGCGGCCTTCGCCCCACTGACGCAGGTTGTGCAGAATCTGATGTTCGGTGCGGCCATCAACCGCCGATAGCGCGTCGTCAAGGATCAGAATTTCCGCCTCCAGCAGCAGCGCGCGCGCAATGGAAATACGCTGCTTCTGCCCGCCGGAGAGCATCACGCCGCGCTCGCCGACTTCGGTATCGTAACCCTGCGGCAGACGCAGAATGTCCTCGTGCACGCAGGCCAGTCGCGCCGCGTGCTCGATCTCTTCCTGCGTCGCACTCGGATGGCCCAGCGCAATGTTGCTGGCCACCGTGTCGGAGAAGAGGAACGGCGTCTGGCTGACCACTGCCAGACGGCTGCGCCAGGCATCCAGCTGCAATTGACGCAGGGGAATATCGTGGAAGCGGATCTCACCCTCATCAACGTCAAAATGGCGCTGGATAAGCGACAGAATGGTGGATTTCCCCGACCCTGTCGGCCCGCAAATGCCGAGCATATGGCCCGGTTTTAGGGTCACGTTGACGTCGCAGAGCGTTGGCTTGTCGGTTTGCGGGTAGCTGAAACGCCCAATCGCCAGTTCCAGCGTACCGCGCCCTTCGGGTACCGGTTGCGTGCCGTCGTCCACCACCGGCGCTTCCGCCAGCAGGGTGCGAATGCGGCTGTAGGCAGCACTGCCGCGCTCGACGATGTTGAACATCCAGGCCAGCGCTAGCATAGGCCAGATCATCAACCCGAGGTACATCATAAAGCTGGTGAGCTGGCCGAGGGTCAGTTCGCCCTGCATCACCATCCAGCTGCCGCCGGCAATCGCCAGCAGGTTTGCCATCCCAATGGCGATGTAAATCGTCGGGTCAAAACGGGCGTCGATGCGCGCCACGCGCATGTTTTTCACCCCGGTGTCAGCCGCATCGGCGGCAAACTGGGCGGACTGCCTGTCCTCAAGGCCAAAGGCTTTGATCATGCGGATGCTGGTCAGGCTCTCCTGAGTCCGGTCGTTAAGACTGGAGAAGGCCGCCTGCGCCACTTTGAAACGTTCATGCAGCAGGTTACCGTAGCGATGGATAACCAGCGCCATGATGGGCATCGGCACCAGCGCCAACAGGGTCAGTTGCCAGCTCAGTTGCGTGGACATCACAATCAGCACCGCGCAGCCCATGACCAGCGAGTCCACCAGCGTCAACACCCCTTCCCCTGCGGCAAATACCACGCGGTCTACGTCGTTGGTGGCGCGGGCCATCAGGTCGCCAGTACGGTGACGCAGGTAGAATTCCGGATGCTGGCGGCTTAGCTGACGGTAGAAATCTTCACGCAGTTCGACCGCCAACTGATAGGAGGCACCGAACAGCAATACGCGCCAGACGTAGCGCAGCAGGTAGACCACCACGGCAATCAGTACCATGGTGCCAAGCCACATCATCACCTTCCCGGTGGTGAAGTGGTGTTGTGTCACGCCATCCACCACAATTCCCACCACTTTAGGCGGGATAAGCTGGAGTATGGCGATGATAATCAGCAAGGCGACAGCGCCGAGATAGCGCCGCCATTCCCGGCGGAAGTACCAACTTAGTTGAGCAAATAATCGCACGCGGTAAAATCCTGAACGTCGATTCTCTTCGTCCTGCGCTGCCGCCCTGGCAGCTCGAAGGGCAAAGAGAAAATCCCAGAAAAAGTATTATTCGATGGGGAGAGCAGTGGTGTATTTAATCTGTTCCATCGCAAAGCTTGAGGTGACATCCGACAGTCCGGGGACGCGGTTCACCAGGCTTTTATAAAAATCATCGTAGCGTTTCATGTCCGCCACCTGGACGCGCATCAGGTAGTCATACTCCCCGGCCATGCGCCAGAAGCCCAACACTTCGGGCATTTGCGTCACTTCGCTCACAAAAAGGCTGTACCAATCGCTGCTGTGGTGCTGGGTCTTTATCAGCACAAACGCCGTTAACCCAAGCCCAAGCTTTTCCGCATCCAGTAAGGCGACGCGGCCAAGCAGTATACCGTCATCTTCCAGACGTTTTAGTCGTTTCCAGCACGGTGTGGTGGTCAGATTAACGGCATCTGCTAACGCCTGCAAAGAGAGCGTGCAGTCATTTTGTAGTAGGGCCAGAAGCTTTCGGTCAATTTTATCTAACATGTCGGTCACCGGGAGAAAATTTTTCTCTCTTAATTCTATTTTAAAGGTCAGATGGCAACAAATTTTTCTGCACTTTTCGCTAAGCTGGGCACAAAATGACAAACGGAAAATAATGATGAATAGCACCTGGGTCAAACACGCCATCAGCGAAATTAACGCCGACTACCAACGCAGCGCCGACACGCATTTAATCCGCCTGGCGCTACCGGCTTTTCCCGGCATTCAGCTCTACCTGAAAGATGAAAGCACGCACCCGACCGGTAGCCTCAAACACCGTCTGGCACGTTCGCTGTTCCTTTACGGCCTGTGCAATGGCTGGATCAAAGAAGGCACCACCATTATTGAATCGTCGTCCGGATCAACGGCGGTTTCCGAAGCCTATTTCGCCCGCCTGCTTGGCCTGCCGTTTATCGCCGTGATGCCCTCCTGCACGGCGAAACGTAAGGTTGAGCAGATTGAGTTTTACGGCGGACGCTGCCACTTCGTCGAGAGCGCGTGTGAAATCTACGCCGCCTCGGAAACCCTGGCCCGCGAGCTGAACGGCCACTATATGGATCAGTTCACCTACGCCGAACGCGCCACCGACTGGCGCGGCAACAACAACATTGCCGACAGCATTTTCCGTCAGATGTCGCACGAACCCAACCCGGTACCAACATGGGTGGTGATGAGCGCGGGCACCGGCGGCACTTCTGCCACCATCGGCCGCTACATTCGCTGTCAGGGCTATGAAACCCAACTGATGGTGGTCGACCCGGAGAACTCCGTGTTTATGGACTACTGGCAGCACCGTGATGTGAATCTTCGCGGCAGCGTCGGCAGCAAAATTGAAGGTATTGGCCGTCCGCGCGTCGAGCCGTCGTTTATTCCTGACGTGGTTGATAACATGCTGCGCGTGCCTGATGCCGCAAGCGTCGCTACCGCTCAGTGGCTGGAAACGCAGCTTGGCCGTAAGGTCGGCGCGTCTACCGGGACCAATATGTGGGGCGCGTTACAGTTAGCCGCGCAGATGCGCGATGAAGGGAAAACCGGCTCGATCGTGACGCTACTGTGCGACAGCGGTGAGCGCTACCTCGACACCTACTACAACCCAGAGTGGGTGGCGAATAACATCGGCGACACGGCACCGTGGCGACAGGCTATCAACGCTCTGGTAGAGAAATAAAAAAAGCCAGGCATCAACGGAGCCTGGCTTGCTGGAAGGTCTCTCTATTCGGGGGAATAAGGAAGATTAGGTGTGTCCAGCCAATGAGCTAAATAGTGAGAAACCGCCTGATTTTTGCAGTTTCCGATAATCGGTAGATGGGGTAGCGCCGCTTTAAGCTGCCCCATCGCATTTCCCATGATAACGCCGCGCCCCACGAGCCCCAGCATTTCACGGTCATTCATCGCATCGCCAAAGGCCATGCACTCGTCCATACCCACGCCCAGATGGCGACTCAGCACCGACAGCGCCGCGCCTTTATTGCTGCCGAGCGGCAATACTTCCAGGCAGTCGACGGCGGAGAAACAGATATCTGCGCGCTTATCGAACGCCTCGACTAATTGCACCCGCAGACGGCAGAGATCGTCGTGATCGCCGCAAAAGCAGATCTTTGTCACCTGATGCGCCGGCATCATGCGCAGGTCGCGAAGCTGATAGCGGAAACCGCTATACACGTGCGCCTTTAACATTTCCGGTATTTCGCGTCCGGTAAACCAGCCGCCATCGTTAAAGACATGGACGCTGGCCTGCGTATCCCAACGAGTGTGCAGCACCTCTTCCGCTACGTCCGGGGAGAGATCGCTACGGTGCAGCACTTCCCCCTGCTGGGTATGAATACGCGTACCGTTGCCGGTTATCAGGAAGGCATTCAGCGACAGTTTTTCCACCAGCGGGCGCATTTCCAGCACGTGACGACCAGTGGCAAAGGTCAGCGTGATGTTCCGTTCACGCAGGCGCTTCAGCACCGCCACGGTTCTCTCGCCTAAACGATGGTCTGGCATCAAAAGGGTGCCATCCATATCAAATGCTGCCAGTCTTGCCATCTTTTATCCCGCCTGTGATCGCTCTCTCTTGCCACTCAGTATCTGCTGGGATATACGGAAGTAATACTGAATAGTTGATATTTATTGTTCCGGGTTTCTATGCGCCAGTTAAACCGTTTAAATCAGTTCCAGCGCCTGTGGCTGCCGTCGCAGGGAGAAGATCAGCAGGTCACCATCGCCGAGCTGGCCGCCCGTTGTTTTTGCAGCGAGCGGCACGTGCGTACTCTGCTGCGCCAGGCACAAGAGGCGGGCTGGCTGAGCTGGCAAGCGCAGTCCGGGCGTGGCAAGCGCGGGCGGTTACGGTTCCACACCGCGCCAGAAACGCTGCGCAATGAGATGATGGAAACCGCACTGAACCGCGGCGAGCAGCATAATGCGCTGGAGCTGGCGCAGATTGCACCGGTTGAGCTGAGGGCGTTGCTGCACCCGTTTCTCGGCGGCCAGTGGCAAAACAATACGCCGACGCTGCGTATTCCTTACTACCGTCCGCTGGAGCCACTGCATCCTGGCTTCCTGGCCGGTCGCGCCGAGCAGCACCTTGCCGGGCAGATTTACTCTGGCCTGACCCGCTTTAACCATGAAGCCTCACAGCCGCAGGGCGACCTGGCGCACCACTGGTCGGTTTCCGACGATGGGTTGTGCTGGCAGTTTTATATTCGTTCGACCCTGCACTGGCACAACGGCGATGCCGTTGAGACCGAGCAGCTTCGCCGACGATTGCTGATGCTGCTGGAACTGCCCGAACTGGCGAAGCTCTTTTCCAGCGTGAAAGCCATTACGCAGACGCATCCGCAGTGTCTGACCTTCACGCTGCATCATCCGGATTATTGGCTACCGCATCGACTGGCGAGCTACTGTAGCGTGCTGGCACATCCGGACGAACCATCGCAGGGCACCGGTCCATTTATGCTGAAAATTTTTGAGCCGGAGCTGGTGCGCATTGAGAGCCATCATCGCTATCACCAGAGCCACCCGCTGCTGCAGGCCATTGAATACTGGATCACCCCGCAGCTTTTCGAGCAGGGGCTGGGAACCAGCTGTCAGCATCCGGTGCAGATTGCCATTGGCAAACCAGAGGAGCTTGGCGAACTGCGGCTCGTCAGCCACAGCATCAGCCTTGGATTCTGCTATCTGGCACTGCGCCAGAGCCCGCGTCTGAGCAGCGCACAGGCGCAGAGGGTCATCGGGCTGATTCATCGCTCCGGCCTGCTGCAAAGCCTACCGTTGGGGGAAAACCTGATTACCCCCAGCGAAGAGATGCTGCCCGGCTGGGATATCCCGCTGCCGAAAGACGCCCCCGATGTTGCCCTACCGCCCCACCTGACGCTTATCTACCATTTGCCGGTAGAACTGCACACCATGGCCGAAGAGTTAAAAACAGCCCTGGCGAAACTGGGCTGCGAGCTGACGGTGATTTTTTATGATGCTAAAAGCTGGACCGGCTGTCCGGACCTGCCAAAAGCCGACCTGTTTATGGGTGACCGCCTGATTGGCGAGATGCCGGAGTACGCGTTGGAGCAGTGGCTACGCTGCGATGCGCTATGGCCCGCGCTCTTTACCGAACAGCAGGCCAGCCGCGTTCGCCAGGCATTAGACGACGCTCAGGCGTTGCCAAACGATAGTCAGCGAATCGCCGCGCTGAAGCACATCTTTACCCGTCTGATGAGTGAAGCAATGCTGACGCCGCTATTTAATTATCAGTATCAGGTCAGCGCGCCGCCGGGAGTCAACGGCATTCGCCTGAACGCCCGCGGCTGGTTTGACTTTTCCGCCGCCTGGCTGCCGCCAACAACGCGGTGAAGAAGCTGGTCGCCACGGCGCGCAGGCGTTACCATAGCGGCTTTTAGAGTTACTGACAGGAAAAGCCATGAAACGTGCCGTTGTCGTCTTTAGCGGTGGACAAGATTCCACAACATGCCTGGTGCAGGCGCTGCATCAATATGATGAAGTTCACTGCGTCACGTTTGATTATGGCCAGCGCCATCGCGCTGAAATTGACGTCGCCCGTGAACTGGCCTTAACGCTGGGCGCGCGCGCGCACAAGGTGCTGGACGTTACCCTGCTCAATGAACTGGCGGTCAGCAGCCTGACCCGCGACAGCATTCCCGTGCCGGACTACGAACCGGATGCCAACGGTATTCCGAATACTTTCGTGCCGGGGCGCAACATTCTGTTCCTGACGCTGGCGGCTATTTATGCTTATCAGGTGAAGGCAGAAGCCGTCATCACCGGTGTCTGCGAGACTGACTTCTCCGGGTATCCAGACTGTCGTGACGAATTCGTGAAGGCCCTGAACCATGCGGTTAGCCTGGGCATGGCAAAAGACATTCGCTTTGAAACGCCGCTGATGTGGCTCGATAAAGCGCAGACCTGGGCGCTGGCGGACTACTGGGACAAGCTGGACCTGGTCCGTACCGAAACGCTCACCTGCTACAACGGCATCAAAGGCAATGGCTGCGGCCACTGCGCGGCCTGTAATCTGCGAGCAAATGGGCTGAATCATTATCTGGCGGATAAGCCAGGGGTGATGGCGGCAATGAAGCAGAAGACGGGGCTGAAATAGGTCTGGAGACGTTCCCGGGGTCGCTTGCGCTCGTCCGGGCTACCGTTATGTCATGTAGCCCGGGCAAGGCGTTTACGCCGCCCCCGGGACAGGCACATTACTCAACCATTGCTTCCAGATGCTCCAGCAACTCCCCTTCCAGCGCCAGCGCCTTCTGCGTTTTTAAGTCGATACAGACGAAGGTAATCAGCGCGTCGGCAACTATCTGCCCTTCAGGCTCCAGCGTGACCACCTGACTTAATACGCCGCTTTTACCGTTCAATTGCTGCACCTTGCTGGTCACCGTCAGCAGGTCACCCAGCACCGCCGGGCGACGGTAATTAATATTGATGTTCACCACCACAAAAGCGATGTGGTTCGCACTCATCCACTGGAACCCCGCGCTGCTCTCCAACCCATCCCAGCGGGCCTCTTCGAGAAACTCCAGATAGCGAGCGTTGTTTACGTGCTGATAGACATCCAGGTGATAACCGCGAACTTTGATTTGTGTCTGCATAGCGCCATAGCCTTATTATTTTGTTTTTACATAGAGTCAGAGGTCACACCACTGGTATGACCTCTTTAGTCTGGCAAATTTTCAGACGAGTGCAAACACCTGATGCAAATTAAAGCGTGAGGTGCGCCAGATTACGCTCAACGAGCGAACTGCCCATTCCCGGCACCTGCTTGAGATCGTCCACCGTTTTGAACGGGCCGTACTCTTCACGATAGCTAACGATGGCCTGCGCCTTTTTCAACCCTACACCGTTCATCGCCTGCGCTAACGCCTCTGCCGACGCGGTATTGATGCTGACCCTGGTCCCTTCATCTTCCGCCATTTTAGCGGCAGGCGCGGCTTTCACCTGCTCTCCGGTATCCGTACTGGCTTTTGTCTGCGCCGCCTGCGTTTTCGCCGCAGCAGGCGCTGCCGCCTGAACGCTAAAGCTCATCCCCGCACACGCTAGTACCGCAGCCATAACAGACATTTTGATTCCACGTTTCATCTTGATTTCTCCTTGTTGATTGATAGCGAAAGCACCATAACGGTTAGCGCGCAACGGTTCAAAAGGCAGATTTCAAATGTGGAAAAGGCCGCGAAAGCGGCCTTTGATATGTACATCGCATTACAAAATTATGCGAAGCGAATTCCGATTATTGCTGCTGGTCGATGATGTCGCCGAGCTTAATCTTCGCGGATTTACGCAGGTTGTTCATCATCGCTTCGAAGGCGATTTGCGCGTTGTTCTGGGTAATACCCTGAACCATCGCTTTCTTCTGCGCTTCCGGCATTTCGCCCGCTTTCACTTCGTCCAGCGCTAGCAGAACCACGTTGCCCTGCATATCGTTGCCGATACCGTAGCTTGGTTTGTCTTTCTGCGGCAGCGGCAGTGCGAAGGCAGCCTGGCTCAGCGGATCCTGACCAGCGCGGCTCAGGGTTTTGCTGGCGCTAAAGGTCAGGCCTGCCGCTTTCATCGCGTCGTCGCCTTTACCGTCTTTCAGCGCGACCAGCAGTTTTTCAGCATCCAGTTTAGCCTGCTGCTCTGCTTTGTTGTGCTTAACGATATCGGTCACCTGCGCTTTCACTTCCGCCAGCGGTTTCACCGCTTCGGCTTTGTGCTCGCTCACGCGAATGACGAAGGCACGATCGCCGTCAACGGTGATGATGTCTGAGTTGCTGCCCGGCATGCCGTTCTCGCCAACCAGACCACCGTTGAAGATAGCCTCAGATACCGGCTTGAAGTTCAGCTCGGCCGGCAGGCTGTTACGGTCAAACCAACCGGTCTCAACCGCTTTCACGCCAGCCGCCTGCTCTGCACCCGCCAGAGAGTCGTTGTCGTTACTCGCCGCGTCGCTCACTTTCTGCTGCAGTGCATAGTAAGCGTCGAGCGATTTTTCCTGCTTCACTTTGTCCGCAATCTCTTTGCGCACGTCAGCCAGCGGTTTCACCTGTGCTGCCTGTACGTCGTCAAGACGCGCGACCAGGAAGCCCACGGAGGATTTGATCACGCCAGACAGTTGGCCTTTTTCTTTCAGACCGGCATTTTTCAGCTCGTCAGGCGTGGTAGAAGCTTCCAGCCAACCCATATCGCCGCCGTTACGTGCAGAGATGATGTCAGCTGATTTCTCTTTTGCCAGTGCAGCGAAGTCAGCGCCTTTGTTCAGGGCGTCCAGTACCGCTTTCGCATCCGCTTCAGTTTTGGTCTGAATCACGCTGTAGCGATCGCGCTGCGGCTGAGTGAACTGATCCTGATGCTGGTCGTAGTAGGACTGAATTTCGTCGTCAGAAACGGACTCGCTCATGGAGGCAGCGTCCAGCTTGATGTAGCTTACGCGGAACTGTTCCGGCGCGACAAACTGACTCTTGTTCTGCTCGTAGTAGCTAGAGACTTCCTGATCGGAAACCTGCTGCTTCGCCGCCAGCGCATTCACGTCGATCGTCGCTTCGCGAACCAAACGCTGCTGCGCAACCAGTTCGGCCAGCTGGTCGGTTTCGTCCGGCAGCATAAAGTCGGTACCGGCAACGGCGTTAATCAGCTGTTGGGTCGTCAGTTGGTTACGCAGCGCCTGCGCGTACTGATCCGCCGTCATGCCCATCTGATTCACCAGCGCGTTGTAGCGGGTGTTATCAAATTTGCCGTCGGTCTGGAAAGCTGGGGTGGCGAAAATCGCTTTACGCACCTGCTCATCGCTGATGCTAAGACCTAAAGTCTTCGCGTACTGATCCAGCAGCGATTCGTCGATCAGGCGGTTCAGCACCTGCTGACGCATCGTTTTGATGTAGTTTTCGTTGGCCGCCAGTTCTGAGTACTGGTCGCCAAGCTGCTGCTGCATGCGGTTACGCTCGCTAGCAACGGCATTTTCAAACTGGCCGCGGCCAATTTCCTGGCCATTCACTTTTGCGGCAAAATTATTGTTACCGCCGATCAGGTAACCACTCACGCCGGTCAAAATGAACGACACGATAATGAGCCCGAAAATGACTTTGATCACGACGCTGTTGGCTGCCGTGCGTAAATTGTCCATCATGGTGTAACAACACTCCGCTGTAGGTGACAAATACCTCGTGCAGCATAGCACGTGTGGCCGCTATTTTGACAAGAAACCGGGGCGCTTGTCAGCATGACACCGAATATAAACGCTTAAAAGTACACAATAAGCCATAAAAAAAGGCACATCAGATGATGCGCCCTTGTACTGTGCCACATTCCCTACGCGGGAAAGCGATCAGTTTACCGCGTCTTTCAGTGCTTTACCTGCACGGAACGCTGGCACTTTAGCAGCGGCGATAGTGATCTCTTTACCGGTCTGAGGGTTACGGCCAGTACGGGCAGCACGCTCTTTAACAGCAAAGGTACCAAAACCTACCAGTGCAACATCATCCCCGGCCTGCAGAGATTCAGTAACAGAAGCAATTAAAGCATCTAACGCACGTCCAGCTGCAGCTTTGGAGATATCCGCGCCAGCAGCAATTTTGTCAATCAGTTGAGATTTATTCACTGTTCTCTTCCTCTCTTTATTATTTATATCGCACCTGAATCCTTCACGGTGCAATCGCGGAGCAGTTATATCAGGACTCCCATGCCCTTACAACACCCGTCGTCATCGACACACCTGCCAGCCGTCTAAATTAGCGAGACAAAAAAAGGCTGGCAAGTCAGTTTACGCTTGCCAGCCTTGTTTTTATTAACGCTCTTTGCGCGAGGTCACTATTTTGCGCTTACAACCTGCATGCCAGACGGCTCATTTTGCAGCGCCAGCGCCAGAACTTCCTCGATGCGCTTAACCGGATGAATCTCCAGATCGGCCAGAACGTTGTCCGGAATCTCTTCCAGATCGCGTTTGTTCTCATCAGGAATCAGAACAGTCTTAATGCCGCCACGGTGTGCCGCGAGCAGTTTTTCCTTCAGACCACCGATTGGCAGCACCAGACCACGCAGGGTAATTTCCCCTGTCATCGCCACGTCTGCACGCACCGGGTTACCGGTCAGGCAGGAAACCAGCGCGGTACACATCGCGATACCCGCACTTGGACCGTCTTTCGGCGTAGCCCCTTCCGGTACGTGAACGTGGATGTCGCGTTTTTCGTAGAAATCTGGGTTGATGCCCAGTTTTTCTGCACGCGCGCGCACCACGGTCAGCGCTGCCTGAATGGACTCCTGCATCACTTCACCTAAAGAGCCGGTGTAGGTCAGTTTGCCTTTACCCGGTACACAGGCGGTTTCGATGGTCAGCAGATCGCCACCCACTTCCGTCCACGCCAGGCCGGTAACCTGACCAACGCGGTTTTCTTCATCCGCGCGACCATAGTCGAAGCGCTGAATGCCGAGATAGTCGTGCAGATTGTCGCCGTTAATATCGATGTGCTTCAGCTCTTTATCCAGCAACAGCTGTTTAACCGCTTTACGGCACAGTTTCGAGATTTCACGTTCCAGGCTACGAACGCCCGCTTCACGGGTGTAGTAACGGATGATGCCAACAATCGCGCTATCGTCTACCGTCAGCTCGCCTTTTTTCAGGGCGTTACGTTCGATCTGCTTCGGCAGCAGGTGACGTTTAGCAATATTCAGCTTCTCGTCTTCGGTATAACCGGACAGACGGATCACTTCCATACGGTCCAGCAGCGGCGCTGGAATATTCATGGAGTTCGAGGTCGCCACGAACATCACGTCGCTGAGATCGTAATCCACTTCCAGGTAGTGATCGCTGAACGCTACGTTCTGTTCTGGATCAAGTACTTCCAGCAGAGCGGAGGCCGGGTCACCGCGCATGTCCGAAGACATTTTGTCGATTTCATCGAGCAAGAACAGCGGGTTTTTAACGCCCACTTTGGCCATTTTCTGGATCAGTTTACCCGGCATAGAGCCGATGTAGGTGCGACGGTGACCGCGGATTTCCGCTTCGTCACGCACGCCGCCCAGCGCCATACGAACGTATTTACGTCCGGTCGCCTGAGCAATGGACTGCCCCAGAGAGGTTTTACCCACGCCAGGAGGCCCTACCAGGCACAGAATTGGCCCTTTCAGCTTGTTCACACGGCTTTGAACCGCAAGATACTCAAGAATACGGTCTTTGACGCGCTCGAGGCCGTAATGGTCGGTATCGAGGATTTCCTGCGCCTGGCGAAGATCTTTTTTGACCTTGCTGCGCGTATTCCACGGCACCTGCACCATCCAGTCGATATAACCGCGAACCACGGTCGCTTCTGCTGACATCGGCGACATCATTTTCAGCTTTTGCAGTTCGGCTTCGGTTTTCTCTTTCGCCTCTTTCGGCATCTTCGCCGCGTCGATCTTACGCTTCAGCGCTTCGTTTTCGTCAGGAACTTCGTCCATCTCGCCGAGTTCTTTCTGAATGGCTTTCATTTGCTCATTCAGATAGTACTCACGCTGAGATTTTTCCATCTGCTTTTTCACGCGGTTGCGAATACGCTTCTCAACCTGCAGCAGATCGATTTCTGACTCCATCATCGCCATCAGATATTCCAGGCGCTCGTTGATGTCGGACATCTCGAGAACGGACTGCTTATCTGCCAGCTTCAGCGGCATGTGGGCCGCGATGGTATCCGCCAGGCGTGCAGGATCGTCGATGCTGTTCAGCGACGTCAGCACTTCTGGTGGGATTTTTTTGTTCAGCTTGATATAGCCTTCAAACTGACCGATTGCGGTGCGTACCAGCACTTCCTGCTCGCGCTCTTCAATCGCCGGCGATTCCAGGTACTCTGCTTTCGCGGAGAAGTGTTCGCCGTTATCAGAGAGCGTAGAGATACGCGCACGCTGCAGCCCTTCGACCAGCACTTTGACCGTACCGTCAGGCAGCTTCAGCATTTGTAAAATAGAGGCCACGGTCCCGACGGTGAAAAGATCGTTTACACCCGGCTCATCCGTTGAAGCATCTTTCTGCGCGACCAGCATGATTTTTTTATCATGATCCATGGCCGCTTCCAGACAACGGATAGATTTTTCCCGCCCTACAAATAAGGGGATGACCATGTGCGGATAAACCACCACATCGCGCAACGGCAATACGGGGATTTCAATGCGTTCAGAACGCTCAGGATTCATAGAGCTCTCTCTTAGTTTAGTGTCCGCCAGGTAAGCTGGTTATGCGACTGTGCTTCACACAACCATTAACATGTAACCAGTATATGGGGATGTATTCCACACATTCAACGCCATGAATACGGAAAAATAAAAGGGGAGATAAAATCCCCCCTTTTTGATTAACTGATTGTATGAACTGGTGAATTATTCGCCAGATGCCTGCTGCGCTTCCGGCTTGCCGTAAATCAGCAGCGGTTCGCTTTGACCGGCAATCACCGACTCGTCGATAACCACTTTTTCGACGTCTTCCATAGAAGGCAGATCGTACATGGTTTCGAGCAGCGCGGCTTCTACGATGGAACGCAGACCACGAGCACCGGTTTTACGCGCCATCGCTTTCTTGGCGATAGCGTCCAGCGCTTCGTCACGGAATTCCAGATCAACACCTTCGAGGTTAAACAGCGCCTGATACTGCTTGGTCAGGGCGTTTTTCGGCTCTTTCAGGATCTGAATCAGCGCTTCTTCGCTCAGCTCAGTCAGGGTTGCAACCACCGGCAGACGGCCGATGAACTCAGGGATCAGACCAAATTTGATCAGATCTTCTGGCTCAACCTGGGTCAGCAGTTCGCCTTCGCTGGCTTTATCCGTTTTGGATTTCACCGTTGCGCCAAAGCCAATACCCGAACCGGTTTCAACGCGGTTACCGATCACTTTATCCAGACCAGCAAATGCACCACCGCAGATAAACAGGATCTTCGAGGTATCTACCTGCAGGAACTCCTGCTGCGGATGTTTACGGCCACCCTGCGGCGGAACGGCTGCCACGGTGCCTTCAATCAGCTTCAGCAGCGCCTGCTGTACGCCTTCGCCGGACACGTCGCGAGTAATCGACGGGTTATCAGACTTACGAGAAATCTTGTCGATTTCATCGATGTAAACAATACCGCGCTGGGCTTTCTGCACGTCGTAATCGCACTTCTGCAGCAGCTTTTGAATAATGTTTTCAACGTCTTCACCCACGTAACCTGCTTCGGTCAGGGTGGTTGCATCGGCCATGGTGAACGGAACGTCCAGCAGGCGCGCCAGCGTTTCGGCCAGCAGGGTTTTACCGGAACCGGTTGGGCCAATCAGCAGAATGTTACTTTTGCCAAGCTCAACGCCGTTGTTGGTATCACCGTTACGCAGACGTTTGTAGTGGTTGTAGACCGCAACGGCCAGCACCTTTTTCGCCTGTTCCTGACCGATAACGTAGTCATCTAAATGGTGGCGAATTTCGTGTGGCGTCGGCAGAGCACTGCGTTCACGATGCGGCGCCACTTCTTTAATCTCTTCGCGAATGATGTCGTTACATAAGTCGACGCATTCGTCGCAGATATACACGGATGGGCCGGCGATGAGCTTACGCACTTCGTGCTGGCTTTTGCCGCAAAAAGAGCAGTACAACAGTTTGCCCGAGCCATCTTTGCGTTTATCTGTCATGAGTCAAAACCTCTTTTTAAGTTCTTTGTGCCGCATATGACGACGCAAATGCCATTCTTAAGCGCAAGCTGCTACGCAAGCGTTGTGCCGCCCTTAGTATTATATACCGTGCAGCGGCACGTGCCGTCATGACATTAGTTACGTTTGCTCAAAATTGAGTCAACCAGGCCATACTCGACGGCTTCAGAAGCGGACAGGAAGCGGTCACGTTCAGTGTCGCTCTCAATCTGCTCCAGAGATTTGCCAGTATGGTGCGCCATAAGCTCATTCATGCGTCCTTTCACCTTCAGGATCTCACGGGCGTGGATTTCGATATCCGTCGCCTGGCCCTGATAACCGCCCAGCGGCTGGTGAATCATTACGCGGGAGTTTGGTAAGCAGAAGCGCTTACCTTTTGCGCCTGCCGTCAGCAGGAACGCGCCCATCGATGCCGCTTGCCCCATACAGATGGTGCTGACATCCGGCTTGATAAACTGCATGGTGTCATAAATAGACATCCCTGCTGTGATCACGCCGCCTGGGGAGTTGATGTACAGATAAATGTCTTTTTCCGGGTTTTCCGCTTCCAGAAACAGCATTTGCGCCACAATCAGGTTTGCCATGTGGTCTTCGACCTGACCGGTCAGAAAGATTACGCGCTCTTTAAGTAGACGGGAGTAGATATCAAAAGAACGTTCGCCACGTGAGGTCTGTTCAATGACCATCGGCACCAGGGCCATGTGGGGTGCAAAATTATCTCGTTCGCCACTGTATGACATTTCCGTCTCCTGGATAATAAATAAAATAGCCACAGCCTGCTAATTATAGAGATGCGGCGAGTGATTCGTTCCCTCAGTAATGGGTACGATCTTACCCTATTTCAAGCATAACAATATTTTGTTGATACGCTAACACCGAAAAGCCGTTTTATCACGCAAGCTTTGGTTATTGCTGCAATAAAAAAACCCGTCACCAAAAGGCAACGGGTTTTTCTCAAAACCGTAAACCGGTAAGCGAAATTACGCCTGCTGGTTCATCAGTTCATTGAAGGAAGTTGCTTTTTCAGTCACTTTCGCTTTTTCCAGAACCGCTTCAACAGCCTGTTCTTCCAGAGCGACACTGCGCATGTTTTCCATCAGCTCTTTGTTTTTGCTGTAGAATTCAATAACTTCTTTCGGATCTTCGTAGGCGGAAGCCATTTCTTCGATCAGGGTAGCAACGCGTGCTTCGTCAGCTTTCAGCTCGTGGGTACGAATAACTTCGCCCAGCAGCAGGCCAACAACGACGCGGCGTTTCGCCTGCTCTTCGAACAGTTCGCGAGGCAGTTCCATCGCTTGCTGCTGGTTGCCACCGAAACGCTGTGCAGCCTGACGGCGCAGAACGTCGATTTCGCTGTCGATCAGAGCAGCAGGAACGTCGATTTCGTTCGCTTTTACCAGACCTTCGATTGCCTGAGATTTAACGCGGTTACGTACCGCGCCTTTCAGTTCGCGTTCCATGTTTTTACGCACTTCAGCGCGCAGGCCTTCAACGGAACCATCTTCAACGCCGAAACGTTTGATGAATTCTGCAGTCAGTTCTGGCAGTTCACGCTCTTCAACTTTCTTCAGGGTAATCGCGAATTTAGCCGCTTTACCTTTCAGGTTTTCAGCGTGGTATTCTTCTGGGAAGGTAACGTCGATAACGAACTCTTCGCCTGCTTTGTGACCTTTGATACCGTCTTCAAAGCCTGGGATCATACGACCCTGGCCCATTGCCAGTACGAAATCAGTCGCTTTACCGCCTTCGAATTCTTCGCCGTCTACAGAGCCGGAGAAGTCAACGGTAACGCGGTCTTCAGCGTCAACAACGCCGTCTTTGTCTTTCCAGGTTGCCTGCTGCTTACGCAGAGTGTCCAGCATGCCGTCAACGTCAGCTTCGGTCACTTCAACAACTGGTTTTTCAACTTCGATAGCGTCCAGACCCTGCAGTTCAACTTCTGGGTACACTTCGAATTCTACTGCGTAGGTGAAGTCTTCACCCAGCTTATATTCACCTGGAACGTAGTTAGGCGCGCCAGCTGGATTGATCTTCTCTTTGATGATCGCGTCAACGAAGTTGCGGCTCATCAGGTCACCCAGAACGTCCTGACGCACGGAAGCGCCATAACGCTGAGCAACAACATTCATCGGTACTTTACCTTTACGGAAACCGTCAATGCGTACTTTTTTCGCTACGTTGACCAGCTCGCTTTTTACAGCGGTCTCGATGCTGTCAGCAGCGATAGTAATCGTTACACGGCGGCCAAGGCCCTGAGTGGTTTCAACTGAAACTTGCATCTTGTTACCTCAAAAAAATCACAGTGCTCGGTCAACTCTACTCCGCAAGCTCGAAAAGCTGGCGTTGCGGACCTGGGATGCTCTCGTAATCAATCACATTCCCTGTCGTCAGAATCATCCCGAAGACATTCCGAAAAATAAGACGCAGCATTATAGCGGCATCACTTTTATGAGTCGAGAACGGTTATCACGCGTTGCTGCGGCATTTTTCACAATTCCCGGCTAATTTTTGTCTGAACGCTGTCGAAATAGCTCAAAATTCAGACAAAACAAAACGGCCCGCAGGCCGTTTTCTCATAATCTGTACGCAACATACTGGAAAAGTTCCGTGTTGCAAATGCCTTTTCTACGCGATAGTACCCGCTCCGCGGCATGGCGGTGAGGTAATGACGGTATCTTGCAAACCTTCCCACTCTTTTCGCGTATAAGTATGCAATGCCAGCGCATGGACGGTGGACGCAAACTCCTCTGTTAACGTTCCGTAGATCATCCGATGACGATTCAGAAAACGTTCCCCGGTAAACTTATCGCTCACCAGCACAACTTTAAAGTGGCTCTCAGAGCCGGCCGGTACGTTGTGGCGGTAGCTTTCGTCTACGACTTCCAGGAAAACAGGTTCAAACGCTGCCCTCAGTTTTTCTTCGATTTGTTCACGCATCATCATGATATTACTCCTCCGACAACGTTAAGATGCCGCCTATCCCTTTAAATGTTAGCCGCTTTTACTGATTCCATTACACGAAGGCAACAAAAAATTAGCGTTCGCGCCCTTTTATTTGTCAAGTAGATGAAGTTAACGTCTTTTACAATCGCTTCTCATCTGAAATCCTGCCGCAGATTGTTCACGCGAGCAGAAAAACACCAACACGATGAAATTACATGCATTGCCTACTTCCCCTGACCGATGGCGATGTTATGATGGCGGGAATTTTCAGTAAACAATGCGTTTGAGACCCCTAACATGTTAAAAAAAATCCTCTTCCCACTGGTAGCACTGTTTATGCTGGCAGGATGCGCAACGCCTCCGACCACGGTTGAAGTGTCGCCAAAAATCACCCTGCCTCAGCAGGATCCAAGCCTGATGGGCGTGACCGTTAGCATCACCGGCGCTGACCAGCGTCAGGATCAGGCGCTGGCCAAAGTCACCCGCAACAACCAGCTGGTTACCCTGACCGCTTCCCGCGACCTGCGTTTCCTGATGCAGGAAGTGCTGGAAAAACAGATGACCGCGCGCGGTTATATGATTGGCCCGAACGGTGCGGTAAATCTGCAGATTATCGTTAATCAGCTGTATGCCGACGTTTCCCAGGGTAACGTGCGTTACAACATCTCTACCAAAGCCGATATCGCTATCATCGCGACTGCCGCTAACGGTAACAAGATGACCAAAAACTACCGTTCTAACTACTCCGTTGAAGGCGCGTTCCAGGCTTCCAACAAAAACATTTCCGATACCGTTGATAGCGTGCTGGGCGATACCATCGCCGATATGGCACAGGACACCTCTATCCACGATTTCATCAAGCAAAACGCTCGCTAATCCCGTCACAGACCCGGCTCAGGCCGGGTCTGAATGTAGAACACTATGTCTGGTCACTATCTCCGCATTTTTCAGCAACCGAAATCAGCCATTCTGCTGATTCTTGGCTTTGCTTCCGGCTTACCGCTCGCCCTGACCTCAGGGACGATGCAGGCGTGGATGACGGTCGAAAATATCGATCTGAAAACCATCGGCTTTTTCTCGCTTGTCGGCCAGGCATACGTCTTTAAGTTTCTCTGGTCACCGGTCATGGACCGCTACACGCTGCCATTTTTAGGGCGCCGTCGCGGCTGGCTGTTGACGACACAATGTTTACTGCTTATCGCCATTGCTGCAATGGGCTTCCTTGAGCCCTCCACGCAGCTGCGCTGGATGGCAGCGCTGGCGGTGATTATCGCGTTCTGCTCCGCCTCTCAGGATATTGTCTTCGATGCCTGGAAAACCGACGTGCTGCCAGCGGAAGAGCGTGGCGCGGGCGCGGCGATTAGCGTACTGGGCTATCGCCTGGGGATGCTGGTTTCCGGCGGGCTGGCGCTATGGCTGGCCGATAAATGGCTAGGCTGGCAGGGCATGTACTGGCTAATGGCGGCGCTGCTTGTACCGTGCATTATCGCCACCTTGCTGGCTCCCGAACCGAGCGACGTTATCCCGGTCCCGAAAAGCCTTGAGCAAGCGGTGGTGCAACCGCTTAAAGATTTCTTCGGCCGTAACAACGCCTGGCTCATTCTGCTGCTCATCGTGATGTATAAGCTCGGCGACGCCTTCGCCATGAGCCTGACCACCACCTTCTTGATCCGCGGCGTGGGGTTTGACGCCGGCCAGGTCGGGATGGTGAATAAAACCCTCGGCCTGTTTGCCACCATTGTCGGCGCGCTGTACGGCGGAGTACTGATGCAGCGCCTGACGCTGTTCCGCGCGCTGCTGATTTTTGGCATTTTGCAGGGCGTGTCGAACGCTGGCTATTGGGCGCTTTCGGTCACGGATAAGCATATTTATTCGATGGCGGCCGCGGTCTTCTTTGAAAACCTGTGCGGCGGTATGGGCACGGCGGCATTCGTCGCACTGCTGATGACGCTGTGTAATAAATCGTTTTCTGCCACCCAGTTTGCGCTGCTATCGGCGCTGTCCGCCGTCGGCCGTGTCTACGTTGGGCCAATTGCTGGCTGGTTTGTCGAAGCGCACGGTTGGCCGACGTTCTATCTCTTCTCGGTGTTTGCCGCCGTACCGGGCATTCTGCTGCTGCTTATCTGCCGTAAGACCCTGGAATATACTCAGCGAACCGAACAATTTATGCCGCGTGATAGCTATGCGGGCGCCTATCGATTCGCGCTACGTCTGCTAATGCTGGGTGCCACGCTGCTGGGAGTCTGGCTGGTAATGCTGCTGGCAAATGCTCTGAACCTCACCGCCATTCAGTGGTCCGGAATCGTACTCGAGATAGGCGTCGTGATAGCCTTTATTGGCATCATTTACGGCTGCCTGCTGGACTACCTTGCCCTGCGTAAAACGCAGTTCCAATAAAATAAGCGGAAAATGTGAAGAGTACGTTGTAATCACGACGCGTAATAATAACGTTTACGTCGTATGTGAAAAAAAATATTTATGCTTTTGTGCGCTTTAGAATTCTGGAAATTATTGGAACGTCTAAAATGTGCTTTATTTCTTTAACCGATTCAGCACCAGAACAATTAATTTTTCGTTTTTGAATTGTCCATTATTTGATGATTAATTGTTAATTATTTGTATATTTTTGGCAATGGTTATACCAATTGCCATCTTAACCCCTTCCCCATACCCCCTTTCGTTATAACGCCCGCCAGATGGGCTTTCCGCTCGGAAAATAGACACATTTGGCAACATCTGTGACAGGCACGGCAGAACCCGGTAACACATAACTGACAGAGCACCAATGATGTTTACAGTAATGTAACCTTCCCGTAAAATGACCCCACACTTTAAACGCCACCAACACCCCGTGGAATTGAGGTCGTTACATGAGACTCAGGAAATACAATAAAAACTTGGGATGGTTGTCATTAATCGCCGGCACTGTATTACTCAGTGGTTGTGATTCTGCGCTACTTGACCCCAAAGGACAGATTGGACTGGAACAGCGCTCGCTGATTCTGACGGCTTTCGGCCTGATGATGATCGTCGTGATTCCCGCCGTCTTAATGGCCGTTGGTTTCGCCTGGAAGTATCGTGCGAGCAATAAAGATGCGAAGTATAGCCCGAACTGGTCACACTCCAATAAAGTGGAAGCTGTGGTCTGGACCGTGCCAATTCTTATCATCATCTTCCTCGCCGTACTGACCTGGAAAACCACTCACGCTTTAGAACCAAGCAAACCGCTGGCTCATGATGAGAAACCAATCACTATCGAAGTGGTTTCCATGGACTGGAAATGGTTCTTCATCTACCCGGAGCAGGGCATTGCTACCGTTAACGAAATCGCCTTCCCGGCGAACGTTCCGGTGCAGTTCAAAGTGACCTCCAACTCCGTGATGAACTCCTTCTTTATCCCGCGTCTGGGCAGCCAGATTTACGCGATGGCCGGTATGCAGACCAACCTGCATCTGATCGCTAACGAAGCAGGTATCTACGACGGTATCTCTGCTAGTTATAGCGGCCAGGGCTTCTCTGGAATGAAGTTCAAAGCCATTGCTACGCCGGATCGTGCCGCATTCGATCAGTGGGTCGCGAAAGCGAAACAATCTCCGAACACCATGGATGACATGGCCACCTTCGAGAAATTGGCTGCACCGAGCGAATATAACAAGGTGGAGTACTTCTCCAGCGTGAAACCAGATTTGTTTAAAGCAGTGACCAGCAAATTCATGGATCACGGCAAGAGCATGGACATGACCAAACCTGAAGGCGAACACGCATCGCACGAAGGAATGGAAGGCATGGACATGAGCCACGCGGAATCCGCTCACTAAGGGGCCGAGGAAGAATACGATGTTCGGAAAACTGACACTGGATGCAGTGCCCTACCACGAACCCATTATCGTGGTTACGGTGGCTGCCATTATCGTCGGGGGACTCGCTCTCCTGGCGGCCATCACTTACTTTGGTAAGTGGTCCTATCTATGGAATGAGTGGCTGACCTCCGTCGACCACAAACGTCTTGGCATCATGTATGTCATCGTTGCTATCGTCATGCTGCTGCGTGGCTTTGCCGATGCCGTGATGATGCGTAGCCAGCAGGTTCTGGCTTCGGCCGGGGAAGCTGGGTTCCTACCACCGCATCACTACGACCAGATCTTTACCGCCCACGGCGTTATCATGATCTTCTTCGTCGCGATGCCGTTCGTTATCGGTCTGATGAACCTGGTGGTTCCACTGCAGATCGGCGCGCGTGACGTAGCGTTCCCGTTCCTGAACAACCTGAGCTTCTGGTTCACCGTTGTCGGTGTGGTTCTGGTTAACCTGTCTCTGGGCGTTGGTGAATTTGCTCAGACCGGTTGGCTGGCCTATCCGCCGCTCTCGGGAATAGAGTACAGTCCGGGCGTAGGTGTCGATTACTGGATTTGGGCGCTTCAGCTCTCCGGTATTGGTACCACACTGACCGGTATTAACTTCTTCGTGACCATCATCAAGATGCGTGCACCAGGAATGACGATGTTCAAGATGCCGGTATTTACCTGGGCATCTCTGTGCGCCAACATCCTGATTATCGCCTCCTTCCCAATTCTGACGGTTACCGTCGCGCTGCTGACCCTGGATCGCTATCTGGGCACCCATTTCTTTACCAACGATATGGGCGGCAACATGATGATGTACATCAACCTGATTTGGGCCTGGGGTCACCCGGAAGTGTACATTCTGGTTCTGCCTGTCTTCGGTGTGTTCTCTGAAGTTGCAGCAACCTTCTCGCGTAAACGCCTGTTCGGTTACACCTCTCTGGTGTGGGCGACCGTGTGTATTACCATCCTGTCGTTCATCGTTTGGCTGCACCACTTCTTCACCATGGGTGCGGGTGCGAACGTAAACGCCTTCTTCGGTATTACCACGATGATCATCGCCATCCCTACCGGGGTGAAGATCTTCAACTGGCTGTTCACCATGTACCAGGGGCGTATCGTCTTCAACTCAGCAATGATGTGGACCATCGGCTTTATCGTGACCTTCTCGGTCGGCGGTATGACCGGCGTTCTGCTGGCAGTGCCGGGTGCGGACTTCGTGCTGCACAACAGCCTGTTCCTGATTGCGCACTTCCATAACGTTATCATCGGCGGTGTGGTCTTTGGTTGCTTCGCAGGTCTGACCTACTGGTGGCCGAAAGCCTTTGGCTTCACGCTGAACGAAACCTGGGGCATCCGTGCTTTCTGGTTCTGGATCATCGGCTTCTTCGTAGCGTTTATGCCGCTGTATGTGCTGGGCTTTATGGGTATGACCCGTCGCCTGAGCCAGCAGATTGACCCGCAGTTCCACCCAATGCTGGTTGTTGCAGCATGCGGTGCAGCGCTGATTGCCTGCGGTATCCTGTGCCAGCTGATTCAGTTCTACGTTTCTATTCGCGACCGCGAGCAGAACCGTGACCTGACCGGTGACCCATGGGGCGGCCGTACGCTGGAGTGGGCAACTTCTTCCCCTCCTCCATTCTACAACTTTGCCATTGTGCCGCAGATTCACGAACGCGATGCATTCTGGGAAATGAAAGAGAAAGGCGAAGCGTACAAGCAGCCGGCGCACTATGAAGAAATTCATATGCCGAAAAACAGCGGCGCGGGCATTGTGATTGCCGCCTTCGCAACCATCTTTGGTTTCGCCATGATCTGGCATATCTGGTGGTTAGCGATTGCTAGCTTCGCAGGCATCGTGATCACCTGGATTATCAAAAGCTTTGACGAGGACGTGGATTACTACGTGCCGGTTGCAGAAGTCGAAAAACTGGAAAATCAGCATTTCGATGAGATTTCTAAGGCAGGGCTGAAAAATGGCAACTGATACTCTCGCGCATAACGCCCACGCGCACGAACACGGGCACCACGATACAGGGCCGATGAAGATCTTCGGCTTCTGGATCTACCTGATGAGCGACTGCATCATCTTCGCCACCCTGTTCGCTACCTATGCCGTTCTGGTGAACGGCACGGCTGGCGGCCCGGCGGGTAAAGATATCTTCGAACTGCCGTTCGTTCTGGTTGAAACCGCACTGCTGCTGTTCAGCTCCATCACCTACGGCATGGCGGCTATCGCCATGTACAAAAACAACAAGAGCCAGGTCGTTTCCTGGCTCGCCCTGACCTTCCTCTTTGGTGCAGGGTTCATCGCGATGGAAATCTATGAATTCCATCACCTGATTGTTGAAGGTATGGGCCCGGATCGCAGCGGCTTCCTGTCAGCGTTCTTCGCACTGGTAGGGACTCACGGTCTGCACGTCACCTCCGGTCTTATCTGGATGGCCGTGCTGATGGTGCAGATTTCCCGCCGCGGCCTGACCAGCACTAACCGTACTCGTATCCTGTGCCTGAGCCTGTTCTGGCACTTCCTGGACGTAGTGTGGATCTGTGTGTTCTCCGTTGTTTACCTGATGGGGGCAATGTAATGAGTCATTCTAACGATCACAGCGGCGCATCCCACGGCAGCGTGAAGTCGTACATGACAGGTTTCATCCTGTCTATCATCCTGACGGTCATTCCGTTCTGGATGGTAATGAGCGGAAGCGCGTCGCATGCGGCGATTCTGGGGACCATTCTGGTCACCGCTGTTGTGCAAATTGTCGTACACCTGGTGTACTTCCTGCACATGAACAGCAAGTCTGACGAAGGCTGGAACCTGACCGCGTTTGTCTTTACCGTGATAATCATTGCCATCGTGGTGGTAGGCTCCATCTGGATTATGTGGAACCTGAACTACAACATGATGGTTCACTAAGAGCGGCGAGTATGTTTAAGCGATACCTGCAAGTAACGAAGCCTGGCATCATTTTTGGCAACCTGATCTCCGTGATCGGCGGTTTCCTGCTGGCCTCCAAAGGTCACATCGACTATCCGCTGTTCGCCTGGACGTTGATCGGCGTGTCTCTGGTGGTCGCCTCGGGTTGTGTTTTCAACAACTACATCGATCGTGACATCGACCGTAAGATGGAGCGAACGAAGAACCGAGTGCTGGTTAAGGGACTGATTGCGCCAAAAACGTCACTGGTCTACGCCACCTTGCTGGGTCTCGCTGGCTTCATGCTGCTGTGGTTCGGCGCCAATCCCCTCGCCTGCTGGCTGGGGGTGATGGGGTTTGTGGTTTATGTCGGCGTTTACAGCCTGTACATGAAGCGCCACTCCGTTTACGGCACGCTGATTGGTTCACTCTCCGGCGCTGCGCCGCCGGTGATTGGCTACTGCGCAGTGACCGGTGATTTCGACAGCGGCGCACTGATTCTGCTGGCGATCTTCAGCCTGTGGCAGATGCCTCACTCCTACGCTATCGCGATTTTCCGCTTCAAGGATTATCAGGCAGCGAACATTCCGGTTCTGCCGGTGGTGAAAGGCATTGCAGTGGCGAAAAACCACATCACGCTGTACATCGTGGCGTTTGCTCTGGCCACATTGATGCTCTCCCTGGGTGGCTACGCTGGGTATAAATACCTGATCGTTGCAGCAGCAGTGAGCGTCTGGTGGCTTGGCATGGCGCTGCGCGGTTACAAAGTGGAAGATGATAAGGTCTGGGCGCGCAAGCTGTTCGGCTTCTCCATCATCGCCATTACCGCGCTCTCCGTGATGATGTCCGTCGACTTTATGGTGCCAAATTCTCAGAACCTGCTGACTTACGTCTGGTAAAGAGACTCCGTTTGAAAAAACCTCGCTTCGGCGAGGTTTTTTATTGCCTGAAGAAAATTGCCCAGTATTGATGTTTTCCTAAATAACGGTGAAGCCAGCGCTGAGGCAGCTCATTTGAAGGGAAGAGGTATAGAATCGCGGCGGGTGCTTGAGACTGTTTGTCTTGAGCATGATGTGAAAGGCAAATAGACAAAAGCCCCAGATAACATTCTACGTCCGGCAAGACGCTTAACATTAATCTGAGGCCCCTAGCCTCTTACCGACCTTAGGGTCAAGGAGAAGTAGCCTATGAAACGGTACTGTTGACAGGTATTCTCAACGCACCCAATTTTTTCATTTGACTAGCCCACCAGCATCGCCTGGGCGCTATACAGCAGATCCAGATGATCCCGGCACAGCGCCTCCAGCGAGGTGCGCGACTGGTGGCTGGTCAAGCTCAACGCCCCCCAGTACAGCCCTTCCCTATCAGCAAGCGGAACGGCTATCACCAGCATGCCTATCTCAAACTCCTGCTCAATAGAGGCGTATCCCTGACGGCGTACCTGCGCGATACGCTCCATCAATGTTGGTACATCCGTCACCGTGTAAGGCGTTCGCTGCTCACGGGTTACGCGCTGCAGTACCGCTTCACACTCCGCTTCCGGTAACGAAGCCAGCCATAACCTGCCGCCTGCGGTGCAGTGAATCGGTACTCGTTCACCGAGTCGCACAGAGGTTGAGTTAAACGGCGTGTGTTTGCTGCGGGCGATATAGACCAGCTCGTTATCATCAATCACCCCAACTGACGCGTGTTCTTCGCTGCGGCTAGCCACGTACTCCACGATAGGCCGCACCATTCGCGGGAACTGCGCGGAATCAACATAGGCCTGCCCCAGACGCAGCGTTTTCGCCATTAGCCAGTAGTAGCGCCCGTCGGTATCCAGATAGCCGTCATGCACCAGCGTCAGGAAAAATCGGCGGGCGGCGCTCTGCGTCAACCCGCTCATTTTCGCCGCCTGCGGCACCGTCAGTCGCGGGTTCGCCTTCGAAAAAAGCTGGATCAGCGCCAGCCCTTTTTGCAACCCGACGATCAAATCGCGCTGATGAATCTCGTTTTGCATAGCTGTTCACACTTTTGCAACTGAGGGAGTCGATTACTGCGATTATCGCACTGCTGGTGCGATTAACAACCAACCTGTCCGAATTCTGCGTTGTCGCTCACCCCTTACATTGAAATACTCAAGCAACAGTTTATTAACAAGTGAGGTGAGCAATGGTCAGCGGATTTACTCAGGTCGTCGCCGTTATCGGGCATCCCATTACCCAGGTGAAATCACCGGACAACTTTAACCACTACTTTGCCACTCAGGGCATGGACAAGGTGATGATCCCTGTCGATATCGCGCCAGAAGCCGTCGCCGACTACCTGAATGCCCTGCGCGGTTGGCAGAATATGAGCGGCATTCTGGTTACCGTACCGCATAAACAGCGTGTTGCCGGTCTGCTTGATACCCTCACGTCCCGCGCTCGCCATCTCAACGCCGTTAACGTGGTGCGCAAGCTGGCAGACGGTCGTTTAGAGGGGGACATGCTGGACGGCGTGGGCTTCCAGCGCGCGGCAGAAGCTCACGGTTTTAACCCTACAGGTAAACGCGCCCTGCTTTCCGGTTGTGGCGGCGTCGGTAGCGCTATCGCCTGGGGACTGTGCGAAGCGGGTATCAGCCATCTCGCACTGTATGACCGCGATGACGCCAGTCGTCAGCGTCTGGAAAACCGTTTAGCCACCCATTTCCCTACCGTACATATCACTCCCCTTCCCGACTCGCTCTCGGAGATTGATCTGCTGGTCAACGGTTCTCCCGCTGGCATGGCGGGCTTCGACGCACTGCCGTTAAGTCAAAATCTGCTGGAGACATTAACAGCGGCCACTCACGTCGCCGACGTCGTCACCGCGCCGGTTATCACCCCGTTGCTAGCCTTTGCTAACACCCGAGGCTGCCGTACACAAACCGGCCCGGAAATGGCGCTGGCGCAGATGCAGCTGATGGGGCAATTCATCGGTGCTATTGAACAACCAGACGAGGCCGCAGCATGAAAAGCTGGGATGTGATCGTGATTGGCAGCGGCGCGGCGGGTTTCGCCACCGCCGTTACCGCCTGCTGCAAAGGTCTCTCGGTACTGATGCTGGAAAAGGCCCCGCATTTTGGCGGGACGTCAGCAATCTCCGGCGGCGCGGTGTGGATTAACGACACCGACCAGGCCCGTCGCCTGGGAAAAAGCGGCTCGCCGGAGGCAATAAAAACCTACCTGCGCACCATCATTGGCGAAGCGAACTACCGCCCAGACATGGTTGACGCATTCGTCCATGCCGGGCGAGAAGCGCTGGCCTTTCTCGAACAGGAAGGCGCGGTGAAATACAGCCTGCGCCCGCTGTCGCCGGACTACTATCCGGATGAACCTGGCGGGGTGGACGTCGGCCGGGCGCTGGAAGTAGTGGAATATGATGGCCGCGAGCTGGGTGAGCACTTTACCACCCTGCGCTCGCCGCCGCCGGGGATGCTGCTGTTTGGCGGCATGATGGTTAACCGTGTCGATATTCAGCACTTCCTCGATATGCGCCGTTCATGGCGCTCATTGCGCCACTGCACCAGGCTGCTGCTCCGCTATGGGCGCGATCGTCTGCGCCATCATCGCGGTACCCGTCTGGCAATGGGCAACGCGCTGATTGCCCGCATGGCGACGCTGGCGCTGCGTAAAGGGCTGGAGCTGGAACTTAACGTGACGGTGAAATCGCTGGTCGAACGGAACGGTCGTGTGACCGGGGTTGAAATCGAACGCGATGGTCAAACGCTGACATTACACGCCCGTCGTGGCGTCGTACTTGCCGCCGGAGGCTTTGCCGCCGGGCGCATCGCCCCCCAGTATCGCCCAGCGACGCAGCAGCACTACACCATGTCGCCCGCCACTAACGACGGTGCAGCATTCCAACTGGGACTTAGCGTTGATGCCCGACAAGGCGCAGACCTGCCGTCAAACTTTTTCTGGGCACCGGTCTCCGTGCTGCGTCGCCCGGACGGTAGCGAGGAGCGCTTCCCACATCTGGTGACCGACCGCGCCAAACCGGGGGTGATCGCGGTTAACCAACGCGGCGTACGTTTCGTCAACGAATCAAATTCCTACCACCATTTTGCCAGCGCCATGCAGCAGCAGCCGGAAAACGCCCCGTGCTACCTGTTGTGCGATGCCCAGGCAATGAAACGCTATGGCTTGGGGTTGGCGCGCCCGGCACCGGTTAACAACGACGCGTTGGTGAACGCCGGTTATCTGCATCAGGCCGAAAGCCTAAGCGAACTGGCGCAGCAGTTAGGTATAGACCCGCAACAGCTTGAGCACACCGTTTCCCGCTACAACCTGCATGCGGCACACGGCAGCGACCCGGCGTTTCATAAAGGCGGTAACAGCTATAACCGCGCGATGGGCGACGCGGCACACGCCCCGAACGCCTGCAACGCGCCGCTGCTCAGCGCGCCGTTCTACGCCATCAAACTCTTTACCGGCGACTTAGGCACTTCACGCGGGTTGGTCACTACCGCCGACGCGCAGGTCATTAACCAGCAAGGCCAGCCTATCGGCGGTCTGTATGCGGTCGGCAACGATATGGATTCGATGATGGCGGGCACCTACCCCGGCCCAGGCATCACCCTCGGCCCAGCGCTCACCTTCGGCTATCTGGCCGCCATGCATATGACAAAAGCATCCTCACTCACTTCAGGAGAAGCAGCATGATCTACGAAAAACGCACCTACACCATCAATCCGCTGAAAATGGCCGACTGGCTTGCGCTATACAAAAGCGACGCCTTTGCGGTGCAAACTGAACACCTCGGCAAGCTAATTGGCTTTTTCTTTACTGAAATCGGCGTGGTCAATCAGGTGGTGCATATCTGGGCCTACGAGAGCCTGGATGACCGTCTGGTGCGCCGCGCGCGCATGTCTCAGGACGAGCGCTGGCTGACCTTCTCACGGAAAAACCGCGAACTGGCGGCGGTTGAACGCCTGGAATCGGTGCTGATGCGCCCTACCGATTTCTCGCCGCTGCAATAAGGAGTCCCCATGAGCAGGCATGTAGAGGTAGATATGCTGGTGATTGGCTCCGGCGCCGCCGGGCTTTCTGCTGCCGTCACCGCCGCATTGCGCGGTGCGCGAGTGCTGGTTGCCGAAAAAGAGTCAACGATCGGCGGCACCAGCGCCTGGTCGGGCGGCTGGCTGTGGATCCCGCAAAACCCGCTAGCCCGTGAGGAAGGCATAATGGAAGACGATGCTGCCCCATTGAGCTATCTACAGTCCGAAATGGAAGGCTGCTCTGCCGATGCACGCCTGCGCACCTTTTTACGCTACGGCCCGGAAATGGTGGATTTTTTCCGGCAAAACACCGCCGTGCAGTTTCTGTCCGGTAGCAAAATGCCTGACTTTCATAACAACACGGGCTTTGTCACCGGCGGCCGCTCCGTCACCGCCCAACCGTACGACGCTCGCGGACTAGGCGACTGGCTTCACCGCCTGCGCCCGCCGCTGGAGACCATCAGCCTTGCCGGTATGGGCATTGCGGGCGGCGCGGATATGGCGCACTTCTTTAACGCGACGCGCTCACCGCGTTCGGCACTGTATGCCGCCCGCCGCCTGGCGCGTCACGGCTGGCAACGCCTGCGCCACGGACGCGGCCGTCATCTGGTCAACGGCAACGCGCTGGTCGCGCGTCTTCTGCGCTCGGCGCTCGACGCTAACGTCAGCTTTCAGCTCAACGCCCCGGTCACACGTTTATTACAGGATACCCAAGGCGTGACCGGTGCCATCCTCAGCGGCGATGATGGTGAGGTTCAGGTTACGGCCCGTGCGGTGGTACTGGCCTGCGGCGGTTTTCCGCATGATAAACAGCGGTTGGCCGAGCAGGTGCCGCACGCGGCGCAGGGCTACGGCCACTTCTCCGCCGCGCCACCGGGAAATCAGGGCGATGGCATTCGCCTTGGCGAAACCGTAGGCGGCCAGTTTGACCGCTCGCTTAAGCACCCGATGGCGTGGGCTCCGGTCTCCCGCGTCTCGCTCGCCAGTGGGCTACAGCTGGCGTTTCCGCACCTTGTTGAGCGAGCTAAACCGGGGTTTATCGCGGTACGCAGTAACGGCAAGCGTTTCGTCAACGAAGCCGACTCCTACCATGATTTTATCGCCACGCTGCTGGATGCCACGCCAGAAGGCGAAAAACCGGTGGCCTGGTTGATTGCCGATAGCCGCGCGCTGCACCGCTACGGCCTGGGTCACGCACGCCCCACCCCGTTCCCGGTAAAGGCCTGGCTGCGAACCGGCTATCTGCAAAGTGCCAATACGCTTGAGGCACTGGCGCAACAGTGCGGCATCGACGGTTCCGCGCTCAGCGATACCGTCGAACGCTTTAATGGCTTCGCCCGACAGGGGCGCGACGACGACTTCCAGCGCGGCGCATCGGCCTATAACTGTGCGCAGGGTGATGCTAGCCACCAGCCCAGCCCGACGCTGGGCGAGTTGAAACAGCCGCCTTACTATGCGGTACGTATCCTGCCCGGCTCGCTGGGATCATTCAGCGGCCTGAAAACCGACGAACAGGCGCGCGTTCTGGATGCCGAACAACACCCCATCCCCGGCTTATTTGCCGTGGGAAACGATATGTCTAGCGTGATGCAGGGGTTCTACCCCAGCGGCGGCATCACGCTGGGCCCCGCCATGACGTTTGGTTACCTGGTGGGGAAAAATCTGTCCGCAAATACAACCTCATAAAAAAAACACGCATTTAGCCAGGGAAAGGCGCCAAAAAAACAACAAACCTCACCTGCAACTGTACTGGAGTCTGTATGAATATGCGTTCTCTCTCCCTAGCGGCACTAACCGTGCTGGACGTTTCACCGCCGGAACAGGTGCGTATCGCCGCGCTCACCGGCTACAGCCACGTCGGCATTCGTCTGTTGCCCGCGACGCCTGACGACCCCGATTACGACATGCTTGGCGATACGCGCACCGTACGCGAAACGCTGGCCGCGATGCGCGATACCGGTATTCGCGTCTCCGACGTGGAGATTGTGCGCCTGACGCCGGATTTCAGCCTCGATGCGCTGCGTCCGTTCCTCGACACCGCTGCCCGATTGGAAGCCCAGCAGGTGCTGGTCGCCGGTAATGACGATAACCTTCCTCGCTGCGCGGAGAACCTGGCGACGTTGGCACAGGCGGGGGAAGCCTACGGCCTGACCATGAACCTGGAACCGATGCCGTGGACTCATCTGCCCACGCTTGCCAGCGCGCAACAGCTGATTGCCGCCAGCGGGCAGCGCAACGTCGGTATTCTGGTGGATGCCATTCACTTCTGGCGAGCAGGCGAGTCGCTGGAGGCACTGAGTGCGCTTGCACCAGAGCGGTTGAACTACATGCAGCTCTGCGACGCCCCAGCGCGAATTCCCACGGATACCCAGGAGTTGATTTATCAGGCCCGCAGCGCGCGTCGTGTCCCGGGTGAAGGTGAGCTGGATCTCCACGGTCTGCTTGCAGCGCTCCCGCCGACCATTCCCGTCTCGATAGAGGTGCCGCTGGCCGGCGCTCAGGGAGCACTTCCGGCACAACAACGCGCTCAGCTGCTGTTTAACGCTGCACAATCCTTCCTGTAAACAGGAGCTTGCCATGTCACAGACACAACGCCTGGATGTCAGAGAATTAATTAACACCAACCCGCTCAGCCGCTACCAGAAGCTGGTCATTTTTCTCGGTTTTTGCGTCATTGCGCTGGACGGTTTTGATATCGCCATCATGGGCTTTATCGCCCCAACGCTAAAGCAGGAATGGGGCGTCAGTAACCATGAACTCGGCTTTGTTATTAGCACGGCGCTGATTGGCCTTGCGCTCGGCGCGCTCTTCTCCGGCCCGCTTGCCGACTGGCTGGGACGCAAGAAAATCATCATCAACAGCGTCTTCTTCTTCGGTTTCTGGACCATCGCGACGGCGTTCTCCCAGAACATCGAACAGATGATCTTTTTCCGTTTCATGACCGGCCTCGGGCTAGGCGCCGCCATGCCAAATATGAGCACGCTGGTTTCGGAGTACGCGCCGGAGCGCCAGCGCTCGTTTATCATCACCGTTATCTTCTGCGGTTTTACCTTTGGTGCGGCCATCGGCGGATTTGCCGCCTCGTGGCTTATTCCACAGTTTGGCTGGCATTCACTGATGGCGCTGGGCGGTGTGCTGCCGCTGCTATTCGCACCGTTTCTTATCTGGAAGCTGCCGGAATCGGCGCGCTTTCTGGTGATTAAACAAGCCCCCGCCGCACGAATACACGCCATCCTTCAGCGCTTTTTCCCCGGCCAGGTCAGCGAAAATGTCAGCTTTATTCTGCCCCAGCAGCCGATTAAGAGCAGCGCCATGCGCATTGTGCTGTCACGTGAATATCTGTTCGGCTCGCTAATGCTGTGGCTGGTCTACTTTATGGGGCTGTTTCTGGTCTATATCCTCGGCAGTTGGCTACCGACGCTGGTGAAAGAGATAGGGCTGACCGTCAGCCAGGCGGCGATAATGACCGCGATTTACCAGGCTGGCGGCACCGTCGGCTCCCTGTTCGCGGGCTGGTTGATGGACCGTATCGATCCGCACCGGGCGTTGGGGGTTATCTTCGCCGTGGGTGGCCTGTTCACCATGGCGATTGGTTACGCGGGGGTGAACTTCCCGTTGCTGTGCCTGCTGGCGTTTGTCAGCGGCGCCTGCCTTAACGGCGCGAATACCGGAATGAACGCCCTTTCCGCCCGCTTCTACCCCACCCAGGCACGTGCGACCGGTTCCAGCTGGATGCACGGCGTCGGGCGAATCGGCGCCATTCTCAGCGCATTTGCTGGTGCGGAAATGCTGGCGCTGGGGCTCGATTTTAAATCGGTGTTCCTGATCCTCGGCATTCCCGCAGCGCTGACCGTCATCGGTCTGGCCGCCAAAGGCTACTGGGCGGCAAGCCCGACTAACGCGAAGCCAACCGTCACAACCACCCTGAGGAGCCCATCATGAATCGCATCCGTCTTGCCATCATCGGTGCAGGCGCTATCGGCCGCAAGCATATTGAGGTCATTCAGCAGACGCCAGAGGCGGAGCTGGTCGCGCTGGCCGATCCGTCACCGCAGGCTCAGGCGCTGGCGACATCGCTGGGCATCGCGTGGTATGCCGATATCAACGACATGCTGGATCAGGTCAATCCGCAAGGAGTGATTAACGCCACGCCAAACACCCTGCACGTGCCGTGCGCTATTGCCTGCATCGAGCGCGGTATTCCGGTGCTGGTAGAAAAACCGGTCGCCGAATCGCCAGAACGCGCGCAAGCGCTGGTCGACGCCGCGGCGCAGCATGGCGTTCCCGTTTTGGTGGGCCACCACCGGCGGCACAACGCGCTGACGGTGGCGGCAAAGTCGCTTATCGACAGCGGTGAGCTGGGCAACATTGTGGCGGTCTCGGCGCACTGGATCCTGCAAAAGCCCGATGACTACTTCAACGTTGCCTGGCGTCGTGAACCAGGTGCCGGGCCGCTACTGGTGAATCTGGTGCACGATATCGATCTGCTACGCTATCTTCTGGGGGAAATTGAGGAAGTGCAGGCAATGACCAGCAACGCCGGGCGCGGCTTCGCCAACGAAGATAGCGCGGTAGTGAATCTGCGCTTTGCCTGCGGAGCGCTCGGCAGCGCGGTGCTCAGCGACTGCGGCGTCAGCCCGTGGAGCTGGGAGATGAATTCGGCGGAGAATACGGTTTACGCCCATACCCCAGAAAACTGCTATCTGATTTCCGGCAGCAAAGGGGCGCTGGCCATTCCGCAAATGCGCTGGTGGCGCTACGGTGAACAAAGCGGCTGGCATGCGCCGCTGTTGCAGGAAACGCTCGCCGTCGAGCCTATCGATCCCTTTATCCTGCAATTGCGCCATTTCCTGCAGGTGATCGCCGGTGAGGCCGAGCCAATCATTGATGCGGCAGATGCTTTGCGTTCACTGAAAGTGATCGACGCCATTCGCCAGATATCGCAGAAAGCCGCCTGACCAGGCTTTGAACCCGACGGCCTTCGGGCCGCCGGGTTATTGTTTATGTCTCTATTCCGCACAAATGATTCAATAATGTAATATTTGTTAATTAAGCGTCTGTTTACCCTGCCCTCTCCCCGCACTACACTACTCCCAGCTTTTATATAGAGGTGGGAATGAACGATTACAAAATGACGCCGGGTGAGTTACGCGCCACCTGGGGTTTAGGGACCGTATTTTCTTTGCGTATGCTCGGCATGTTTATGGTCCTTCCGGTTCTGACCACATACGGCATGGCATTACAGGGCGCAAGCGAAGCGCTGATTGGCCTGGCCATCGGTATTTACGGGCTAGCGCAGGCCGTTTTTCAAATTCCCTTTGGACTTATCTCCGATCGCATTGGCCGCAAACCGCTGATTGTCGGCGGGCTGGCCATTTTCGTTCTCGGCAGCGTGATTGCGGCAATGTCGGATTCTATCTGGGGCATTATCCTCGGCCGCGCCCTGCAGGGCTCTGGCGCGATTGCCGCCGCGGTCATGGCGCTGCTTTCCGACCTGACCCGTGAACAAAACCGCACCAAGGCGATGGCGTTTATCGGCGTCAGCTTTGGCGTCACCTTTGCGATTGCGATGGTGCTGGGCCCGATTATCACCCACAAGCTCGGCCTGCACGCGCTATTCTGGATGATTGCCGGGCTGGCAACGTTGGGCATCTTGCTGACCCTTTGGGTGGTGCCGGACAGCAAAAACCACGTGCTTAACCGCGAATCAGGGATGGTCAAAGGCTGCTTTAGCAAAGTGCTGATGGAGCCGAAGCTGCTGAAGCTAAACTTCGGCATCATGTGTCTGCACATCCTGCTGATGTCGACCTTCGTGGCGCTGCCTGGTCAACTGGAGCCCGCAGGCTTCCCGGCCGCTGAACACTGGAAAATCTATCTGGTGACCATGGTCGTCTCGTTTGTCGCGGTCGTGCCTTTTATCATCTACGCCGAAGTGAAGCGGCGCATGAAGCGCGTGTTCGTGCTGTGTATCGCCCTGCTGCTGATTGCCGAAATCGTGCTGTGGGGATCCGGTACCTACTTCTGGGAACTGGTCGCTGGCGTACAGATTTTCTTCCTTGCGTTTAACCTGATGGAAGCGCTGCTGCCTTCGCTTATCAGCAAAGAGGCTCCGGCGGGCTACAAAGGTACGGCAATGGGGATTTACTCCACCAGCCAGTTCCTCGGCGTCGCTATCGGCGGCTCGCTAGGAGGCTGGATTGACGGCCTGTTCGACTCACAAACGGTATTCCTCGCCGGCGCGCTGCTGGCAACGGTCTGGCTACTGGTTTCGATGACGATGCAGGAGCCGCCGTACGTTAGCAGCCTGCGCGTGCAGATCCCGGATGATGTCGATGCGGACGACGCGCTGCGCGAGCGCCTGCTGGCGACCGAGGGCGTTAAAGAGGTATTGGTGGTGGCTCAGGAACACTCTGCCTACATCAAAATTGACAGCAAAGTGACAAACCGCTTTGAGGTAGAGCAGGCGATAGCTGCCAGGTAAGACGAAACTGCCCGCAGCAGCGTGCGGGCAGTACTTTCACGGTTAGTCGCGGAAGTTTTTAAACTGGAACGGCTGACCGAGGTCGCCGCCGCGCACCAGCGCCATCGCGGCCTGCAGATCGTCGCGAGATTTCCCGGTTACACGAATCTCTTCGCCCTGAATCTGCGCCTGCACCTTCAGCTTGTTGTCTTTGATAAGCTTAATGATTTTCTTCTGAATCGCGCTTTCAATGCCCTGTTTCAGCTTCGCTTCCACAAACCAGGTTTTGCCGCTGTGGACGAACTCTTCCGGTACATCAAGAGATGTGCCTTCAATGCCGCGCTTGAGCAGCTTGGCACGCAGGATATCCAGCAGCTGGTTCACCTGGAAATCGGACTCGCTCAGCACCTTAATGGTCTTATTCGCTTCGTTAAGCTCAATTTTCGCTTCTACGCCGCGAAAATCGAAGCGAGATTCAACCTCACGGGCTGCGTTATCCACGCCGTTACGCGCTTCCTGAAGATCGACTTCAGAGACAATATCGAAAGATGGCATCTTTTCCCCTCCCTTAGTTTCTTTTGCGTTGCATAATACCTGCAACACGGCATAACTCAACTTGTTATCCCCGGAAGCTTAGTTGATAACGCTATACTCATTCGAGTGCTCGCGTGAAGTATGACATACCAGCAGCATCTGGTGTGGTAAGGAGGATGTTTGAAAATTACCGTTTTGGGATGTGGTGCGCTTGGCCAGCTCTGGATGACCGCGCTCCATAAAAAAGGATTTGAAGTACAAGGATGGCTACGCGTACCTCAGCCCTACTGTAGCGTCAACGTGATGGAATTGGACGGTAGCGTATTCAACCACTCATTTATCGCCAATGACCCTGACTTCCTGGCGCAGAGCGATCTGCTGCTGGTGACCCTCAAAGCCTGGCAGGTGTCAGACGCGGTCAGAAGCCTGGCGGCGACGCTTCCGGCAACAACGCCCATTTTGCTGATTCATAACGGTATGGGGACGCTGCAGGAGCTTAACGGCCTACATCAACCGATTCTGCTTGGGGCAACCACGCAGGCCGCCCGCCGCGACGGCAATATCATTATTCATGTCGCCAACGGCACCACCCACATCGGCCCGGCCAAATGCTACGATGACGACTACAGCCAGCTGGCGGAAATCCTCCAGGAGGTGTTGCCGGACGTTGCCTGGCACGACAATATTCACTCCGCCATGTGGCGTAAGCTCGCCGTAAACTGCGTGATTAATCCGATGACGGCGCTGATGAACTGCTCTAACGGTGAACTTCGTCATCATCAGGAGCAGGTGGCGCGTATTTGCGATGAAGTGGCAATGACCATGACGCGGGAAGGGTTTCATACCTCTCCGGAAAGTCTGTTATTTTATGTTAACCAGGTGATCGATCTGACGGCGGAGAACATTTCCTCCATGCTGCAGGACATCCGCGCGCTTCGGCATACGGAAATCGACTATATCACCGGTTTCCTGCTCAAGCGCGCACGGGCGCACGGCATTCCGGTGCCGGAAAATACTCGCCTGTATGAACAGGTTAAACGTAAGGAGAGTGAATATGAGCGCGTCGGCACTGATTTGCCTCGCTCCTGGTAGTGAAGAGATGGAAGCCGTCACCACTATCGATCTGTTAGTGCGTGGCGGCATCAGCGTCACCACCGCCAGCGTCGCCAGTGATGGCAACCTGACCATTACCTGCTCCCGCGGCGTTAAACTGCTGGCCGATGCCCCGCTGGTTGAAGTGGCAGACGGTGATTTCGATATCATCATCCTGCCGGGCGGCATTAAAGGCGCGGAGTGCTTCCGCGATAGCCCTCTGCTGGTCGAGACGGTGAGACAGTTTCACAACTCCGGGCGTATTGTCGCCGCTATCTGCGCAGCCGCCGCCACCGTGCTGGTGCCCCATGAGCTCTTCCCTATCGGCAATATGACCGGTTTCCCGGCGCTGAAAGACCAAATCCCTGAAGGTCAGTGGCAGGATAAGCGTGTGGTCTGGGACCCGCGCGTCAACCTGCTAACCAGCCAGGGGCCGGGCACATCGATTGATTTCGGGCTGAAGATTATCGACCTGCTGGTCGGGCGTGAAAAAGCGTATGAGATTGCGTCGCAGCTGGTGATGGCGGCGGGGATTTATAACTTTTACGAAGAGTAGGTGCAAAACCCGGCGTCGCTCTGCTCAGCCGGGCTACCTGATATAAAAAAACCGGCCAGGCCGGTTTTTTTAGTTATGGGCGGTATACCTTAACATTGGTGAAGCCCTGCTCACGCAGATAAAGCGCCTGCAGGCGGCTCATCACGCCGCGCTCGCACCACAGCAGGTAGGTTTTACTCTGGTCGAGGTCACCGAACTGGGTGCTCAGCTTGTAGAACGGCAGAGAAGCAATTTCCACGCCTTCCAGCTTCAGTGGTTTATCGTCCTGCTCATCAATGGAGCGGATATCCAGAATCACGTCGTTGTCGCTAAAGCCGCTGACGGTTTCAACTTCCACCACGTCTTGCTGGGTCTGCTGCGCGATTTCGCGGATATCGACGTTATTCGCTTCGGCAACCACTTTATCCAGAATCGCAAAATCGAAGTTTGCTTCTTCCGCTTCGATTTTCGCCTTCACCGCTTTGATAGTCGGGCTCTTCGAGATCACGCCGCAGTATTCCGGCATGGTGCGGGCAAAGTCTTCAGTGCCAATTTCACGCGCCAGATTTATGATGTGCTCTTTATCGTGAGAAATCAGTGGACGCAGGATCAGGGTGTCAGAGACGTTATCAATCAGACGCAGGTTGGTCAGCGTCTGGCTGGACACCTGACCCAGCGCTTCACCGGTCACCAGCGCCTGTACGCCGTAGCGCTCAGCCACTTGCGATGCCGCACGGACCATCATGCGCTTCAGCACGACGCCCATCTGGCCGTCTTCCACTTTCTCAAGAATTTCGCCAACCACCGGCTCGAAGTTGATCGCCACGAAACGCACGCGGTGTGAGCTACCGAAACGGTTCCACAGATAATGCGCGACCTGACGAACGCCGATTTCATGAGCCGCGCCGCCGAGGTTGAAGAAGCAGTAGTGCACGCGACAGCCGCGACGCATCAGCATATAGCTGGACACGCCGGAGTCGAAGCCGCCGGAGATCAGCGACAGCACGTCTTCCTGAGTACCAATCGGGAAGCCGCCAATGCCTTCGTAGCGCCCTTTCACCAGCAGCAGACGGTCGTTCTCGATTTCGAGGTTAACGGTCACGTCTGGGTTAGTCAGCTTCACGCGTGCCGTTTCAATGTGCTGATTCAGGCCGCCGCCAACATACCGCTCCACTTCAATTGACGTGAATTCGTGCTTACCACGACGCTTAACGCGCACGCAGAACGATTTACCTTCCAGCGCTTCACGCCACAGCGGCAGCGTCTGCTCAAAAATATTGTGCAGCGAGGTAAACGGAACGTCTTCGACTTCCAGAATATGGTGGATACCCGGAATACGGGTCAGCGCGTCGCGAAGCACCAGACGTTTGTCTTCATCTTTAGAACGCACTTCGATGTGGTCCCAATGGCGAACGACGGCAAGCGTTTCATCGTAGTTTTTAAGAACGTTACGAATATTCCCGGTTAAAATTTTAATAAAGCGCAAACGCACAGTTTGGCTTTTGATGGTGATTTCCGGGAACAATTTAATGATAAACTTCATGGCGGCAATGGTTCGTTGGCAAGCCCGACGGGGCTTTAGGCAAAAAGATGTATCGCAGCGTACCGTTTCATAGCGAGGGCACCTGCGTCCAGGACGCGGAGTATACCATCATCCCGCTTACCATTGCGTGTTATTTGCTTCACACCCAGACTCCGTTACCATAGACGCAGTCGCGACATAACAAGAGCCAAACATTCACTATGCCAAAGAAAAACGAAGCCCCGGCCAGTTTCGAGACCGCTTTAACCGAGCTGGAGCAAATTGTTAACCGTCTGGAAAGCGGCTCCCTTCCTCTGGAAGAGGCGCTGAACGAATTCGAACGTGGTGTGCAGCTGGCACGTCAGGGGCAGACCAAGCTGCAACAGGCGGAACAACGCGTGCAGATCCTGCTGGCCGATAACGAAGATTCCCCACTAGAGCCTTTCACGCCGGACGCTGAATAAATGGATTTTTCGCAACAGCTGAATGCCTGCGTTGAGCAGGCAAACGACGCGCTGCGCCGTTTTATTGCACCACTGCCGTTTCAGAACACTCCTCTGGTTGATGCCATGCAGTATGGCGCACTATTAGGCGGTAAACGTCTGCGTCCGTTCCTGGTGTACGCCACCGGGCAGATGTTCGGCGTTAGCCTCGCGACGCTGGATGCACCCGCAGCGGCGGTTGAGTGCATTCACGCCTATTCGCTGATGCATGACGATCTCCCGGCGATGGACGATGACGACCTGCGTCGCGGTCAGCCGACCTGCCATATTAAATTTGGTGAGGCGAGCGCCATTCTGGCCGGGGATGCGCTACAAACGCTGGCGTTTTCTATACTGAGTGATGCGCCGATGCACGAGGTCTCCGATCGCGATCGTCTGGCAATGCTCTCCGAGCTGGCAACCGCCAGCGGCGTGGCGGGTATGTGCGGCGGTCAAGCGCTGGATCTGGAAGCCGAGGGGCAACAGGTTAATCTTGAAATGCTGGAGCGCATCCACCGCCATAAGACCGGTGCGCTAATCCGCGCCGCCGTGCGTCTGGGCGCACTCAGCGCGGGTGAACAGGGCCGCAAGGCGCTGCCGCTACTGGATAAGTATGCCGAAAGCATCGGCCTCGCGTTCCAGGTTCAGGATGACATTCTGGATGTGGTGGGCGATACTGCGACCCTCGGAAAACGCCAGGGTGCCGACCAGCAGCTCGGCAAGAGCACCTATCCTGCACTACTGGGCCTTGAGCAAGCCCGGACTAAAGCCAGTGACCTTATTGCCGATGCCCGTCAGTCTCTTACCGAACTGGCCGCGCAATCACTGGATACCACAGCACTGGAAGCGCTAGCGAACTACATCATCCTGCGCGACAAATAAACCATAAATGAGTCTCAGATGAGTTTTGATATTGCCAAATACCCGACCCTGGCGCTGGTCGATTCCACTCAGGAATTACGTCTGCTGCCAAAAGAGAGCCTGCCGAAGCTGTGTGACGAGCTGCGCCGTTACCTGCTCGACAGCGTGAGCCGTTCCAGCGGACACTTCGCCTCCGGGCTTGGCACGGTGGAGCTCACCGTGGCGCTGCACTACGTCTACAATACGCCGTTCGACCAGCTTATCTGGGACGTCGGCCATCAGGCCTATCCGCACAAAATTCTGACCGGCCGTCGCGACAAAATTGATACCATTCGCCAGAAAGGTGGCCTGCACCCATTCCCGTGGCGCGGCGAGAGCGAGTACGACGTGCTGAGCGTCGGTCACTCCTCCACCTCGATTTCCGCCGGTATTGGTATTGCGGTTGCGGCGGGCAAAGAAAACAAACAGCGTCGCACCGTCTGCGTGATTGGCGATGGCGCGATTACCGCCGGTATGGCGTTTGAAGCGATGAACCACGCGGGCGATATCAAGCCCGATATGCTGGTGGTGCTGAACGACAACGAAATGTCTATCTCTGAGAACGTCGGCGCGCTGAACAACCATCTGGCGCAGCTGCTTTCCGGCAAGCTCTACTCTTCCCTGCGTGAAGGCGGCAAGAAAGTCTTCTCCGGCGTACCGCCGATTAAAGAGCTGCTGAAGCGTACCGAAGAACATATCAAAGGCATGGTGGTGCCGGGCACGCTGTTTGAAGAGCTGGGTTTCAACTACATCGGGCCGGTTGACGGTCACGACGTACTGGGGCTGGTGAATACGCTCAAGAACATGCGCGACCTGAAAGGCCCGCAGTTCCTGCATATCATGACCAAAAAAGGCCGTGGCTATGAGCCGGCCGAAAAAGATCCTATTACCTTCCACGCGGTGCCGAAGTTTGATCACACCAGCGGTAAGCTGCCAAAAAGCAGCGGTGGCCTGCCGTCGTACTCGAAAATTTTCGGTGACTGGCTGTGCGAAACCGCGGCGAAAGACAGCAAGCTGATGGCGGTGACGCCAGCGATGCGCGAAGGCTCCGGCATGGTGGCGTTCTCGAAAAAATACCCTGACCAGTATTTCGACGTGGCAATTGCCGAACAGCACGCGGTGACTTTCGCCGCGGGCCTGGCGATTGGCGGCTACAAACCGATCGTGGCTATCTACTCTACCTTCCTGCAGCGCGCCTACGATCAGGTGATCCACGATGTGGCTATCCAGAAGCTGCCGGTACTGTTCGCTATCGATCGCGCGGGCATCGTCGGCGCCGACGGGCAGACGCACCAGGGGGCATTCGATATCTCCTATCTGCGCTGCATTCCGGATTTCGTCATCATGACGCCAAGCGATGAAAACGAATGCCGCCAGATGCTCTATACCGGCTATCACTACAGCAGCGGGCCAAGCGCGGTACGCTACCCGCGCGGCTGCGGTACCGGCGCGGAACTTCAGCCGCTGGAAAAACTGCCGCTCGGCAAAGGGGTGGTGAAACGCGAAGGCGAGAAGCTGGCGATCCTCAACTTCGGTACCCTGCTGGCCGAGGCGGAAATCGTTGCCGAGAAACTCAACGCGACGCTGGTGGATATGCGCTTTGTCAAACCGCTGGATGAAAGCCTGATCCTCGAAATGGCCGCGCGCCACGACTCGCTGGTGACGCTGGAAGAGAACGCCATCATCGGCGGTGCGGGCAGCGGCGTGAACGACGTGCTGATGGCGCATCGTAAACCAGTGCCGGTGCTCAATATTGGCCTGCCTGACTTCTTCGTCCCGCAGGGTACGCAGGAAGAGGCCCGAGCCGACCTCGGCCTGGATGCCGCCGGTATCGAAGCGAAGATCACGGGCTGGCTAGCATAATCCTCCCCATCGCTCCTGCTATGCTTAAAGGTAAACCGCTTACCCGCTAGCAGGAGCTGATTCATGCAATACGATACGTTAGGACACACCGGCCTTCGGGTCTCTCGTCTTTGCCTTGGTTGTATGACCTTCGGCGAACCGGATCGGGGTAAACACGCCTGGACACTTCCGGAAGACAGCAGTCGCCCCATCATCCAGCGCGCCATCGAAGGCGGCATCAACTTTTTCGACACCGCTAATAGCTATTCTGACGGCAGCAGCGAAGAGATCGTCGGCCGTGCGCTACGTGATTTCGCTCGCCGTGATGAAGTGGTGGTCGCCACCAAGGTTTACCATCAGGTGGGGGATCTGGAAGAGGGTCTGTCCCGCGCGCAAATTCTCCGATCCATCGACGACAGCTTAAAGCGCCTCGGGATGGACTACGTCGATTTGCTGCAAATTCACCGCTGGGACTACCGCACGCCCATTGAGGAGACGCTGGAAGCGCTGGATGAGGTAGTGAAGTCCGGCAAGGCACGATTTATTGGCGCATCGTCAATGCACGCTCGTCAGTTTGCCCACGCGCTGGCGCTGCAAAAAACCAACGGCTGGACACCGTTCGTCACCATGCAGGATCACTACAATCTGATCTACCGGGAAGAGGAGCGCGATATGCTGCCGCTCTGCACTCAGGAAGGGATAGCGGTGATTCCGTGGAGTCCGCTGGCGCGTGGTCGCCTGACGCGCCCGTGGGGCGAGACGACGGCAAGGCTGGTTTCCGACGAGTTCGGGCAAACGCTGTATAGCTCAACCGAAGAGAACGATGAGCAGATTGCCGGGGAACTGGAGCGGGTCGCGCAGGAAGTTGAAGCCAGCCGGGCGCAGACGGCGTTGGCATGGCTGCTGAGTAAACCGGGCGTTGCGGCACCGATTATTGGGGCGTCGCGCGAGGATCAGTTGGATGAGCTGTTGAACGCGGTGGATATTACGCTGACGCCGGAACAGATTGCGTCAATGGAAGCGCCGTATCAGCCGCATCCGGTGGTTGGGTTCAAATAATCTGTAGCCCGGGCGAGGCGGTCACGCCGACCCCGGGGCAGCTCCGTACCCTCCCCGGCGTCGCTCTGCTCGGCCGGGCTACAGAAACATCACAAAATGTAATGCCCCACCACAAACAGTATCCCCGCCGAAATCACCCCGGCGATAACATCGTCGACCATAATCCCCATTCCACCGTGGACGTTTCGGTCGAACCAGCGAATAGGCCAGGGTTTCCACATATCAAAAATACGGAACACCACAAACCCCGCCAATACCCACTGCCAGTTGATGACCGGAATCGCCATCAGCGTGATCCACATGCCGATAAACTCATCCCAGACGATGCTACCGTGGTCATGCGTGCCCATATCACGCGCCGTGCGGCGGCAGATATAAACACCGATACAAATACCGAACATCACCACCAGCGAATAGAGCTGCAACGGCAGAAACGTCAGCACGTACCAGAAGGGAATGGCGGCAATCGATCCAGCCGTGCCCGGCATTACCGGGCTCAGGCCGCTGCCAAACCCCGTTGCCAGCAAGTGCCAGGGGTTGCGTAAATTAAGACGGCTTTTTGCGTCATCATGCTTAGCCAAAATGATCGTATCCCTTCCAGTCAAGCTGCACCGCTTTCCCTTCCTGGGTGAAATGCAGTCCTTCTACATCAGCGCTGATTTGCCCGATGCAGGTAAACGGTGTGCCCAGTTGACCCAGCGCCACTTCCAGCGCGCCACGGTTCAGTTCCGGAACGGTAAAACAGAGCTCATAGTCTTCACCACCGGAAAGCGCCCAGCGACACGCCTGCTCCGGCGGTACATGGCGACGCAGCGCATCCGAGTACGGCAGCAGATCGAGGTCAATGCGAGCACCTACACCGCTGGCGTTAAGAATATGCCCCAGATCGGAAATCAGACCGTCGGAGAGATCGATAGCCGAGCTTGCCAGGTCGCGCAGCGCTTGTCCCTGCAGAATACGCGGCGTCGGACGAAGATGACGCTGACGCAGATAGGCTGCATCTTCAGGGTTATCAATCGTCAGCTGATTCAGAATCAACGCCAGACCCGCCGCGCTGTCACCGGGCGTGCCGGTCACGTAGATCCAATCACCCGGTTTTGCACCAGAACGTTTTAGCGCGCGGCCCGCCGGCACGTAGCCGTGAATACCCAGCGTCATCGACAGCGGCCCTTTGGTCGTGTCGCCGCCAATTAACTGCATATCGTAATAGCTTAACAGCTCAAACAGGCTGTCACTGAACGCCGCCAGCCAGGCTTCATCCACCGCCGGTAGCGTCAACGCAAGCGTCAGCCAGGCCGGGTCTGCACCCATTGCCGCTAAATCGCTAAGGTTTACCGCCAGTGCTTTGTGGGCCAGGTCAGCCGGGTCGATATCAGGAAGGAAATGGTTGCCCACCACCAGCGTGTCGGTGCTGATAGCCAGGGTCTGTTTTTCGGGAATATTGAGTAACGCGCAGTCGTCGCCGATTCCGGTTTCTACATCAAGACGGGCGTTTCGTACTCGGTCAAAATAACGGGCAATCAGGGAGAATTCGCCGCATGCCATACGTTATGCCTCAGCAGAAGGATAAAACAAGGCCGGAATTTGCCAGAAAGAGATTCGGCAAAACCCGGCCTGAAGATTACTTTTTGTGGGGACGAATAGCAGGAGCGGCTTTATCCAGCACGCCGTTGACAAACTTGTGGCTGTCTTCAGCGCCAAAGGTTTTTGCCAGTTCGATAGCTTCGTTGATAGCCACTTTGTATGGCACATCATCACGCTTCGACAGCTCGAACAGCGCGATGCGCAGTACGGCTTTCTCTACCTGGCCCAGCTCTTCGAGCATACGGGACAGGTATGGCTTCATCAATCCGTCGAGGTACGCGCTGTTAGTCGCCACCCCGGACAGCAGCTCACGGAAGTACACGACGTCGACATCTTTAACGTCTTGTTCCGCCAGGAACTGGTATTCAACATCGGAGATGTCGTTCTGGGACAACTGCCAGGAGTAGAGTGCCTGGACGGCACACTCACGGGCGCGGCGACGAGCAGCAGGTTTCACGGATTTCCCCTTACAAAAATCAGGCCTTGATGGCTTTCAATACATTAATCATTTCAAGCGCGGTCAGTGCAGCTTCTGCACCTTTGTTACCGGCTTTTGTGCCAGCGCGTTCGATGGCTTGTTCAATACTTTCGGTGGTCAGAACACCAAAGGCTACCGGGATTTCGCTGTCCTGAGCGACGTGCGCCAGGCCATTGCTTGCCCCGCCAGCAACATATTCGAAGTGCGCAGTACCGCCACGGATAACTGTACCCAGCGCGATCACCGCATCGTATTTACCGGTTTTTGCCAGTGCGCCAGCCGCCAGAGGCAGTTCATAAGCACCTGGAACCCAAACAACGGTGATGTTTTCATCTTTAACCTGACCAATGCGCTTCAGGGCGTCGATAGCACCTTCCAGCAGGCTGTCATTGATAAAGTTGTTGAAACGCGCGATGGTGATGGCGACGCGAGCGTCCGGGGTAGCAACGTTAGCTTCAATAATGTTCATACTCTTCCTTTGGGTTCATTTGCCCCGCAGGGGGGCGGATTTTATCATAATATTCTGGGCGCTGCTTCCTCTAATTCGGAAAGCCTCACGCAGTGGTTAAATGCAGGCACACATCCGGGCCCACCTGGCGTATCTCGTTGAATTTGAAATGGGGGGCGTCGGCCAGTTTCTCAAGTCCTGGCAGCACACATAATCCCCGCGCATCGCTTCCTAATAGTTTAGGCGCGATATAGACGATAAGCTCGTCAACCAGCCCCGCCTGAATCAGCGCGCCAGCAAGCGTTGGCCCCGCCTCCACCCAAATGCTGTTAATCTGCTGTTTGCCCAGTTGCATCATCAGCAGCACCAGATCGAGATGACCGTTGTGCTCCGGTATTTTCAGCGTCTGTACGCCTTCCGGCCACACGCGGGTATCCTCCTCGGTGCGCGCAAACAGCGTTTCACCCGGCTGCTGCACAATGCGGTGCTCCGGCGTGACGCGGTTGCCGCTATCGATAACGATGCGCAGCGGCTGACGCAGATTTGCCTGCGGGTAGAGCGCCTGCGTTTCGGCATTGAGCTCGTCCCAGCGCACGGTCAGCGCCGGGTCATCCGCCAGCACCGTCGCGCTGCTGGTTAGTATCGCGTGGCTTTCCGCGCGCAGGCGCTGCACGTCGCGTCGTGCCTGCGGCGAGGTAATCCATTGGCTTTCACCGCTGGCCATTGCCGTGCGGCCGTCGAGCGATGCGCCAAGCTTCAGTTGGATGTAAGGGAAACCGGTGCGCATCCGCTTAAGGAAGCCTTTGTTCAACGCTTCGGCTTCGCTCATCATCAGACCGTGGCTGACTTCAATACCCGCCTGCTGCAGGCGGTACAGCCCACGCCCTGCGACCTGCGGGTTTGGGTCCTGCATGGCGGCGACAACGCGGGAAACGCCCGCGGCAATCAGCGCGTCACAGCACGGCGGCGTCCGGCCATGGTGACTGCACGGTTCGAGCGTCACATAGGCGGTAGCGCCTTTCGCTTTATCACCCGCCATGCGCAGCGCATGCACTTCCGCATGGGGTTCACCGGCGCGATAGTGGAAACCTTCGCCAACAATTTCGCCCTGATTGACAATCACGCAGCCCACACGCGGGTTGGGATGCGTGGTAAAGCGACCGCGTTGCGCCAGCTTTAGCGCGCGCGCCATGTACATTTCATCGTGCATAGCTTAGTCCTGTAAGCGGGCGATCTCTTCGCCAAATTCTTTAATATCTTCGAAGCTGCGGTAAACCGACGCAAAGCGGATATAGGCCACTTTATCGAGCTTTTTCAGCTGTTCCATGACCAGGTTACCCAGCAACTTGCTCGGCACTTCGCGTTCACCGGTCGCGCGCAGGTGCGATTTGATATGGTTAATCGCCATTTCCACATCATCGGAGCTGACCGGACGTTTTTCCAGCGCACGCAGCATGCCGCTACGCAGCTTATCTTCATTAAACGGTTCACGCACGTCGTTGCTTTTCACCACGCGCGGCATCACCAGTTCTGCCACTTCAAAGGTGGTAAAGCGCTCGTTGCACACCAGGCATTGCCGACGGCGGCGGACGGAAGAACCTTCTCCCACGAGACGGGAGTCAATGACTTTAGTATCTACGGCGAAACAGAATGGGCAGTGCATACGACGTCCTGACGATGAGGTGATGGGAATCTATTTTACCCTGAACTGCGGATACAACAAAGGCGCAGCGCTTTTTGAGACAAAGGATCGATGCCAGATGCCGTATTGCGCGCTACCATTGCGTTATCCCGAAGAGAAGGAAACAGACAGCATGACAAGACGTTACCTAAGAATCGCCCTGCTGGGAAGCCTCGTCAGCCTGAGCGCCTGCGCGCAGCAGTCTGAAGTCAAGCAGATGCATCAGAGCATCAGCGCGCTCAGCACCGAGATGACGCAGCTGAATAAAGAGACGGTGAAAATCACCCAGCAAAATGCGCTGAATGCGAAATCAACGCGCGGTGTCTATCTGCTTCCCGGCGCTAACACCCCTGCCCGTCTGAACAGCCAGGTGGGAACCCTACGCATGTCGCTACGCAATATCGCCGCGAATGCTCAGGGCACGGCGGTGACGCTGCGCATTCAGGGGGAATCAAACGAGGCGCTCCCGGCCTTCACCGGCACCGTAGAGTGGGGCCAGATTCAGGGCACAACCGAGCAGTATCAAGAGGTTAACGTGCAGAACCAGCTCTTCTCCGCGCCAGCAAGCGTGCTGGCACCGAGCGATGTCGATATTCCGCTGCAGCTTAACGGCGTGACTCCCGATCAGCTCGGCTTTGTCCGTATTCACGACGTACAGCCTGCCAACACGCAGTAACCGTACTACAAGGGGGAGTTGTAACAATACTCCCCACTCAATCCAACCTCTTTGTCCCCTGCCTGAAACACATTTCTCGTATGTAAACATTTGCAATAATTCACCCCATCAGTACAATCGCGGCGTCTAAACTACGCAAACGTGAACGCAATCGATTACGCGTTTGAAAAATGTGTGAACTATGACTGATTTTCGTGAGCAAGGATTCATATAATAGGCTCGCAGAAACACGAAACATTTAGAAAAACTTCGGTGATAAAAATCACTCTCTTTCGATTTTTTTTATTAGTGGCAGAAATATGAAAAAAACATTATTAGCAGCCGGTGCTGCACTGGCGCTCTCCGCATCTTTCACTGCTAACGCAGCAGGCGATTCTCAACCTCAGTATGTCTCCGACTGGTGGCATCAGAGCGTGAACGTAGTGGGTAGCTACCACACCCGCTTCTCGCCAAAGCTGAACAACGATGTGTACCTGGAATATGAAGCGTTTGCCAAGAAAGACTGGCTCGACTTCTACGGCTACATCGATATTCCTAAGACCTTTGACTGGGGTAACGGCAACGATAAAGGCGTATGGTCCGACGGTTCTCCGATGTTTATGGAGATCGAACCACGCTTCTCTATCGACAAGCTGACCGGTGCTGACCTGAGCTTTGGTCCGTTCAAAGAGTGGTACTTCGCGAACAACTATATCTACGATATGGGTGACAACAAAGGCAGCCGCCAGAGCACCTGGTATATGGGCCTGGGTACCGATATCGATACCGGCCTGCCAATGGGTCTGTCCCTGAACGTGTATGCCAAATACCAGTGGCAGAACTACGGTGCCGCGAACGAAAATGAGTGGGATGGCTACCGCTTCAAAGTGAAATACTTCGTACCAATCAGTGACCTGTGGGGCGGCAAGCTGAGCTACATCGGCTTCACCAACTTCGACTGGGGTTCCGATCTCGGCGACGAACCAAACCGTACCAGTAACTCCATCGCGTCCAGCCACGTCCTGGCGCTGAACTACGATCACTGGCACTACTCCGTGGTTGCCCGTTACTTCCATAACGGCGGCCAGTGGCAAGGCGGTTCGAAAATGAACTGGGGCGAAGGCGATTTCAACGGTCAATCGACCGGTTGGGGTGGTTACTTTGTTGTAGGCTACAACTTCTAAGTTCGACACCGCAAAAAAGGCCAGAGGTTTCCCTCTGGCCTTTTTCGGGCGCATGCTGCCACGCGAGCGGCAGGTTCGCCCACCTCACCTTATCTCTGACTATGCCACCAGCCTAAAAACAGACCTGTCGCAATACCGACCAGCGTAGGTGCTGCCAGATCGTGCCAGACAATAATGCAAACTTCCGTGAGCGTCATACAGCCGCCTTGGTTGCAATGGCAACGGTTCGCGGCTATCCTCAACTTGTCTAGAGATAGGATTGCCCCCGTTATGTTGCCGGTGAATACCGAACAATGTGCGGGGGTTTTCTCTTTCCAGCGACAAGGCCACCGGGGATCAAGCCCCCGCAACACTGCGCCTCACCGGGAGACCCGGCTTGCCGCTGATTCTACTCTGCTCATCGGCATCGACATGGCCTAAAAATAAAAAAATCCCGACCTTGCGATCGGGATTCCAGTAACCATGTACGCATTACAGCACGTCGGCTATTTCTTTTTGTTCAGCATCGCTTTCAGGTCTGCAAACGGATTGTAGGTCGCCTCGCCCACATCTTTCTGCGCATCTTCCCCGGCCACTACCGTGGACCCGTACTGATCCGCCTCGGTGTACTTCGAGTGTTCGTGATCGTGACAGAACAGGCAAAGAAGCTCCCAGTTGCTACCATCTTCCGGGTTATTGGTGTGGTCGTGGTCCATATGGTGAACCGTCAGCTCACGCAGATTGGAGTAGACGAACTCGCGCGAACAGCGCCCGCAGACCCACGGAAACAGTTTCAGCGCTTTTTCTCGGTAGCCGCTTTCCAGCCGCACATAGTTTTTTGGGATGATGGCCATAATGACTCGATATGTCGTGTTCAATGTAAGGGAATACGCACAGTCTAAATGGGCAATAAAAAAGCCGCAACACCCTACGGCGTTGCGGCTTTTATTCGTGCCCTAAGTGCGACAGATTACGGCAGAATTGACGGCTGATCCGCCCCTTCTTTCTCCACTTTCTGCTGCAGCATATGTTCACGCTTCATACCCAGCTTCAGCGCCAGCGCCGAGGCTACGTAGATAGACGATGCGGTACCGATGGAGACACCGATAAGCATAGTCAGCGAGAAGCCTTCCAGTACCGGACCACCGAAGAGGTACAGCATCAGAATAACCACTAACGTGGTACCGGACGTAATCAACGTACGGTGCAGCGTCTGGGTCAGCGACACGTTAAAGATTTCGTACGGCGTACCGCGACGAATCTTGCGGAAGTTTTCACGAATACGGTCAGATACCACGATACTGTCGTTCAGCGAGTAACCGATGACCGACATCAACGATGCCACGATGGTCAGGTCAATCTCGATATGGAACAACGACAGAATCCCGAGCGTAATGATAACGTCGTGCGCCAGCGCGATAACCACACCTGCCGCCAGTCGCCACTCAAAGCGGAAACCGACGTACACCAGGATAGAGATCAGCGCCACCATCAGCGCCATGGCACCGGTTTGCGCCAGATCGGCCCCCACGCTTGGCCCAACGAATTCGATACGCTTCACGGCAGCATTCTGACTGGTGGATTCGTTAATCACACTCAGCACTTTGCTACCCAGTACCTGGCCACCATCTGCACCTTTAGTTGGTGGCATACGTACCATGATGTCATGGCTGCTGCCGAAGTTCTGCAGAAGCGGATCAACGAAGCCCGCTTTCTCCAGCGCATCGCGCATCAAGTCCATGTCCGCCGGTTTTTCCAGCGTAATTTCAATCACCGTACCACCGGTGAAATCGAGACCCCAGTTAAACCCGCGAACGCCCATCACCACGATGGCCGCGATCAGCAGGAAACCGGAAATACCGAAAGCCCAGTAGTCCCAGCGCATAAAGTCATAGACTTTACGGCCGTGGTTTAATTGTTCAACACTATATTCCTGTGCCACATCGCACTCCTCAGATTGACAGCTTTTTGACGCGTTTGCCGCCATACAACAGGTTTACGATGGCACGCGTACCGACAATCGCGGTAAACATCGACGTTGCCACACCGATACCGGTAGTAATCGCGAACCCTTTAATTGCCCCGGTGCCAACTGCATACAGGATCAGGACTTTAATCAGCGTCGTAATGTTCGCATCGAAGATGGAACTGAACGCGCCGGCATAGCCCTCGTTGATTGCCTGTTGTACCGAACGTCCGTTACTCAGTTCTTCTTTGATACGTTCGTTGATCAGTACGTTAGCATCGACCGCAACCGCCAGGGTTAACACAATCCCCGCGATACCCGGCATACTCAACGTCGCGCCCGGCAGCAGTGACATGATACCGACGATCAGTACCAGGTTAGCCAGCAGTGCGCTTGTCGCGATCAGACCAAACTTCTTATAGAAGAAGAGCATGAACAGGATAGAGACCACCAGACCGGCCAGACACGCTTCCAGACCTTGCTTGATGTTCTGCATACCCAGGGTTGGGCCGATAGTACGTTCTTCAACAATCTGAATTGGCGCAATCAGCGCACCAGCACGCAGCAGCAGAGAGAGCTGACGCGCTTCGTTCGGGTTGCTGATACCGGTAATACGGAAGCTGTTGCCCAGGCGAGACTGGATATTGGCGATGTTAATCACCTCTTCCTGTTTCACCAGAATGGCGCGACCGTTAGCATCTTTCTTACCGCTGTCTTTGTACTCCACGAACAGGGTCGCCATCGGCTTACCGATGTTATCCTTGGTGAAGTTAGACATGATGTTACCACCCGCGCTATCGAGCGAGATGTTAACCTGCGGCTGGTTGTACTCATCCTGGCTTGAAGTGGAGTCGGTGATATGGTCACCGGTCAGAATCACGCGCTTGTACAGCACAACCGGCTGACCTTCACGGGTATCTTTCACTTCAGAATCGCCCGGCACGCGGCCAGATGCAGCAGCAGCCTGGTCAACGTTGGTGTTTACCAGACGGAATTCCAGGGTTGCAGTCGCACCCAGAATCTCTTTCGCACGCGCGGTGTCCTGAATACCTGGCAGTTCAACCACGATGCGGTCAGCACCCTGACGCTGAACCACTGGCTCAGCAACGCCCAGCTGGTTAACACGGTTACGCAGAATGTTGATGTTCTGCTGAACCGCATATTCGCGGGCTTCGCTCAGGCGAGCATCGGTCATCACCGCACGCAGCGCAGTGCTAACCTGGCTGGAAATCACCAGATCCTGATGGCGTTTGCTCAGATAAGAGACCGCTTCATCACGCGCATTGCTATCACGGAAAGCAATGCTCAGACCGTAGTTGTCTTCTTTGCGAACGGTAGTATAAGGAATGCCTTTTTCACGCAGGTCACTGCGCAGGCTATCGATATTTTGTTCCTGGAGTTTGCCCAGCGCAGTGTCCATATCCACTTCCATCAGGAAGTGCACACCACCACGCAGGTCAAGACCGAGCTTCATTGGCTCTGCGTTAATCGCAGCGAGCCAGCGCGGTGTTGCCGGAGCAAGGTTAAGCGCCACGACGTATTTGTCACCCAGCACGTTTACCAGCGCTTCACGCGCACGCAGCTGGATGTCGGTGGTGTCGAAGCGCGCAAGAATAGCGCCCTCTTCCAGTGCCACAGACTTAGCGGTAATTTTTTCTTCTTGTAACGTTTTCTGGACCTGGATCAGCGTTTGCTCACTGGCGGCGACGCCGCGCACGCCAGTGATTTGAACGGCCGGATCCTCACCATACAGGTTGGGAAGCGCATACAGCAGACCGACGACAATAACGACGATCAGCATGACATACTTCCACAAAGGATAACGGTTTAACACGGCAGTTCCCTTTGGGAAAACGAAATATTACAGCGCCTTCATGGTGCCTTTCGGCAGAACGGCAGCTACGAAGTCACGTTTGATAACCACTTCAGTGGTGTCGTTCAGTGCGATAGCAATGTAGCCAGTTTCCGCTACTTTGGTCACACGACCCACCAGGCCACCGTTAGTCAGCACTTCATCGCCTTTCGCGATGGAGCTCATCAGGTTTTTATGCTCTTTGGTACGTTTTTGCTGTGGACGCAGGATCATGAAATAGAAGATCAGGCCGAAAACCACCAGCATCAGAATCAGAGACATCGGGCTGCCCTGCGACGGAGCCCCGGTTGCTGCTACCGCATCAGAAATAAAAAAGCTCATTCAAATTCCCTCATTATTAAAATTAATCAACGTTCAAAGGTGGAACGGTACGCCCCTGGCGTTGGTAGAAATCGGTCACGAAGCTCTCTAATTTACCCTCTTCAATAGCCTTGCGTAAACCAGCCATTAAGCGCTGATAGTAGCGAAGATTATGAATGGTATTGAGGCGCGCGCCCAATATTTCGTTGCAACGGTCAAGATGATGCAAGTATGCACGCGAATAATTGCGACAGGTGTAGCAATCACACTCGGCATCAAGCGTGCTGGTATCGCTCTTATGTTTGGCATTACGGATTTTCACCACACCGTCGGTCACAAACAGATGACCGTTACGGGCGTTACGCGTTGGCATAACGCAGTCAAACATATCGATACCGCGACGAACGCCTTCAACCAGGTCCTCTGGTTTGCCGACGCCCATCAGGTAACGCGGTTTGTCAGCAGGGATCTGCGGGCAAACGTGCTCCAGGATACGGTGCATGTCTTCCTTCGGCTCACCTACCGCCAGGCCGCCGACAGCGTAGCCATCAAAGCCAATCTCCACCAGACCTTTGACGGAGATATCACGTAAATCTTCGTAAACGCTGCCCTGAATGATGCCAAACAACGCATTTTTGTTGCCAAGGCCATCGAAACGGTCGCGGCTACGTTTAGCCCAGCGCAGAGACATTTCCATCGAGCGCTTGGCGTAGTCCCAATCCGCCGGGTACGGCGTACATTCATCGAAAATCATCACGATATCGGAACCGAGATCGTACTGAATTTCCATCGATTTTTCTGGATCGAGGAAGATCGGGTCGCCGTTGATAGGGTTGCGGAAGTGCACACCCTGCTCGGTGATTTTGCGGATATCGCCCAGGCTGAAGACCTGGAAACCGCCGGAATCGGTCAGGATTGGCCCTTTCCACTGCATGAAATCATGCAGGTCGCCGTGCAGCTTCATGATTTCCTGACCCGGGCGCAGCCACAGGTGGAAGGTGTTGCCAAGAATGATTTGTGCGCCGGTCGCTTCTACTTCTTCCGGCGTCATGCCCTTAACGGTGCCGTAGGTACCCACCGGCATAAAGGCTGGCGTTTCGACAACGCCGCGATCAAAAACCAGGCGGCCGCGGCGGGCGCGACCGTCTGTGGTGTCCAGTTCAAATTTCATCTTTACTCCTGCGTCAGAAAAACAGTCCGACGTTAAATTCTCATGCCGGGAACTTATTCCCCGACACGCTCAAAAATAGCCTGCGGATTGTACGTGATAAACATGGCATCGCCGTAACTAAAAAAGCGATATTTTTGTTCTACAGCAGCCTTATAGGCGTTCATGGTGTGCTGATAACCCGCAAAAGCGGAAACCAGCATGATAAGCGTCGATTCCGGCAGGTGGAAGTTGGTCACCAGTGCATCAATCACCTGGTATTGGTAGCCCGGGAAAATAAAGATTTGCGTGTCGCCGAAGAATGGCGCAATCAGTTCATCTTTTGCCGCCTGCGCCGCGCTTTCCAGCGAGCGAACAGAGGTGGTGCCCACCGCAATCACACGGTTGCCGCGCGCTTTCGCCGCCAGCACCGCATCAACCACTTCTTGCGGTACTTCTGCATATTCGGAGTGCATGATGTGGTCTTCAATGCTGTCGACGCGCACCGGCTGGAAGGTGCCCGCCCCCACGTGCAGGGTAACAAACGCCATCTCGATGCCCTTTTCGCGAAGCTTCGCCAGCAGCGGTTCGTCGAAGTGCAAGCCCGCGGTTGGTGCCGCAACGGCACCCGGTTTTTCGCTATACACGGTCTGATACAGTTCGCGGTCAGCGTCTTCGTCCGGGCGATCGATGTATGGTGGCAGCGGCATGTGGCCGATAGCATTCAGAATATCCAGCACGCTGCGATCGTCGTCGAACTCAACTTCAAACAGCGCATCATGGCGGGCAACCATCGTCGCTTTAATGCTGTCATCATCACCCAGCAGCAGCTCAGCACCCGGCTTCGGCGCTTTAGAGGCGCGAATATGTGCCAGAATACGTTTATCATCCAGCATACGCTCGACCAGCACTTCAATCTTGCCGCCGCTGGCCTTACGACCAAACAGGCGCGCCGGGATCACGCGGGTATTGTTAAAAACCAGCAGATCGCCAGGGTTGAGCTTATCGAGCAAATCGGTGAAAGTACCGTGCGTCAGCGCGCCCGTCGGCCCATCCAGCGAAAGCAAGCGACAGCTGCTACGTTCGGCTTGTGGATAGTGGGCAATCAGGGATTCGGGTAGTTCAAAGGAGAAATCGGCAACGCGCATGACTGTGACTCTGGGCTTAATAATGAGGCGGGTAGTCTAGTGCCGGGGAGACATCCCTGCAACCCTTACCCCTCTGGATAAACGTTTAACAATGAATTTTCTCGCTCACCTGCATCTCGCGCACCTGGCCAATAGCTCGCTATCGGGAAACCTGCTGGCAGATTTTGTTCGCGGTAACCCGCAGCAGGATTACCCGGCCGACATCGTTGATGGCATCTATATGCATCGCCGCATTGACGTGATGACCGACAATTTGCCGCAGGTTAAAGAAGCGCGCGAATGGTTCCGCCCCGAAACGCGCCGCGTTGCGCCGATTACGCTCGACGTCATGTGGGACCACTTCCTTTCGCGCCACTGGGCACAAATCTCGCCGGAGATAGCCCTGCCTGAGTTCACCCACTATGCACGCAGCGAAGTCGCCACGATCCTTCCGGATGTTCCGGCACGCTTTCTGACGCTGAACGAACACCTGTGGTCTGAACGCTGGCTGGAGCGCTATGGCGAGATGGACTTTATCCAGAGGGTGCTGAACGGGATGGCCAGCCGTCGTCCGAAGCTCGATGCGCTGCGCGATTCATGGCATGACCTCGACGCGCACTATGATGCGCTGGAAACGCGTTTCTGGCAGTTCTATCCACAGATGATGGCGCAGGCGAAAAACAAAGCGCTGTAGGGCTTGCATCGGGCCACGGAACGGCTATGCTTATTCCTTTGGTAAGATAATAATTGATAGGTGAATCCTATCTTATTAATCGTCATAGTCTTTTTGTGTTCCCCGCTTACCCTCCCTATACTGGCCCGCGTTGCGTTCCATTAACCTTATAAATTCAAAGGAGAACCCCATGGTTCTGGTTACTCGTCAAGCGCCTGACTTCACCGCAGCAGCGGTACTGGGCAACGGTGAAATCGTTGAGAAATTCAATTTCAAACAGCACACCCAGGGTAAAGCCACCGTTCTGTTCTTCTGGCCGATGGACTTCACCTTCGTCTGCCCGTCCGAGCTGATTGCCTTCGACAAACGTTACGAAGAGTTCCAGAAGCGCGGCGTTGAAGTGGTTGGCGTCTCTTTTGACTCCGAATTCGTTCACAACGCATGGCGTAACACCCCTGTCGACAAAGGCGGCATCGGTGCAGTGAAATACGCTATGGTTGCCGACGTTAAACGCGAAATTCAGAAAGCTTACGGTATCGAACACCCAGACGAAGGCGTTGCACTGCGCGGCTCCTTCCTGATCGACGCTAACGGCGTGGTTCGTCACCAGGTGGTTAACGACCTGCCGCTGGGCCGTAACATCGACGAAATGCTGCGTATGGTTGATGCGCTGCAGTTCCACGAGCAGCACGGCGAAGTGTGTCCGGCGCAGTGGGAAAAAGGGAAAGAAGGCATGAACGCGTCTCCGGACGGCGTTGCTAAGTACCTGAGCGAAAACGTATCCAGCCTGTAATCGGCTGACGTTTCGTCAAAAAAGGCTCGCATTGCGAGCCTTTTTGTTTTGCAGGAGTCGGTGATACACCCCGTTATGAAGACTGCTGCACATACACCGCCCGCTTCGGTGCAAAGAAAATCATGATAATCACGCTCGCCAGCAGCACCGCCGCAATGCTGTAAAGCCCCGCATTACTGCTCCCGGTCATATCCCGCGTCACGCCCATTATCCACGGTGCAAAGAAGCCGGACGACGTGGAGATCATACTGATCATCGCAATCCCCGCCGGCGCTTTCACCGGATCAAGATAGGTCGATGGGAAGGTCCAGGAGATCCCCGATGCCCCGCTAAAGCCAAACCCGGCCACCCCCAGCAGCACCAGCTTCAGATACATCGGCACCTCCAGATAACCCACCGCAATCAGGCTCACGGCAGCAAGCGTCGCACCAAAGACAAAGTGCCAGCGGCGTTCACGACGGATATCGGAGCTGCGGCAAATCGTGAGTTCCCCCAGAATCGCCATGGCGAACGGGATCGCCCCCAGCAGCGCGATAACCGCAATATTGCCAACCCCCATCTCTTTAATCATCGTCGGTAGCCAGAAGTTAAACGCATACGCGCCGCAGTTGGTGGCAAAAATAAAGGCGATCAGCAGGAACACTTTCGGGTCAGCCAGCGCCCCCAGCATCGCTTTGTTACCGTGCGTGCCATAACCCGCCGTGATGCCCTGCTTTTCCCGGTCTTTCTGCATCATCTGCTGGTGCAGCGCCTTTTCCTGCGGGCTTAACCATGTCGCCTCTTCCGGCTTGTCGGCGAGATTAAAATAGATAACCCCCGCGATGATAAAGACCGGCAGCGCGTCCAGCAGGAACATCCACTGCCAGCCCTCCAGCCCGTGCCAACCGTGCATATATTGCAAAACAACCCCGGAAACCGGGCCGCCAATCATTGGTGCGGTCAGCGTGGCAACCAGGAAGATGGCGGTGATGCGCCCGCGAATATGGCTCGGGAACCAGTAGGTAAAGTAGAGGATCACCCCCGGTACAAATCCAGCTTCAAAAATACCCAGCAAGATCCGCAGCGCATAAAGCTGGTTGATAGTCTGCACAAACATCGTGCAGGCGGAAAGCGCGCCCCACAGCAGCATGATGCGGGTCAGCGTTTTACGTGCGCCGATTTTATCCATCAGCATATTGCTGGGAATTTCGCATAGCGCATAGCCGATAAAAAAGATCCCCGCCGCAATCGCATACTGCGTATCGGTAAAGCCAATAGCGCTCTGCATCTGCAGCTTGGCATAGCCAATATTGACGCGGTCAAGAAAAGAGAAAAAGTAGGCGATAAACAGTACCGGCATGATTTTCCACACCACCTTCTTTAATAACCGCTGTTCTTCTGCACTGCCGGTCAGGCTGTTTAATATTGGTTTATCGGCATAAACGTGACTCATCTGGCATCCCCATTGGCACGTAAAAACGGTGGCCAGCGCGGTATTGCGCTCGCCTTGCTCTATTCTGATATATACAAATCTATTGATTATTATCTAATCATTAAGATGTTAATGACATTAGAAGAGGCAGGCGCAAAGATCCAGACGGATCGCACCAATAAAGATCACAAATTTGAAATATATTGATAACAACAAGGCGAGAATCACAAGAAAAGGCGGTCAGTGAACCTGACCACCTGAGAGCGGGTTAGAACGAGAAGCAGGAGCAGCCGAGTGCGCCCCAGAAGGCGCGATCGTCAGATACCGGAATACCAGACTGACGCGCAATGTCGTGCTGATGCCCGTGTACGCCGCAGCTGCCGCAGCACTGGTGCATCTGAACCACCGCGCCGATATGCTCAGAACCCGGAGGCGCGGAGCGATAGTGACCCGGCACTTTCACCACTGGCGACCAATCCGGCACCACCGGAATCGACGGCGGGGCGATCGGCGTGAAGTGCCCGGCGGCGTAGACCACGCGGCCATCGACAATCGTCATCACCGACTCAATGCCTTTGATCTCTTCTTCCGGCACGTTGAAATAGTCCTTCGACAACGCCACCAAATCCGCCAACTGCCCAGCGGCAATACGTCCCTTTTTCCCCTGCTCGCTGGAGAACCAAGCGCTGCCTGCCGTCCACAGTTCCAGCGCCACATCGCGCGGCAGACGGTTTTCATCGTCATACATCGCCATACCGCCGACGGTACGCCCGGAAACCAGCCAGTACAGTGCCGTCCACGGGTTATAGCTCGCCACACGGGTCGCGTCCGTACCCAAACCAACAGGAACGCCCACCTCCAGCATTTTCGCCACCGGCGGCGTGTGTTTCACCGCATCTTTGCCGTAGCGATCGACAAAGTATTCCCCCTGGAAGGCCATACGGTGCTGCACCGCAATCCCGCCACCCAGCGCCTTCACGCGCTCAATGTTACGCTCGGTGATGGTCTCTGCGTGGTCAAAGAACCAGTGCAGACCATTGAACGGAATATCACGGTTAACCTTCTCGAACACGTCCAGCATGCGGCTGATCGATTCATCGTAAGTGGCGTGCAGACGGAACGGCCAGCGATGTTCGACCAGGTGACGAACCACACGCTCAAGCTCATCTTCCATACCCGGCGGCAGATCCGGACGCGGCTGCAAGAAATCTTCAAAGTCGGCCGCCGAGAAGACCAGCATCTCGCCCGCGCCGTTGGCACGGTAGAAGTCGGTGCCCTGCCCCGGTTTCAGCATATCCGTCCAGCGTTCGAAATCCTCGACCTCCTGCTTCGGACGCTGGGTAAACAGGTTATAGGCGATGCGGATAGTCATCTGCTTATTGGCGTGCAGCTGCTCAATAATTTCGTAATCTTCCGGGTAGTTCTGGAAGCCGCCGCCCGCATCAATGGCGCTGGTCAGCCCCAGTCGGTTGAGCTCGCGCATAAACTGACGGGTGGAGTTGACCTGCATCTCCAGCGGCAGCTTCGGCCCCTTCGCCAGCGTCGCGTAGAGGATCATGGCGTTAGGTTTGGCAATCAGCATCCCGGTCGGGTTGCCGTTGTTATCGCGGACAATTTCGCCGCCCGCAGGAGCTGGCGTATCTTTGGTGTAGCCCACCGCCTTCAGCGCGGCGCGGTTGAGCAGCGCACGATCGTAGAGGTGCAGCACAAATACCGGCGTATCTGGCGCGGCATCGTTAAGCTCTTGCAGCGTTGGCATCCGGCGTTCGGCAAACTGGAACTCGCTCCAGCCGCCCACCACGCGCACCCACTGCGGCGACGGCGTACGGTCGGCCTGCTCTTTGAGCATGCGTAGCGCATCCGCCAGCGACGGTACGCCTTCCCAGCGCAGCTCCAGGTTGTAGTTCAGCCCGCCGCGAATCAGGTGCAGGTGCGAGTCGTTAAGGCCGGGGATCACCGTGTGACCATGCAGGTCGACAATCTGCGTGCCTTCACCCGCCCAGGACATCATCTGCGCGTCGCTGCCGACGGCCAGAATTTTGCCGTCGGCAATGGCCACCGCATCCACGAGCGGCTGTTGCGGGTCAAGCGTGTGAATCTGCCCCTGGGTTAAAATCAGGGTAGCGGTTTGTGACATAGCGTTCTCCTCGCGTCGGTTCAGGCTTTTTTCAGCCAACCGGCAAACAGGCGGGTCACGATGGGCATCCAGAACCAGACCACCAGCGCGACCACACAGGCATCATTGATAAAATGCAGCGACAGGGTTCCCTTTAACGACGGCAGCAGCGCGCCGGTAATCGCGGGCACCAGATTGGTACTGGGGAAAATCACCAGCAGCGTTATCAGAAACTGTTTCCAGCGCTTGGGCTGGCGGACGTTGGCGGCGGGCGGGGTAAACCAGAAGGCGGCTTCGGTGCGCACTTCAGTATGGTCGCCCTCACCCAGCACCGGGGCAATCTCCTCAACCAGCTTGCGCCGCACGTCAGACTGGGTCCAGGCATAAAGGTGTTCGATGGTGTCGAAGCGGATGATGATATTCCAGGCCGTTTGCCCATCGACGGGGCGAATAACGTTGGCCCCCAGATGGCCCGGATAGTTAGCGGCGATAGGCATAATCTCGCCCAGCCAGGCTTCATACTGCACAACGTGTTCGGGGCGAATAGCGTGAGTAATGACCAGCGTGACATGCTTTTGCGTCATGACGATAGGTTCCTTGCGCTTGCAAACCGGCGGGGTCATCGCCCCACCGGATCTCTGGCCTTAAGCTTTGCGCTCAGGCGCGCCATGCACCATGGTGTAGGCGTAATCCACGCCCATCCCATAGGCGCCGCTGTGCTCACGCACCAGATCCATCACCGCGTCATAGGTCTCTTTACGCGACCAGTCACGCTGGTACTCCAGCAGCACCTGCTGCCAGGTCACCGGCACCGCACCGGCCTGTACCATGCGGTCGATAGAACGTTCATGGGCATCCACGGAGGTGCCGCCAGAAGTATCGGTCACCACGTAAACCTCATAGCCCGCTTCCAGCGCCATCAGCGCCGGGAAAGTCAGGCAGACTTCAGTCCACAGCGCGGAGATAATCAGTTTTTTACGTCCGGTCGCTTCCACCGCTTTCACAAAAGCAGCATCTTCCCAGGAGTTCATTGAGGTACGTTCGATAGGCTTAACGTCAGGATGAACGGCGAGTAATTCTGGCCAGATATAACCGCTAAAACTTTTCGTTTCGACGGAGGTATAAATGACCGGAACATTAAATATTTTCCCAGCTTTCGCTAACGCTACGGTATTATTTTTTAATGTCTGGCGATCAATATTCGCCACACCGAATGACATTTGTGGCTGATGGTCAATAAAAATAAGCGCAGAGTTTTTAGGGTCAATCAGTTCCCGGATAGACATAACACACCTTCTTAATCAATAAGTTAAAAGGTAACGGTCTTAAACTGCCGTCAGCAGCAGGATCCTGAATCAGAAAGCTTGTTGAGTATAGCGGGAAATTTCTAACGAGTTATTAAAGAAAACTTACCATCTTGTGACGGTAATAAATCAGCATCAAAAAAATGCGACGCTTTTATCTAATTTATTCACTGGCATTGTTTTTCACTATTCGTTACAACGTAGTGGTTTAATTTTCAGGATATTTTCCCATTATGCGAATCAATCTGGACGTACTGCTTATTCTTGATGCTCTTGAGAAACACGGGACCTTTGCCGCCGCTGCTGATTCGCTGTTTAAAACGCCCGCAGCGCTTAGCTATATGATTCAAAAGCTGGAAAGCGACCTGAACATTACGCTGCTCGACCGCTCCGGGCATCGGGCAAAATTCACCGATACCGGACGCATGATGCTGGAAAAGGGCCGCCTACTGCTCAATGCGGCGAAAGATCTGGAAAAACAGGCGATACAGCTAACCTCTGGCTGGGAAAAAGAGCTAGCGATTGCGCTGGACGACTCGTTTCCCTTTGCCGCGCTATTGCCGGCGATCGACGCATTTTATGCGCTGAATAAACAGACGCGCCTCAACTTTACCCACCACACGCTGGCGGGTTCCTGGGAAGAACTGACCCATAACGGCGCAGATATTATCCTCGGCGCAATTAACGAACCGCCCACCTCGGCCGCCTGGTCATATCGTATGCTCGGCACGCTGGATAACGTGTTTGTGGTCGCCCCGAACCATCCGCTGGCGACCGCCTCAGAGGGCTTAACCAACGAGCAGCTCTGTTTACATCGCGCGGTGGTGATAAGCGATAGCGCGCGAGTATGCCACCCCTTGCAGACCAACCTGATGGATGAACAGCCGCAGATTCGCGTCGACGATTTTCACAGTAAGGTGACGCTGCTTCGTGCCGGTATGGGCTGCGGATTCCTCCCCCGCCATATTGCCAGCCCGTGGCTGGCAGCAGGAGAACTGGTGGAGAAAACGGTAGACTCGTTTCGCCAGAAAGATGTCGCCTATATCGCCTGGCGCAACGGCAGCGACGGGCTCGCTCAGCGCTGGTGGCGTGAAACCCTGCTCGCCAGCGCTGAGATTCGCCGTCTCTATCAGTGACCGGTCCACACCGACGCGGAGACAGCCGGTAGCGTCAGGCCCATGCCCTCAAGCTGCGCATCGCCCTCCCGGCGATGCCAGCGGGCTACGTGCAGCAGCGGAGAGTCCGCTAACGTAATGTCGCAGGCTTCCCCCCGATTAATCGCGACCAGCACGCGCTCAGCGCCAAGTACGCGCAGGAACACCACCACATCTCCCGCCGCATAGAGCACCTGGCAGGCGCCAAGGCGCAGCGCAGGCGTCGCTTTACGCAGCGCCGACAGACGCTGGTAGAGCGCTAGCAGGTTTTTATCCTGTTTATTTTCATCCCACGGGAATGGCTTACGACAGAACGGATCGTTATCGCCGTCCAGTCCGACTTCATCACCGTAGTAAATACAAGGCACGCCGGGCCAGCTAAACAGCCAGACCACCGCCAGCGGTAGACGCGCCACATCACGGCCGAGCAGCGATTTAAAGCGTGCCGTATCGTGGCTATCAAGCTGGTTAAACATGCGCAGCTGCTGCTGATGCGACAGCCCGGCACGGTAATCTTCCATCCACGCAATGCAGGTCTGCGCATCAATTTTCTGCGGGTCGTAGGAGATATCGGTATTGGCGAGAAAACCCCACAGCGGGAAGGTAAAGCCGCGATAGTTCATCGCCGCATCTTCTGCATCCTGCTGTAGCCACTGACGCGCATCACCAAAGTGCTCACCGAGGACGTAGGCATCCGGCCGCACGGCTTTCGCCGCTTGGGTTATCGCCGCCACGTGCTTCAGGTTGTTCTTCGCGCCGCCCGCTTCACCCAACATATGCACCACGTCCAGCCGCCAACCATCCATATTCCACGGCGCTTTCAGCCAGTGACGAACGATACTGTCTTCACCGCCGTAGATTTCGTCAATCAGCGCCTGAGACTGGTAATCGAGCTTAGGCAAGCTGGCGTAGCCCAGCCAGTCGAGCGCCTTGCCCTCTGGCGAGAAGCTATAATGATCGCGCCACGGTGAGTCCGGGTGATGGCAGGCCCCGTTCGCCGTGCGGTTGTGACGGTCAAACCAGGCGTGAGTGTCGCCGCTGTGGTTAAACACCCCGTCAAGGACAAGGCGCATCCCCTCGCGCTGGGTGTGATGGCGCAGGCGCAGCAGCGCATCGTTGCCGCCGAACTGCGGGTCCACTTCACGATAATCTTCGGTATCGTATTTATGCACGCTGGGCGCGGTAAACACCGGGTTCAGGTACAGCGCGGTCACCCCAAGCGCTTTCAGGTAGGGCAGCTTTTCACTGATGCCGTCGAGGTCGCCGCCGTAAAAGGTCGAGCCACCCGCTTCAGCGGTAAGCGGTTCATCCCAGTCGCGCAGAATGATGTCGTGACCGGCCGCGTGATGATGGTAGACGTTGTCTTGCTGGTCGCTACGCGACGGGCTGCGGGCAAAACGGTCCGGGAAAATCTGATAGAAAACCTGTTCAGTCACCCACTGCGGGCCTGCATCCGGGCTATCAAAGGCGAAAAGCGCCAGCTTGGCTGGCGGAAAGGCGCTAAAGCCTGTTGGCGAAAACCACTGCTGGCGGTCATCCCACAGCAGTTTAAAGGCGTAACGACGGCGCGGTTGACCTTCATGCAGACCAATTTCTGCGCGCCATTGCACGATATCGTGGCTCGGCGCTTTGCCGCTGCGGCGCATCGGTACCGCCATCTCTTCGTTATCGACTTCCGAGCGCATCGTCACTCGCTGCGGCAGGTCATCGCCGCGAAGCCACAGCGTGATAATGAGTTTGTCCTGCTGCTGTTTAATAAAGGGAGCAACAGGAAGGTGCCAGGCGTTCAACATCATCTATCCCCTATCCTCAAAGTGAGCCCACCTTGCCATACGACTATTGCACCCTACTCATCTTTTGTACTTTTTTGTAGGGAGGAGGACGGGGGCGGAGAATAGAGGGGGAAAAATAGGGTAGCCCGACCGAGCGAAGCGACGCCGGGAAAGACCCGGAGTCGGTGTATACGCACCTCGTCCGGGCTACGTGATAGGGTAGATTATTTGCTACGACGGGTTTTAAATGCCCAGCCGACTAACAGCAGCAGGATCCACGCAAAGCCCACGTACAGCGAAATACGGGTATCCGGATGGTAACCAATTAGCGCGATAATAAAGACCAGGAAGACGATACCGACGATAGTCGTCGCCACGCCGCCAGGCACTTTAAACTTCAGCGCTTTGATTTCATCAGCCGACAGGCGGCGACGGAAGGCCACCTGCGAGAGCAGGATCATAATCCACACCCACACGGTGGCGAAGGTCGCCAGCGACGCAATCACCAGGAAGACGTTTTCCGGCATGATGTAGTTGAGGTATACCGCAAACAGCAACGCGATGGTCATCACCATCACCGTCACCCACGGAATACCGCGACGGGAGGTTTTAGCGAACACCTTCGGTGCGCTGCCCTGCTCCGCCATACCGTGCAGCATACGACCCACGCCGAACACATCGGAGTTAATCGCCGACAGCGATGCCGTCAGTACCACAAAGTTAAGGATGCTGGCTGCGAAGGTGATCCCCAGATGCTGGAAGGTCATCACAAATGGGCTGCCGTTGGTGCCAACCTGGTTCCACGGATAGATGGACATAATGACGAACAGGGTACCCACGTAGAACACCAGGATTCGCATCGGTACAGAGTTGATCGCGCGCGGAATAGAGGTCTGTGGGTCTTTCGCTTCACCGGCGGTAATACCGATAATCTCGATACCGCCATAGGCAAACATCACCATCTGTAGCGACATCACCATACCGAGCCAACCGTTGCTGAAGAAGCCGCCGTTGCTCCACAGGTTATGAATACCCGTTGGCTGCCCGCCGTTGCCAATACCCCAGATAATGATGCCAAAACCAGCCACGATCATGATGATAATGGTGGCGACTTTGAAGAACGAGAACCAGAACTCCAGCTCACCGAACACCTTCACGCTCATCAGGTTGATGGCGCAGATGATCAGCACCACGCTGAGCACCCATATCCAGTGCGGCACCGCCGGGAACCAGACGCCCATGTAGATACCAAAGGCGGTGACGTCTGCTATCGCCACAATCAGGATCTCAAAGCAGTAGGTCCAGCCGGTGATATAACCGGCCAGCGGGCCCAGGTTGTCCTGCGCGTAGCGAGAGAAGGAGCTGGCAGACGGGTTATGCACGGACATTTCGCCCAGCGCACGCATAATGATATACGCGGCAACGCCGCCAATAATATAGGCCAGCAGAACGCTAGGCCCAGCCATCTTAATCGCATCGGCGGAGCCGTAGAACAGCCCCGTACCAATGGCCGATCCGAGGGCCATAAAGCGAATGTGCCGGGTGCTTAACCCGCGCTTCAGCTTGTTGTTTTCCATCGTTTCCAGTGCCATGTCATACCCATCATCATCGCGCCGCAACGCGAACAACTTAGGTGAAAGTACCCAAAATAAAAAACCACGGAACATCACGTTCCGTGGTTAAAACACCTTGATGCAAACGCCGATTAGTGGGCGCTGGATGTCACCTGACGACCTGCTGTACGGTCCCAGATAATCGCCAGAACCGCCATCACAACCGTCGGCATCAGCCATGCAAGGCCTTGCTCGGCCAGCGGTAAACGGGCAGTCCACGCCGGCAGCACATCTGCAAAAGCAGAGGCTTTGATGCCGTCAAGGATACCAAATACCAGGCTGATAAACATCGGTGGTGCAATAACGCGGCCCGAATTATGCCACCAATTGCGGGTAAAACTCAGCACTACGAGTGCGATACATGGCGGATAAATCGCGGTCAGCACCGGAATAGAGATTTGAATCAGGTGGCTCAGCCCCAGATTCGACACCGCCATAGAGAACAGGCCGAGGATAAAGACCAGCGTACGGTAGGAGAACGGCAGGTATTGGGCAAAGAACTCGGCGCAAGCACAGGTCAGGCCCACTGCGGTGACCAGACAAGCGATGAAGATCAATGCCGCCAGCAGGAAGCTGCCCGCGCCACCGAAGGTATGCTGTACGTAAGCGTGCAGGATTGCCGCACCGTTCGCGTTCTGATCGACCAGCGTCGCGCTATCGGAACCCAGGCGGAACAGCGCCAGGTACAGCAGCGTCAGGCCGACACCGGCCATCAGGCCAGCCCAGATGGTATAGCGAGTCAGCAGACGCGCTTCGGTCACACCGCGGGAACGCGCGGCGTTAACGATAACGATACCAAACACCATCGCGCCCAGCGTATCCATGGTCAAATAGCCGTTCACAAAGCCATTTGAGAACGCTGCAGTTTCATAGGCTTCCATCGCATGGCTAATCGGGCCAGCTGGCCACATCACGGCGGCAACGGACAGTACAATCAGTGCCAGGATTTTCAGCGGCGCCAGGAAGTTGCCGACGGTATCCAGCAGTTTACCTGGATAGAGCGACACCAGGATAACCAGCGCGAAGTAGATAACGCTGTAGATAAACAGCGGCAGTTCACCGCTGCCGGTCAGCGGCGCGATCCCGATTTCAAACGAGACAGTGGCGGTACGTGGCGTCGCAAACAGCGGGCCAACCGCCAGATAGCAGACCGTCGCGAGCAGCACGCCCGCGACTTTACCAATTGGCGTACTCAGGCTGTCCACGCCGCCGCCCACTTTCGCCAGCGCGACCACGGTCAGTACCGGAAGACCAACGGCGGTAATCAGGAAGCCGATCGCGGCAGTCCAGACGTGAGGACCGGCCTGCAAACCAACCATTGGAGGGAAAATGATGTTGCCTGCGCCAACGAACAACGCGAAGGTCATAAAGCCCAGAGCGATGATGTCACGCGATTTTAATTGATGGGTCATATGTAACTACAGCCTGTGGATGTGGTGTTGTAAAACAAATTTATTGTGCCAGCGCCTGTGGAATGATGCAGAGGAAACTGACAATAAACTCAGCGGGATATGCTCCCTTCGCGGCGTAGAGAAGAATAGTTTTTTGATTTACCGCGCATATACAGTCTGTTTACGACTGCATGGGGGCCAATTTAAACGCTTATAACGTTTTAAAGCAACACGGGATCGCAAAACCAGATGATTATATTGATAGTGAAAAAATAGGCAGACGTATTAACTGGATTTAAGAAAAACATCCGGCTAATCATGCGAACAAAAAATAATCAGACGTTCGTAAATCACGCGGGGTTTACTTGACTGCAAAGCAAACAGACCAGCCGAAGCTGGTCTGTGGAAAGTTAAGCTGACAAGGGTGAAATTACTCGCTATTTCTGGCAATTAAACGTTCCGGCAGCAGGAAGCTGAAGCATGAACCTTTGCCGGGCTCGCTGGTAATATCCAGTCGACTATCGTGATGATTAACCGCATGTTTAACAATTGCCAGTCCCAAACCGCTGCCGCCGGTCTGCCGCGAGCGCGCTTTATCAACGCGATAAAAACGCTCGGTCAGCCTTGGCAGGTGCTCAGGCGCAATCCCCGGGCCGTTATCCTCGACGCTGAACAATGCCCCGTGCGGCGCGTGTTGCCAGCGTACGGTAATCAACGTGCCTTCCGGCGTATGGTTAACGGCGTTATAGACCAGGTTCGACATCGCGCTTCGCAGTTGTTCTTCGTTACCCAGCGCTTTCAGCGTCTCATCAATCTCAAAGTGGAACTGGTGCTTATGCTGGCTGAGCGTCTGCGCTTCGCGTTCCACTACCTTCAGCATCATCGGTACATCAATCTTTTCGTTCAGCGCCAGCGTCGGTGAAGCCTCGATTTTAGAGAGCGTCAGCAGTTGTCGAACCAGCCCTTCCATACGCTGCGTCTGCTCACGCATGGTGTGCAGCGCTTTCTCACGCACGTTCCCTTCCAGCACCTGCTCCTGCATCATCTCCAGGTAGCCCTGCAGCACGGTCAACGGCGTGCGCAGCTCATGGCTGACGTTGGCGAAGAAGTTACGCCGCGCCCCTTCCAGCTGGTGCATCTGCGTGACATCGCGCGCCACCATCAGCAACTGACGGTCGGTATACGGCATCACGCGGATCTCCAGATGGCGACCGCTGTTCAGCACCAGATGCAACGGCTTTAAGAAATCGCGCTTTTTGAGGTGTTGGATAAATTCGGGGTAACGCAGCAGGTTGAGGATATTCTGCCCGCTATCGTCGGGCCAGCGAAGCCCCAGCAGCTGCTGGGCCAGGCCATTACACCAGAAAATGGCCCCCTCTTCGGTGGTAAGCACCACCGCATCCGGCAGCGACTCGGCGCCGCTACGAAAGCGCTTAATCAAATTACCCAGCTCGCGGCGGCGTTTTTTATTACGCAGCTGCATCTGATTAAGCCCGTAGAGCAAGGGCTCCCAGCTGCCGCGTCCCGGCGGAGGGGTCATACTTCGGTCGACCCAAAGCCACCAGGAGAGTCGCAGTAAATTCCAGAAATGCCAGATGAGCAGCCCGGTCACTGCCGCCAGTAAAAACCACGGCAGATAACCAAAAATCAGTCCCAGTATCGCGGCCGGGAGACAGCATAACAGCAGCTCCAGTACCAGCCTTTTCCATGACAGCCGTTCCAGCACGCGTCACACTCCTGTCAAAAATTAGAAACGGGCAGAGAAACGATAACCCGTGCCGCGAACGGTTTGCACCATGCGGTCATGACCACTGTGTTCCAGCGCCTTACGCAGACGACGAATATGCACGTCGACGGTACGGTCTTCAACATAAACGTTGGTGCCCCAGACGTGGTTCAGCAGCTGTTCGCGACTGTACACGCGCTCCGGGTGCGTCATAAAGAAATGCAGCAGCTTAAATTCGGTTGGCCCCATATCCAGCGGGTTTTCACCGGTCATCACGCGGTGAGAGGTCGGGTCAAGGCTCAGCCCCTGCATCTCAATCACCTCTTCCACCGCCATCGGTGAAATACGGCGCATTACCGCTTTAATGCGGGCAACCAGCTCTTTTGGCGAGAAAGGTTTGGTGATGTAATCGTCGGCGCCGGTTTCGAGGCCCCGCACGCGGTCTTCTTCTTCACCACGAGCAGTGAGCATCACTACCGGAATGTCACGCGTCAGCGCTTCACGTTTGATATGCTTAATAAATTGCAGTCCCGAGCCGCCCGGTAACATCCAGTCGAGCAGAATAAGATCGGGCCAGGGTTCATTCAGTTTGCTGATAGCGGTATCGTAATCTTCTGCTTCCACCGGCTGAAAACCGTTTTGCTCCAGAACGAAACAGACCATCTCGCGGATTGGCGCTTCATCTTCAACGACCAGAATACGTCTTGCCATTATTTGCCCTGTTTTTAGACATCAGTATTATATACGGCGTCATTATGCGTCAGATTTATGACAGATTTATGAAAAACATGACCGTTAGATGATCGCGGTTTACCGTTTATGACACACGCAAAACGCGCTCATCGACCTCAACGTAGGCTGATGTTTATAATCAACTTTACGCCACTTCTCACGGAACCGCTATGCGCATCATCCACACATCGGACTGGCACCTTGGCCAGAACTTCTACAGCAAAAGCCGCGCGGCTGAACATGACGCGTTCCTGAACTGGCTGCTCACCACCGCCGAACACGAGCAGGTGGATGCCATTATTGTCGCGGGCGATATCTTCGATACCGGCTCCCCGCCAAGCTATGCGCGCGAGCTGTACAACCGATTTGTGGTCAATTTGCAGCAGACCGGCTGCCATCTGGTTGTGCTGGCGGGCAACCATGACTCCGTGGCAACGCTGAATGAATCCCGCGATATTCTCTCATTTCTGAATACCACGGTGATCGCCAGCGCCGGCCATGCCCCCTTTATTCTGAATCGCCGCGACGGCACGCCCGGCGCGGTGTTCTGCCCGGTGCCGTTCCTGCGCCCGCGTGACATTATTACCAGTCAGGCGGGGCTCTCCGGCGGCGAAAAAGTCCAGCAGGTGCTGGCGAGCATTACCGACTATTACCAGCAGCAATACCAGCAGGCTTGTGAACTGCGCGGCGACGCCACGCTGCCGATTATTGCCAGCGGCCATCTGACCACCGTCGGAGCCAGCAAAAGTGACGCGGTGCGCGACATTTATATTGGCACACTGGACGCGTTTCCGGCGCAAAACTTCCCGCCTGCCGACTATATCGCGCTGGGCCACATCCACCGGGCGCAGAAAATCGGCGGCAGCGAGCATATTCGCTACAGCGGTTCGCCTATCGCTCTCAGCTTTGATGAAACCGGCAAAGCCAAAAGCGTCAATCTGGTGAGCTTCAGCGACGGCAAGCTTGCCGACGTCACGCCGCTTACCGTGCCCGTGACTCAGCCGCTGGCGGTAATCAAAGGCGATTTTGACGCTATCAGCGCCCAGCTCGCCGAATGGCGCGATACCGCCGCAGAGCCGAGCACCTGGGTGGATATTGAAATCACCAGCGACGAATACCTGCATGACATTCAACGTAAAATTCAGGCCATCACTGACGACCTGCCGGTCGACGTGCTGCTGGTGCGCCGCAGTCGTGAACAGCGCCAGCGCATTCTGGCAAGCCTTGAGCGCGAAACCTTGAGCGAACTGAGCGTCGAAGAGGTATTTCAGCGCCGCCTGGCGCTGGAAACGTTGGAGGAGCCGCAGCAACAGCGCCTGCACGCGCTGTTTAATGACACGCTCCAGAGCCTTGGCGAGGAGGAACAACCATGAAAATTCTCAGCCTGCGCCTGAAAAACCTCAACTCGCTCAAGGGCGAGTGGAAAATCGATTTCACCCAGGAGCCGTTCGCCAGCAACGGTCTGTTTGCCATTACCGGCCCAACCGGCGCAGGGAAAACCACGCTGCTGGACGCCATCTGCCTGGCGCTGTACCACAAGACACCGCGTCTAAGTAACGTCTCCCAGTCGCAAAACGACCTGATGACCCGTGACACCGCCGAATGTCTGGCGGAGGTCGAGTTCGAGGTTCAGGGCGTAGCCTACCGCGCCTTCTGGAGCCAGAACCGCGCCCGCAATCAGCCGGACGGCAACCTACAGGCGCCGCGTGTCGAGCTGGCGCGCTGCGATGACGGGCAAATTCTGGCGGACAAAATTAAAGACAAGCTGGAAATGACCGCCTCGTTGACCGGACTCGACTATGGTCGTTTTACCCGCTCAATGATGCTCTCTCAAGGCCAGTTTGCCGCTTTCCTCAACGCCGAGCCAAAAGAGCGCGCCGAGTTACTCGAAGAGCTAACCGGCACTGAAATTTATGGTCAGATTTCAGCGCAGGTCTTTGAAAAACATAAGCAGGCGCGGGGGGAACTGGAGAAGCTTCAGGCGCAGGCCAGCGGCGTGGTGCTGCTGAGCGAAGAGCAGCAGCAGACCCTGACACAGAGTTTGCAGGCGCTTACTTCTGACGAACTGCAGTGGCAACAGCAGCAGACCGTCGCTGCGCTGCATCAGCAGTGGCTCACCCGCCAGCAGGAACTGGAACAGGACGGGAAGATCCACCAGCAGTCGCTCACTGCCGCCCGTCAGGCGCTGGAAGAGGCGCAGCCACAGCTTGCTGCACTCAACCGGGCGCAGCCTGCGGAAGCGTTACGCCCGCGCTGGACGCAGTTGCAAGAGCAGGCCGCCACGGTGGTGAAAACCCACCAGTTAGTAGAGCAAGTAAATACTCGCTTACATGATTCCCGCCGCCTTCGTGACCGCATTCGTCTAAGCGCCGAGCAGCAGGCCACCGCGCTCCAGCAGACCCAAAGTCAGCTTCAGCAGTGGCTGCAGGAAAACGAACACATCCAGCAGTGGCTGGGGGAACTGACCGGCTGGCGTAGCGCCTTCACTCAACAGGCCCGCGAACGTGCTCAACTGGAGACCGGCGCGCAGCGTCTGGCCGAGCTGGAAAAACGGCTCGCCCAACTGCCACCCTCAGCGCTAACGCTGACTCAGGAAGAAGTAGCTGGGCAAATTGCCCAGCACGCGACCACCCGCCCACTGCGCCAGCAGCTGAGCGCGCTCCATTCGCAGTTCATCCCGCTGCAAACGCGCCGCCAGCAGCTTCTGCACGCACAGCAACAGCGCCAGCAACAGCTAGAAACGCTGACCACCGGACTTACCCAGCTCCGTCAGGTCTATAAAGAGAAAAAACAGCAGCGCGATGACGTGAACGCCATTTGCGAGCTGGAGGCAACGATCGTGCGCCTCGAGGCCGAGCGTGCGCGTTTACAACCAGGCGCGCCCTGTCCGCTATGCGGCTCAACCAGCCATCCTGCACTGGCGGAGTACCAGGCGTTAGCCCCGGATGCCAACAAAGCCCGCCGCGATGCGCTGGAGAAAGAGGTCGCCCAACTGGCGGAAGAAGGCGCCACGCTACGCGGTCAGCACGCCGCGCTGGAAAAACATCAGCTGCAGGAAAATGCCGAGCTGGAGACGCTTTGCGAGCGAGAGCAAGCACTTACATCACAGTGGCAGACGGTCATTCAGGGGTTGGGTATCACGCTACAGCCTGCTGACGATATCAACGGCTGGCTAGCGGCGCAGGAAGAGGCCGAACAGCAGCGCTATCACTACAGCCAGCGCCTGACGTTTGACGCACAACTCCGCGAGCTACGCACCCAGTACACCCAACAGCAGGATGAGCTAGCACAGCGTACCGCTTTGCTTACCCAGACGCTTACAGGCTTTGGCCTTGCCCTTCCGCAGCCCGACGAAGCGCACCGCTGGCTAGCTGCTCGTGAAGCGGATACCCAGCGCTGGCAGCAGCAGCAAAAACAGCTTCAGCAGACTCAGCAGCAGCTCGTGCAGATCCAACCGCTGCTCGATACCCTTCCCGCGGTGCAAAACCCTGAAGATGCCCACCCGGTGACGCTCGACGGCTGGCAGCAGGTACACCATGACTGCGTGTCACTGGAAAGCCAGTGGCACACGCTCCAGCAACAGGAAGCGCAGGAGAAACAGCGTCTGCAGCAGGCCGAGCAGGCCTTCGACCAGGCGTTGGCCGAGTCGCACTTTAGCGATCGCCAGGACTTTCTCAATGCGCTGCTGGATCAGCATGAACGCCAGCGTCTGGAGCAGCGAAAACAGACGCTGGAGACCCAGCATCAGCAGCACCAGACGTTAGCGGCACAGGCGCAGGAGGCCATACAGCGTCATCTGACTCAGCGTCCAGAAACGCTGAGCGAAGCATTGACGCTGGCAGATGCCCAGACGCAGCTCCTGCATATTTCCCGCCAACTGCGTGAAAACAGCGAACGCCAGGGCGAGCTGCGCCAGCAGTTGAAGCAGGATGAAGAGAATCGCCAGCAGCAGCAGTCGCTGTTCCTGGAGATAGAAAAAGCCAGCGCCGCGCTGGAGGACTGGGCGCATCTGAATGCGCTGATTGGCTCTAAAGAGGGCGATAAGTTCCGCAAATTTGCCCAGGGGCTGACGCTGGATAATCTGGTGTGGCTCGCCAACGAACAGCTCAGCCGCCTGCACGGTCGCTATCTGCTTCAGCGTAAGGTCAGCGACGCGCTGGAGCTGGAAGTGGTCGATACCTGGCAGGCGGACGCGGTGCGCGATACCCGCACCCTTTCCGGCGGCGAAAGCTTCCTCGTCAGCCTTTCGCTGGCGCTGGCGCTCTCCGACCTGGTGAGTCATAAAACGCGCATCGACTCCCTGTTCCTCGATGAAGGGTTCGGCACGCTGGATAGCGAAACGCTGGACACGGCGCTGGATGCGCTGGATACGCTCAACGCCAGCGGTAAAATCATCGGCGTGATTAGCCACGTAGAGGCGATGAAAGAGCGGATCCCGGTGCAGATTAAGGTGAAGAAGATCAACGGATTGGGGTATAGCCGATTGGATAAAACGTTTAGCGTGGAGTGAGATTTCCCCTCACCCCGGCCCTCTCCCGGAGGGAGAGGGCGAAAAGCGGTCCCGAACGGTACCCTCTCCCTCTGGGAGAGGGTTAGGGTGAGGGCCAAATCACGCTGGCCACAACCACGCCGCCCCACGTACCCCGCTGGAGTCCCCGTGCAGCGCCTTGCGAATCGGTGTTTCACACTCGCCGCCGAATACCCACTCTTTCACCAGCTCCGGTACCGTCTGATATAACCGTTCAACGTTGCTCATGCCACCGCCCAACACAATCACGTCAGGGTCGAGAATATTCACCACGTGCGCCAGCGATTTTGCCAGCCGCTGTTCGTAACGGTGAAGCGCCTGCTCGGCCAGCGCGTCGCCCTCATCAACCAAGCGCATAATCTCATTTCCCTTCAGTGCCTTACCGCTTAAACGCTGGTAGTCAGTGGCAAAGCCGGTACCGGAAATAAAGGTTTCAATACAGCCCTGCTTGCCGCAATAGCACGGCACCTCTGCCCGGAAGCGCAGCTCGTCGTCGTTCATCCACGGCAGCGGATTATGCCCCCACTCGCCCGCCGTGCCATTACCGCCGATGTGCGCACGGCCTCCTAGCGCCACGCCCGCGCCACAGCCGGTACCGATGATCACCGCGAACACCGTCTGCGCCCCCGCTGCCGCACCATCCACCGCTTCAGACACCGCCAGGCAGTTAGCATCGTTCGCCAGTCGCACCTCGCGATTAAGGCGATGGCTGAGATCTTTATCAAACGGCTGGCCGTTGAGCCAGGTCGAGTTGGCGTTTTTCACCACCCCGGTATAGGGGGAAATTGAGCCGGGAATGCCCATGCCAACCGTCCCCGTTTGCCCGGTTGCCTCTTCGGCAAGAGCAACAAGATGCGCAATATTCTCAATGGTTTGCTGATAGTCACGCGGCGTGGGTAATCGGTGGCGGTAAAGCTGCTCACCCTGGTCGCTTAGCGCGATGACTTCGGTTTTCGTTCCACCCAGATCGATACCAATTCGCATTCATAACTCCTGTTTAAAACAATGCAAGGGCGAGGACAATTCGTTATCATTGCCCGCTGATTTAACGATAACACCGTGGAAATTATCATGCTGTGGTTCAAAAATTTAATGGTTTATCGTCTCAGCCGCGACATCTCCCTGCGCGCGGATGAGATGGAAAAACAGCTCGCTGAGATGACCTTCACCCCATGCGGCAGCCAGGATATGGCAAAAACCGGCTGGGTACCGCCGATGGGTTCACACAGCGATGCGCTGACGCACACAGTTAACGGTCAGATCATCATTTGCGCTCGCAAAGAAGAGAAGATCTTGCCCTCTCCGGTGATTAAACAGGCGCTGGAAGCGAAGATCCAAAAGCTCGAGGCCGATCAGGGCCGCAAACTCAAGAAAACCGAAAAAGATTCGCTGAAGGATGAAGTCCTGCACTCTCTGCTGCCGCGCGCTTTCAGCCGCTTCAGCCAGACGATGATGTGGATCGACACCGTTAACGATCTGATTATGGTCGACTGCGCCAGCGCCAAAAAGGCGGAAGACACTCTGGCGCTGCTGCGTAAAAGCCTCGGCTCGCTGCCGGTGGTGCCACTGACGCTGGAAAATCCGATCGAACTGACCCTGACCGAATGGGTGCGTTCCGGATCGGCGGCGCAAAGTTTCCAGATTCTGGATGAAGCCGAGCTGAAAGCGATCCTCGAAGACGGCGGCGTGATCCGAGCGAAGAAACAGGATCTGGTGTGCGATGAGATCGCCTGTCATATCGAAGCCGGCAAGCTGGTGACCAAGCTGGCGCTCGACTGGCAGCAGCGTATTCAGTTCGTGATGTGCGATGACGGCTCCATTAAGCGTCTGAAGTTCTGCGACGAACTGCGCGATCAGAACGAAGATATCGACCGTGACGACTATGCTCAGCGTTTCGACGCGGACTTTATTCTGATGACCGGCGAACTGGCGGCGATGATTAAAAGCCTGGTAGAAGGGTTAGGCGGCGAAGCCCAACGTTAAGCGGGAAGTCCCCTTCCTGCCTCAGCAGGAAGGGAATGCATTACAGATAGCGGCACAGATAAGAGGTTGGCTCTGCAACCTGCAGGTTAAACTCGCTGTGGCCCGGCACGTTGAACACTTCCCCAGCGGAATAGACTTTCCATTCGATTTCACCCGGTAACAGCACGTTCAGCGCGCCGCTAATCACCGTCATCTCTTCCGGCTGCGCGGTACCGAAGGTGTATTCGCCTTCCGCCATCACGCCCACGCTGGCACGACCCGTGCTGCTGCTGGTAAAGCCAATGGATTTCACTTTTCCGTCAAAGTATTCGTTGCTCTGAAGCATAAACAGGCCCTTATTATCTCGTCATCAAAAGACCAATATAGGGTTGCGAACAGAAACCTGTCACGCGAAATCATACGCTTAACACAATAATTCTGCCGCCAGTCTGGCCACCAGCACATTCGACAATAGAACCGGCACATCCAGCGCCTTTTGTAGCAGGTCACGGTGACGCTGGTGATAGCTCAACGAGTCGAGCACCAGCACGTCGGCCCCCTGATCCAGTAACGAATTCGCGGCTGAAATCAGGTGCTGGTCGGTATCACGAAGCGGGTTAGCCAGCGCGTAGTACGGCAAATTAGACAGCATCTGCCACTTCTCCTGCTGAGCGTCGAGAATGGCTTCCACGGGGACCAACACCCCGACCTGATGTCCCTCAACGATAGAGGCGACCAACGGTGGAATAATACGCTGGGGCTCCAGCAGAATCGCATTGCGCGCCACCATACTGCGTAATTTAAACGTATTCAGTAGCAGAATGACGTCATAGGATTGATTGTCCAGCACCTCAATCACGGCCTGCAGGCTGTGCTCGACTTTCAGGCGGGAAACTTCAGCAAACTGGTTATCATTCAACAGAACCAGTAAACGTTCTTCACCGGGTTCTGGTGCATACTCTTCCATGACTTCCACACGGCTCATTTTGCCTAACAGGCTAATGTGGGTGATTTGATCTTCCCTGATGTGCTCGGTCAATAGCGGCAACACTTCACTGACGGGTACCACCCCTATCGTAAGAATCGCCATCGTTGCACTCATGTTATCTACCTTCTGCTTCTCTTATGCTCGCTTTACACATAGCCACCTGGATGGATGAAAAATACCGCTCAAAAGCGTAGCAGTTCATCCGCCGGGCAGAATGTAAAGATTCCCGTTATTTCCAGTACTCTCCTGATAAAGCTTTATTTTAACGATTCTATAACATTAATAATAAGCCAAAAATGTGACTTACGCACAATATAACCACGAAATAAAAGTGGTTATATCGGCCGTCAGAAGCAAAATCTGAGGAGGAGAAAAGGAAGAATAAAGAGGGAGAGCGGACGAGCCCTGCTAGCTGACCGTGGCCAGATGCAGAGCGTCAAGAATCAATGTGACAACGCGCTCTGGCGCAGCAGAGGCATCAACAACGTAGTGGGCGGTTTCGCGGTACAGCGCATCTCGCTGCGCCAGCACTTCCGCCACTTCTTCGCTAATCGGTTTACCGGTCAGCGTCGGGCGCTGGGATTCTTCTGGAAAGGCTTCCAGACGACGCGCCAGAACCGGTACTGGAGCGTTCAAATAGATAACCACACCGTTCTGGCGCATAAATTCGCGGTTTACCGACGCAAGAATAATACCGCCGCCCGTAGCCACCACGGTACCAGGCTGGGTGACCGACATCAGCGTCTGGGTCTCTCTGGCGCGAAATCCTTCCCAACCTTCGAGGTCAACAATCTCCGCCACGCTCATGCCCGACTGCTGCTGTAACGCCAGGTCAGTATCAACAAAGTGAAAATGGCAGGCATGGGTAAGCGCTTGGCCTATTGTCGTTTTTCCGCAGCCTCGGGCTCCGATTAGAAAAATAGGCAGTGTCATGACCTGGAATTCCCCCTGATGACGCGTGAATGCGGGATGTATGAATGAAGCGACAATGATATCACCAAACTAGTACGCAAGTAAGTGTAAACCTTGTGTTACATCAAGATATAATCTGAGATCTATTTCATCGCCATGTGCTGCTGTAGGGAGTAATTCAAGCGTAAAAAAAACATGCCACAAAGCGTGTCGCTAACAGTACATGAAAGTGTCTTGCTTTGACAAGCCGGATATCGCGGCAAAAGGTAGCACATTTATGTGACAGAAATCACGTCAACCACGTTTGACCGCCAGCAGCCATTTATCCAGCTCAGCAGCAAACAGCTGGCGATCGCGCTGGGAGAGCGCTGCAGGCCCGCCGGTCTGAATACCGCTGGAGCGCATGGTGTCCATAAAATCACGCAGGGTTAAGCGCTCCTTGATGGTCGCCTCGCTGTAGCGTTCACCGCGAGGATTCAGCGCCGCGCCGCCCTTTTCCAACACCTCAGCCGCCAGCGGGATATCGGCAGTGATCACCAGATCGCCGGGCTCACAGAGGCGAACGATTTCGTTATCGGCCACGTCGAACCCTTTTGGTACCACCATCGCACGGATAAAACGCGACGGCGGCACGCGCAGATACTGGTTAGCGACCAGTACCAGCTCAATCTGCGTGCGGTCTGCGGCACGAAACAACACCTCTTTAATCACGTTCGGACAAGCGTCCGCATCAACCCAAATGGTCATCGATACTCCAGAGTGAATATTATTGCAAAGCGTGATTATACAGAGAGCCGGGGCGCGTACGTAATAATTGCCAGCTGAATGATAAAAGTAGGTTACCCATCGCCGGGAATCGCCTATAACAGTAAACTACGAAAAAAACAGACAGAGGGAGAGAGAAATGGAGAAGAAGATTGGCTTCATTGGCTGCGGCAACATGGGGAAAGCCATTCTTGGTGGCCTGATTGCCAGCGGCCAGGTACTTCCTGGGCAGATTTGGGTTTACACGCCGTCACCGGATAAAGTGGCCGCGCTGCGCGACGAGTTCGGCATAAACGCGGCACAAAGCCCGCAGGAAGTGGCTCAGGTTACCGACATCGTCTTTGGTGCCGTGAAGCCGGGCATTATGGTTAAAGTGCTGAGTGATATCGCTTCCAGCCTGAATAAAGACTCACTGGTGGTCTCCATCGCGGCGGGCGTAACCCTGGAGCAACTGGCGCGCGCGCTGGGTCACGATCGTAAAATCGTACGTGCCATGCCCAATACCCCATCGCTGGTGAATGCGGGGATGACCTCCGTCACCCCGAACGCGCTGGTGACGCCGGAAGATATCGCCGATGTGCTGAATATCTTCCGCTGCTTCGGCGCGGCTGAAGAGATTGCTGAAGCGATGATCCACCCGGTGGTAGGCGTCAGCGGCTCGGCGCCAGCCTACGTCTTTATGTTTATCGAAGCGATGGCCGATGCCGCCGTGCTGGGCGGTATGCCACGCGCTCAGGCCTATAAGTTTGCCGCACAGGCGGTCATGGGCTCAGCGAAGATGGTGCTGGAAACCGGTAAGCATCCGGGTGAGCTGAAGGATATGGTCTGCTCCCCTGGCGGCACCACCATTGAAGCCGTGCGCGTGCTGGAAGAGAAAGGCTTCCGCTCTGCGGTCATCGAAGCGATGGCCAAATGCATGGAAAAATCAGAGAAGATGAGTAAATCATAAGTAGCAGGCCCGGCATCCCGCCGGGCCTGATTTTCTTGCCATAAAAAAAGCGCCCACGGCGCCGTTAGTTATTTGTTTTTCAGACAGGTACTCATAAAGGTTTTACGTTCGTCGCCCTTTAAGGTTTTGGTGGCTGCCTGCGCGTTACAGTCCTTCATTTTTTGCTGCTGCGGGGTCAGTTTTTTGCCATCAGCGGCCGCACTTTCCCCCTTCAGACAGCTGCTCATAAAGGTTTTACGCTCATCACCTTTCAGGGTTTTTGACGCGGCTTCATGATTACACGTGCTCATGCGCTGCTGCTGCGGCGTCAGGGTTTTCTCCGGCGCAGCCGCCGTCGTTGCCGCAGACACGGCGCCCGCCGTAAACAGACCACACAGTAGGGTAACCAGTAATGTTGTTTTCATTGCACCATCCTTTTGTGAGTAGAACTCCGTAAGTCTGGTCGCTGGAAGGAATATTACCAACCCGACGACAAAATTTTGCCGTCGGGCGGGTGTCAGGGCTTAAAGCCCCAGCGCCGCTTTCATGGTGTAGTAGAGGTCCGTCTGGTCGGTCAGGCCAACCACGTTCGCCGCGTGCGGGCCGTAGGCCGCGATGCGCAGCTGGGTGCCGGTATGTTCCATCGACTCTTCTTCCGAGTTGCCGTAGCTCATCACCATCACCGAACCATCTTTGGTGTTCAGCGCCTGCGTCAGGCCAGGAGCCTTCGTTTCTGGTGGGATAATCTGGCTGGAATGGGCATGGTCAGCGGTGACGATCACCAGCGTATTGCCGTCCTTTTTCGCAAATTCCAGCGCTTTCTGTACCGCTTCATCCAGATCGACCGTTTCGCCAATCTGGCCGCACGGGTTTGCCGCGTGGTCCTGTTTATCAATCGATGCGCCTTCTACCTGCAGGAAGAACCCTTTTTCGCTGGTGCTCAGCAGAGAGATGGCTTTATCGGTCATCTGGGCGAGGGTCGGCACGCTGGCATCGCGTTTCGTATTCGGCGCACAGGTCACAACAGGTTTATCAAGATTGCCGTGGAAGGAGGCTTTCGGCCCTTCCCAGCGTACCGGCATGTTGCCGTCGGAGAACAGGCCCAGCAGCGGTTTATCCTGGTTAGCCTGGGTAATGGCCGCCAGCGTCGTGGCGTTATCAACGAGCTGATAACCTCGTGCCTGCGCCTGTTCACGCAGCGTTTTCCCCTGCCATTCTCCCGCCGTCGCGGTTTCCGCAAAGGTCTTCGCGCCGCCGCCTAGCGTCACGTCTGCACGCGCATTCAGCAGTTGTTCGGTGATGGAGCCCTTGCCGCCTTTCTCCAGCGCATTGGTTGGGCATTTTTCGCTGGTCACGCTCGGACCGTAGCATTTACGCGAAGTGACATGCGATACCAGCGCAGCAGGCGTCGCGTCCTGCAGTTCAGCGGTAGAAACGTTACCCGTTGCCAGGCCAGCCGCTTTTGCTAACTCGAGAATGGTCTGGTGATCTTTTTCGTGGATGTCCACGCCCAGCGCACCGTTATAGGTTTTCACCCCAGTACTCCAGGCCGTTGCAGACGCCGCAGAATCGGTGACATAGTCCGGCTTGCCGGTTTTTTTATTCAGTGCGTAGTGCGTGTACTGCCCTGTCAATGGCAGCGCATCGATACCTTTGAAATAGCCACCTGCCCCTTCGGCATAGTTACGCGCGGCGGTAATTTCAGAATCGCCCATCCCATCACCAATCAGCAGAATAACGTTTTTGGCCTGCTTATTATTCAAAGAGGCGCGAATGGCTTCGGTTTGATCGGCAGATAAACGACGAGCACCGCCCGGCTGGGTAATATCCCCTTGCGCGGCGCGGTTATCCAGAATGGCAGTTGATGTGTCCGCGTGTGCGGCAGATAAACCCAGCAGAGGTAATAATGCGGCAAAAATAGCACTGTATTTCACGTTAGTTTCTCCATGTAAAAAATACTTAAAAAATGAAACATGGAGACTGTAAGAAAAGTGCGTGACATTTTAATGACACCCAAAATGATGCCATTACCTACTAATTTTAGGGATGTAGAAATAACCGTTTAACGTGGTTATATAAGAGTTCGCTATTATGGTCGTCGGCGTGTTCTGCAGGCGCGAGCTTATTCAACGTCGCGGCTATTTCGTCCTCCAGCACTGGGCCAGAACCCTGCTGTACATGCTGTAAAAGCGTGGTCACTACCACCTCAAGTGCATCGACCTGAATACGTAACGCGTTTGCTTCATCTTCCTTTTCGGCCAGCTTGACCAGCAGTTCTGCAATGAAATTTTTCATCGCGCGTTTTCCTTGTATGACGGCGTGGGCAGGACTCAAGCCCTGAAAAAATAAATAGACCGCAAAACCTTACGGCGCTATTCCCCCTTCAGCAACATCGAATAGAATTACAATATATTACGTATTCTGCAATAGCCCATGGCAAAAATATAATCCCCACCAATATCATGGAATTACTTGCTCACAATATCAGCGAAACGTTTCTCTCATTAAATAACGCGAGGAGCAAAGAGGTAATACGAAGATTGTATCGCGGTCATCAGGGAATAAACGCCGCCACGTTTATTCCCTCTCATTGGCGGTATTACTGACGTACAGGTTGCGCCCGACGCAGCATCACCGCCAATTGCCATAGGTTAATCAGCACAATCACCGCGGTAACAATAAATACCCAGCGGAAACCGGCCATCGCTGAAATGGAGGCACCTATTAACGGACCCGCCACGTTACCCAGATACATAAAGGACTGGTTATAGCCAAAAATACGCCCGGTGACGCGCTCGCTAATATACTTCAGCAGCAGCGTTTGTACCGCAGGCAGCATCGCGCCATCGGCAAAGCCGAGAATAAAGCGCAGAACGCCCAATTGGAACGGCGTGGTGACAAACGACATGGCAAAGAACAGCACTACCGCAAACGTCAGCGTACCCAGCAGTATGCGACCCGTACCGATACGGTCGCCCAGCTTACCCAACCTCGGTGCCGAAATAAGCGCTGATACGCCAGGAACGGCAGCAATCATACCGCTTAAGAAGGCGATATTGTTGCTGTCCGGCGACATCGATTTAATAAACAGCGCCAGAATCGGGCTGATAGACCCGTTACATAACTGAATAACCATGGTGGTGACAAACAGGCTAATTACCAGCCCCGGATAAGGCAGCGTCGCAAATACCGCCTTCCCGCTGAGCTTCTCCCCTTTATTGAACTGCGGGCGCGGGCCCTCTTTAATCAGGAACAGCGTCACCAGGAAACTCACCAGCAGCAGAAACGCGGTGATGTAAAAGACCATTCTCAGGCCAACGTGGTCGGCCAGGAAGCCGCCAAGCAGTGGCCCGCCAATAACGCCGGTGATTTGCGCCGTGGACAGCGTACTGAGTGCCCAGCCGCTGCGCTCGCGCGGTACCTGAGAGGCCACCAGCGCCATCGCGTTAGGAATATAGCCTGAGGTTAAGCCCATTACCGCACGCAGGAAAAAGAGCTGCCAGACGTTGGTTGCAAAAGCCTGCAGCAGGATAGCAATCGCCATCCCCAACGAGGCGCGCAGCAGCATAAGCTTGCGGCCTTTACGGTCGGCCAGGCTGCCCCACATTGGCGAAACGATAGCAGAAACCAGGAAGGTGACGCTGAAGGTTAACCCGGACCACATGGAGAGAGATTCATGGGAGGTGACGCCCAACTGCGCCACGTAAAGCGGCAAAAACGGCAAGATCTGGCTGATAGCCAACCCGGTGAAAAAACAACCGAGCCAAACAGAAATAAGATTAACCTTCCAGGATTCCATAACTACACGTATTCGTTCTTTTTGTGAGGACAAGTAAACAGGTTAGCAAGTTGCGCTTTGCGCCGTATTGTCAGAGATGCTTAATGCATTATTTCAGAACAATATCAGCCACTCAGCGTTTTTGTGTGATAAATATCACGCTTCATACGCTATTACGTAGTCACTTATTCTTAAGCCTTGCCTGTGATTTACGCTGTTTGGTATGGAAAAGGCAGATGCCTCACCACGCCCGTGGTATGTTATGTGCTTTGCGTTTGGAATGGATGGAATTTGAGATGGCAAAGTTGCGGGTTGGGATTGTTTTTGGCGGCAAATCAGCGGAGCACGAAGTCTCCCTACAGTCTGCTAAAAATATCGTAGAAGCGATTGATAAGACGCGTTTTGAGGTCGTTCTGCTGGGGATCGATAAGCAGGGGCAGTGGCACATCAGCGATGCGCAAAACTACCTGTTAAATGCCCACGACCCGGCCCATATCGCGCTGCGTCCTTCCGATATCACACTGGCCCATATCCCTGGCAAAGAGCATCAACAGATGATCAATGCCGCAAGCGGTCAGCCGCTGGATGCCATTGACGTGATTTTCCCGATAGTTCATGGCACCCTGGGTGAAGATGGCTCGCTGCAGGGCATGTTGCGTATGGCAAACCTGCCGTTCGTCGGCTCTGACGTTCTGGGCTCCGCCGCCTGCATGGATAAAGATGTCACCAAGCGTCTGCTGCGCGATGCCGGGCTCTCTATCGCCCCGTTTGTGACGTTAACCCGCCGCACCCGCGACAGCTTCTCGTTCGATGAGATTAAAGCAAAGCTCGGTCTGCCGCTGTTCGTGAAACCGGCAAACCAGGGGTCGTCCGTCGGTGTCAGCAAAGTCAACAGCGCCGAGCAGTATCAGCAAGCCGTGGCCCTGGCCTTTGAATTTGACCACAAAGTGGTGGTTGAACAGGGCATTAAAGGGCGTGAAATTGAGTGCGCGGTGCTCGGCAACGATGACCCGCAGGCCAGCACCTGTGGCGAAATCATCCTGAACAGCGAGTTCTACGCCTACGACACCAAGTACATTGACGATAACGGTGCGAAAGTGGTGGTGCCGGCGGCGATCTCCGCCGAAGTGAACGACAAAATTCGTCACGTTGCGATTGAAGCTTACCAGACCTTAGGCTGCAGCGGGATGGCGCGCGTTGACGTGTTCCTGACCGAAAATAACGACGTGGTGATTAACGAAATCAACACCCTGCCAGGTTTCACCAATATCAGCATGTATCCAAAACTGTGGCAGGCCAGCGGTCTGGATTACACCTCGCTGATTACGCGCTTGATTGAGCTGGCGCTGGAACGTCATCAGGCCGATAAGGCGCTGAAAACGTCGATGAACGGGTAAGATTTTCCACGGCGTCGCTGCGCTCGGCTGGGCTACCGGTCGTGCAGCGACGCCGAAAATGCATTTGTAGAATGAATTATTCTTCCCGACGGCGAATAATAAAACCAGCCAGCCAGAAGCTAATCACCCAGGTCACCATCCCCACGGCGTAGGTTTGCCAGCCCTTAGCGTCGAACCCGAGCAGCCCAACAATCCCATTCAAAATAAAGATCAGACCGATAGCAAAGGCATAGTAATGCCAGTCACGGCGAATTTTTGCAGGCAGTTTCATAGCGGCTCCAGCAGAAAAAAACGATGATGCCATAAACCCGTGCCAGCGTCTGTGGTGTAAACATCAATTCGCAAATGTTAAATCGATTAACGTCAAACCGAAAACGGAAAATCGATAAGTCAGAGTGATATTCCAGGATTATTCCTGCTCAAAATTTACCATAAATCCGATATTGACAATCCCTTTCTGCTGCCACACTCACCCCAGTATCACGAAACGATCGGCATTTACGTTATCCTGGAGGTCTCAATGACAGATTTCACGTTGTCAAAACTCATGTTCAGTGGGAAAAAGAGGGACTCCTCCGCCTCAGGCAATCTGGCCTACGCGCTTTTCGTTCTGCTCTGCTTTTCGGTTGGCGCGCAGCTGTTGACTCTGGTGGTTCACGCACCCGGTGTCTATGAACACCTGATGCAAATGCAGGACAGTGGCCGTCCGCGCGTTGAAATTGGCCTTGGCGTGAGTACGCTATTTGGCGTGGTGCCGTTCCTGGCAGGCTGCGCTATTCTGGGCGTTGTCTCCCTTGTGCGCCGCCTGCGCCACCACGATTAATTGATGGCCATGCATTTGGCCCGACGCTCATCCACCCGTTTTGCAAACCACGCCGTGGTTAACTTACGGGTGATTTTCGGGCTTTCAAGCTGAATCCCCGGCAGCATCTCTTTTGCCAGTGGTTTACCCGCCCTCTGCTCCGCAATTTTATAAACCCCTTTATAGAGCGCCGTAGTTTCAAACGCCTGGCTATCGCCCTTTTGCAGTTGATGATGAATATCGCTATTACTGAGCGACAGCTTACTGGCAAGCTTTCTGACTGCCATTTCCGTGCTGCCTGGTTCATCGCTACCGTAGAGAATCACATCGCCATCGAGCGCTAATTTCACGCCGGTGGCCTTGCTCACCGCGTACTGGAATGCTGCATTACGGCTGGCGTACCAGCCGGCGTTAAAGTCGGCGAAACGATAAATCGGTGCCGTGTAATTAGCCGGATAGTTCAGCAAGTGATAGGTGCCGAACCAGACGCCGCCGCGCAGGGTAAAGACCTCCTGGCGCACGGTGCCGTCCATCTTCCACGGATAACCGTTCTGATGCTGCTCGGCAAAGGCGATACTCACCTGCATCGGCCCTCCGGTATGTACCGGGTTGAGTGAGCCAAATAGTTTCTGCCCCATCGGCACCATACCGATAAAGTCATCAAAAATAGCGCTAAGCTGTTTTTCCGTTTTGACCGCGTCAAGCCGTTCACTGTAGCTCTTGCCCGTAGGCGAATTGATTTTCAGCGCTGTGTGCACCAGGAAGACTGGGATATGCATCTTCTCGGCACGACGATCGATCTCCTGCCAGGCAATTTTGCTGAGCCCCGGCACCGCCGGGTCAGCCTGATAGTTAGACTCCTGCTGCGCCACCGCCAGCACCGAACAGATATTATCCTCGGTTGGTGCAAGCTTCTGGCTTTCGAACGTTTTCGCCAGCGCCTGCGCCCAGGCATCGCGGTCCTTCACGCTGGCCGGCATTTTTTGCCGCACGACGCTTGCCACATCTACCGGCTTTTCTCCCGCCTTCATCGTGGGTGCCTGCTGGCTGGTACAGGCGCTGAGCAGTGCCGCCAGAAAAGGCAGTGGGAGCGTAAGGTAGCGCGATGCAGCAATCGCCATAAGATATCCTTATAAAATTAAACCGTTTTTCTTAAGCCTGCGGTTGAGCAACCTCATCCGGTAACGCTTTATTATCCAGTTCTCGCTCAAAGCTGCGCAGACGTTTGTAGATGGACATCAGTTCCACCAGCGTGGTCCAGGAGCTAATCAGGTACTGGAATGAACCACGTACCTGACCGAAAACGTTGGTAATCTGCGTCATCAGGCCGAGCGTAATCGTACCGGCAACAATCGACGGAAACAGCAGGAACAACCCGAAAACGTTATCCACCTGCAGATATAAAATACGGGCGATATTGAAGTACATGTAGTGGAAGTAAAGGCGGAAGTAGTTCTGACGTACCGCGCTAAACAGTTCTCGCACGGTTGGCGGCGTCGCACGACTCGCATCATCTTCACCGTACACCAGCTCTTTACGATAAGCCGCTTCGACACGCTGGTTTTTAAAGTTCAGCCCCGGCAGTTTGATCCCCACCACGGCCAGCATCCCGGTCCCCATCAGCGACCAGACGATGGCCGCAATCACCAGACCATAAGGCACATGGCCAATAATCGGTAGATCAGGAACGTGTGCCGAGAGCGTTACCAGCACCGGCAGGAAGGCAATCAGCGTCATGATGGCGTTGATAAAGCTGGTGCCCATGTCTTCCAGCGTCGAGGCAAAGCGCATCGTATCTTCCTGCACACGCTGCGCGGCACCTTCGATATGACGCAGATGCTGCCAGTGCGTCATATAGTGTTCGTTCATCGCCGTACGCCAGCGGAAGACATAATGGCTGACAAAGAAGTTATTCAGCACCCCAATGACCACGGCGATAAGCGCAATCCCCAGGAAAATACCGATCTCCTGGTAAAACTGGTTAATTGAGACTTTGTTCGGCGTCGCCAATGCGGTCTGGATGAGGTCGTAGAACGGCGCATACCAGGCGTTAATTGCCACGCCGACTTCCACCATAAACCAGGTGACGAAGATGATGAGCGCGGTGCCTAGTATGGACCAGTACTGCCAGCGATGCGGGCTGCGAATAAACCAATAGCCTGCAAACAGACCAACGCACACAAAATAGTAGGCATAAAAGATCAGGTAGTTCATCGACCAGAAGCGTGCAGCGCTGATCGGAACATCGTTACTCGCGCCCGTCAGGCGAAGTAGCCAACTGCCGCCGCCCACTTGCCAGAAAATGACCGCTACCATTGCCCAAATAAATGCCGAGAGAAAAAAAGGCCCCGGCTTAGGGAAAAAAGACTTAAACATAGTGCTCTCCTGCTAACTTCTTATGATTCTGCTTTGTGCTGTGACAACAGAATACCGCTACGGATCATTTTCACCGTAAAGAGGTATTAGGTAATGTAACTGTGCAATCAGACCTGAAAAATTCGATAGAGTTCGCCAGACGATATCCATAGGTATCATACGCGCCGGATCACAAAAGCGTGCATTGGCCCGGGTGAATAATCATCGCATTTACTCCCGGTTACGTTTTTCCCGCTATCATACCGTTTAATGGCCCTGTGCCTGATGCCGATTCATTGTATTTTTAGTATAAATACGCATTACTTCCCCATTTCTATTTATGGATGCATCCGTTGAAACGTAGTCTGCTTTTTTCTGCCACGCTCTGCGTAGCGTCATTGACCTCAGTGCAGGCCGCACAGCCTCTTACCACCCCCGCGTTTGCTTCTGATATCGTAGACCGTTACGCCAATCATATTTACTACGGCAGCGGCGCAACCGGTATGGCCCTGGTGGTTATCGATGGAAATCAGCGCGTATTCCGTAGCTTTGGCGAGACTCGGCCAGGCAACAACGTGCATCCCCAGCTCGACTCCGTCATCCGCATTGCCTCACTCAGTAAGCTAATGACCAGTGAGATGCTGGTAAAACTGCTCGATCAGGGCGTGGTGAAGCTTGACGATCCACTCAGCAAATATGCCCCGCCGGGTTCACGCGTGCCGACCTATAACGGCACACCGATAACACTGGTGAATCTGGCAACCCATACCAGCAGCCTGCCGCGCGAAATGCCGGGCGGCGCGGCTAATCGCCCGGTGTTCGTCTGGCCGACGCAATCTCAGCGCTGGAGCTATCTCTCCACGGCAAAACTGCATGCCGCACCAGGCTCACAGGCGAGCTATTCGAACCTGGCGTTCGACCTGCTGGCGGATGCGCTGGGCAATGCAACCCATAAACCTTATCCACAGCTATTTGAAGAGCAGATCACCCGGCCCCTGGGAATGAAAGACACGACCTTTACCCCATCGCCGGATCAATGTGGTCGTTTGATGGTGGCAGAAAAGGGGGCAAGCCCGTGCAATAACACGCTCGCAGCAATGGGTAGCGGCGGTGTTTATTCCACCCCTGGCGATATGATGCGCTGGATGCAGCAGTATCTTTCATCGGATTTCTATCATCGCAGCAGCCAGGCTGACCGTATGCAAACTCTGGTTTACAAACGTAATCAGCTCACTCGCGTGGTAGGCATGGACGTTCCTGGCCATGCTGATGCGTTAGGATTGGGCTGGGTTTATATGGCGCCGAAAAATGGTCGCCCAGGCATTATCCAGAAAACCGGCGGCGGCGGTGGTTTCATCACCTATATGGCAATGATTCCCCAGGCTAACGTGGGCGCATTTGTGGTGGTCACCCGCTCTCCTCTCACCCGTTTTGTGAACATGAGTGACGGTATCAACGAGCTGGTAACCGAGCTGAGCGGCAACAAAGCTGCCGTCATTCCGGCGTCTTAATAGTGAGTAGGCAAACGCGCGATGCTAACGAGTTTGCCTTTTTTCATCTCGATGTATGCCCCTTTGCGTAACGCAGCGAGCACTTCAGCAATGACCGAACGTGAGATTCGCGTACGCTGCTGAATATAGTTCAGCACGCCAATTCTCAAGCGGATCTCCTCATCCCAGTCAATCATCGTCAGCAACGTTGAGCGTATCTGATGGTAATGATTGGTACCAATAAGCTGCATATCACGCATTTCCAGCATCCGGGTTTGCCATGCCATCCAGTAAAACGCTTCTCGCCATAGCTGATAGCGATCCAGGCATTTGAGCGTTTCCCGTGAAGGAAGGTAGAAACCACGACAATCACTTTCTGCGATCAGCGTGTAATCATTACGAATAGTATTAGCGGCAGCAGCGAGTCCAAAAATCGATGGGCTTTGTAGAATGCCATAAAGCACATGGCCTTCATTGCGATGTAGTGAAACCACACCCTGCTGAACGACAACCGTGACATCGTTCATCGTGTAATTGGCGGGCAGAATCAACTCCCCGGCAGTAATCTGGAAGCGCGTCCCCGTTTGAGACAGCTTTTTATCAAGGGCCAAAAACTCACTGAGCGGCTTACTTGAAGAAGGCATGTTATGCAATCCCTGCAAAAAAGCCCATCATCATGACGGGCGTTGGTTAAAGCGTAAAACACCGGGAAGTTTCCCTCCCGGTGTTGTGAGGATTACCAGGTGTATTTCACACCGGCGTTAGCCGCCCAATCCTGATCAACATCGCCGCCGCCGAGGTAGTTCACACCGGTGTAAGCGCTGAAGTTCTTGGTGAAGCTAACCTGGCTACCCAGACCAACGCGAACCGCTGAACCTTTCACGCCGTTATCGATGCTGTCGCCGTTAACGGTGGCATCATTGCTGGAATCGTCATAGACGTAGGCCAGTTTGAAGTACGGAGATACAGCCTGATCGCCGAAGTTGAAGCTGTAACCCGCATCGAAGCCGAGCTCATAACGCATGCTGTCGTAGTCCTGACCACGAACTTTCATGTCATTGCTCAGACGGTAGTGATCACCAGACTGGAACAGACCAGAAATTGCACCGTACGGAGTTACGTAGCCAGCGTCGTTGATTTTCCAGTCGTAACCCATTTTCAGACCGAAGCCCCATGCATTTGCAGTGGAGTTGCCATCAACATAGGTACCGTTGCTCATGGTGGCGGTCAGATCGTTGTTGAAACGGCTGTAGTTCAGGTTGCCATCAACAAAGATATTGTTCGCGAAACGAGCGCTGGAGTAGAGGTAGGCAGACTGGCTGTCCTGGTCAACCTGACCGGAACGATCGTTCATGTCGCCTTTTGCAAAGCCTGCTGCGGCACCGACGATCCACTGAGCGTTGTTGCCGTCGATCTTAGAGTCCACACCAACCATGATGCCGTTAACATCCTGGTCGTAGCTGATGACGTCGTTGTCGCCATTGAAGCTACCGCCGAAGTAGCTCACCCATGCACCACCGTTATCAGTGAAGCCGTGACGAGCGGTATTCAGACGGGTGTTCAGGGCGTCCTGCTGCAGGTTCCAGATGTTGGTGTTAGCAGAAGGAATGCTCAGCGCCATGTTGGCGTAGTCGGTCAGACGAGTCTGTTCCATCACCACGGTGTTGCCAACTTGCTTAGCCTGATAGGTGTAGGCACCCAGATCGGCTTTGTTAGCAGCAGAGAAGGTTGCAGTGCTGTTCTGATCGTTAACGTAGATAAGCTCATTGCCTTTGTAATCAGCAACGGAACCTTTACCGGTGGCGTTATCGATACGAACTTTATAGTTACCGCTAGCCGCTGCAACGCTATCGCCAGCGTTGTCCACTTCAGACAGGTCGGAAGAGGTATCTGAATCGCCGTTACCGTTGATGGTCAGGTGACCGTCAGAGTTCATCGCGATAACACCGTAGCCATAGTTAGACTTGGTGGTGTCGTTGGTACGGTCGTTGGTCAGGTCAGCATTCAGCACGAAGTTGTTGCTGTGAATATCGAATACACCAGCCTTAACTTTACCATCAGAGTTAGTGGTGCTGGTCAGGTTCAGAGTATCGGTCTGCAGCGCATACGCAGTGCTGTTACCTACATCCAGCACGCCGCTGTTGGTGACGTTGATGGTGTTGGCATACAGTGCCGCATCGCCTACGCCCCAACCCGCAGCAGCATCATCAGCAATCGTGACGGTACTGTTATTGATGGTCAGTTCATCAGTCGCAACGTGGCCATCTTCTTTAATGTTCAGCGCAGAACCGCCGGTCAGAGAGATGGTGTCAGAAACCAGGCTAGAATCAGCGACATTGACAACGGAACCGCTGTTAATGCTCAGGGTATCGATCAGAGAAGATTTAGTCGTGTCCCACTGCGAACCATTTTTCAGGGTCACGTTGAACAGGCCGCTCTGGTAAACTTTCTTACCAACCACGTGACCATTTTCGTCATACGCTGTATTGCTGTTATCAACACCATAGGTTGACCATGGCCACAGGCTGTTCGCCGCAACGTCAGTCAGCGTAGCAGTAGCTTCAGTACCTTTCTTATAGCTGTCGTAAACGCCATCACCATCGGTATCGACCTGGTGCGCAGAGATTGCTGCACCGACCCACTTGCTGCCGTTATCCAGAGTAACGTCCATACGATCGGTGCCATCCCAACCGTTAGTATCTACGGTGGAATCGGTATCACGATAGCTGTCAGCGCCGTTAGGGAAGAAGTTCTCGTCGAAGTTGCTGGAGAAGAAGATATCGCCGTTCAGGGTAGAGTTGCTGAGGTTAACGGTGGTCTGCATTGCGTTATCAGCATATGGGTTAGCAATAGCAGAAATTGCAACATCATCAGCGGTGAAGCTGGAGCCATTGTAATCGCTGGCATTGCTGTTATTGCCGAACCAACCGGAGGTACCTTCATCAGACCATGAGCCAGAGGTCACGGTAGAATCAGTCACGTTGATAGTGTTGTTAAACACTTCGCTGCTGTTTACGCCGGTGCTAACGGTATTATCGTCAACATCGCTCCACTCATAGCCCTGGGTCAGGGAAATACCGGCAACGCGAGAGTTATTTTTAATAACCAGATCAACTTCTTGATCCAGAGTGATCGCAGTGCCCAGGTTATATACGTTAACAACGTGAGTATCTGCAGTGCCATCGGTATACGTACCATTATAAGTATAATGTTCGTAGTTATCATCGATGGTGGAGTTATCAACGGTCAGCGCCAAACGGTCGTAAACATAACCCGTTGCGTCACGATCCGCGCAATCTGTGGTCATGCACTCAGAGGTGATCATACCGTGAATGGTGCTGTTTTTAATGGTCAGGCTGTTGGTATTGGTGTTGGTAGAAAGACCATCATCCAGATAATAGGTAGAAATCACGCCGTTAACGGTCGCGTTATTGATTACCGGATAGATATTGCCGTTATAAACGCTATCGGTCGCGTAGTTGTTCCAGCCAGCATAACCGTTAAAGTAAACGCCATCAGAATAAGTTGAGTCGTTATAGTGGTTGAAAGTGGTGTAGGTGGTGCCAGAGATATCAGTAGAAGCATTTGCCTGAGAAGCGATCGCCAAAGTGCAGGCCAATGCTAATTGTGATACTACAAGTTTCTTTTTCCAGGAGTGCATTTGTCATCCCTCCTCAGGGATATATATGTTGGTCCATCAATTAACAATTGCAATAAAACATTTCTATGTATGCGGAGAGAATTATGCGACGCGCATGACAAATGGTTCAATTATAGTTTATGCATAGTTCGAATCCACACACAAGAACAGAAAAAGACACTTATCAAAAAATAAATAAAAACAGTGAAATCAAAAAGATAAAAACAAAATACAAAACAAATTCAAATAAATATAATATTTTTAATTCAACAAATGAATAAATAAATCCCTGCAAAAACCCTACACAATGAAACACCTAAAAATAACATCTATAAATAAAACAAAACCACACAAATTATATATACCTTAAAAATATAAAACACCGGTAAATATTATCAATTCTGATTATTATTAATTCATGCATTACATTCACTGAAAACCCTGTCTCCGTCGATCGCATAAGCACCACTTTGGTAAAACATCTTCCCCCTGATTCGGTTACAATAGCGTTCCTTGTTTCACAAACATCAGGCATACCATGACAGACTTACTCCATCGCCCCCGCCGCCTGCGCAAATCACCTGCGCTGCGCGCTATGTTTGAAGAGACAACACTGAGCTTAAATGACCTGGTGTTGCCGATCTTTGTTGAAGAAGAAATCAACGATTACAAAGCCATCGAGGCGATGCCCGGCGTAATGCGCATTCCAGAAAAACATCTGGCACGCGAGATTGAACGCATTGCTAACGCCGGCATCCGCTCGGTAATGACCTTTGGGATCTCCCACCACACCGACGACACCGGCAGCGATGCCTGGAAAGAAGACGGCCTGGTGGCGCGTATGTCACGTATCTGCAAGCAGACCGTACCGGAAATGATCGTGATGTCCGATACTTGCTTCTGCGAATACACCTCTCACGGTCACTGCGGCGTGCTATGCGATCACGGCGTCGATAACGATCTCACCCTTGCCAATCTCGGCAAACAGGCCGTGGTTGCCGCAGCAGCAGGCGCGGACTTTATCGCCCCTTCCGCGGCAATGGATGGTCAGGTGCAGGCGATTCGCCAGGCGCTGGATGCAGCGGGCTTCACCGATACCGCTATCATGTCCTATTCCACCAAATTTGCCTCCTCCTTCTACGGCCCGTTCCGTGAAGCGGCTGGCACTGCGTTGAAGGGCGATCGTAAGACCTATCAGATGAACCCAATGAACCGCCGCGAGGCGATTCGCGAGTCGCTGCTGGATGAAGCTCAAGGCGCTGACTGTCTGATGGTGAAACCGGCGGGCGCGTACCTCGATATCCTGCGTGATATCCGCGAGCGTACCGAGCTGCCGATTGGCGCCTACCAGGTGAGCGGTGAGTATGCGATGATTAAATTCGCCGCGCAGGCCGGGGCGATTGATGAAGAAAAAGTGGTTCTGGAAAGCCTGGGCGCAATTAAACGCGCGGGCGCAGACCTCATCTTTAGCTACTTCGCGCTCGATTTAGCCGAGAAGAAAATCCTGCGTTAATTACGCGCTGGATTTCCCGGCGGCGCTGCGCTTGTGCAGGTAGCCCGGACGAGGCGTTTACGCCGACTCCGGGTTTCCCGGTGGCGCTGCGCTTGGCCGGGCTACATTTCAATGCCCCTCAAAACGTCACCAAACCGCCATACAACCGACATATCCCCCTTCTACTGTCACTGCATGACGGAGGAGGAGCCACCATGTTTAGTCTCGACAACGTTCTCGATGACCTGTGGCCTCAGGCGAGGCCCGCCCCCTGGCAGAAGAAAGTCCTGAAGAAGTTGCTGCATGAGGAAGAGTTTCAACAGTTTGCCGCACGCCATCGTCACCTGAAAGGGCTGGATACCGTCGAACAGGTGCTGGAACATCTCAATATTCACTGCGCCGTTCCGGTGCGCAGTCTGGAACAAATCCCCGAAAATGGCCCACTGGTTATCGTTGCCAATCATCCCACCGGTACGCTGGATGGACTGGCCCTGCTCTACGCCGTTTCCCGCGTTCGTCGCGATGTGAAAGTCGTTACCAACCGTATGCTTACCCACCTTGAACCGCTCAGCTCGCTGTTTATTCCGGTCGATAATATTAACGGTCGCACGTCAAAAACGGCTCTCCAGCAGATGGATGCACAGCTGCAAAACGGTGGCGTACTGATTTTCTTCCCTGCGGGCGAAGTGTCACGGCTGACGCGCCGGGGGATCCGCGATAAAAAATGGCATTCCGGCTTTATTAAGCTCGCGGCTAAATACCGCGCGCCGCTGCTGCCCGCATGGATAGATGCACACAATAGCGCACTGTTTTATGCCAGCACGCTGGTATCGCAGCATCTGCCGCTACTGCTATTAATGCAACAGATGTTCCGCCGCCGTAACAGCAGCCTGCCGGTGACGATTGGCGAGCAGATTGCGTGGTCCGCATGGTTTAACCCGCAGGCTACACCGCGGGAAATGACCGAGAAATGCTATCGCCACGTCCATCGGTTGGGTAAAGGACTGCCGGGAATATTTAAAACCGAATGCGCTATCGCTCGCCCGGAAGCCCGCGCCTTGATTAAGCGCGAACTGAGCCTGGCAGAGTGTATGGGACGCACAGCGGACGGCAAAGTAATTTATCTGTGGCAGCGCAACGGACAGGAGGACGCGCCGCTGCTACGCGAACTGGGTCGTCTGCGTGAAATCGCCTTCCGGGCAGTGGGAGAAGGGAGCGGCAAGCGGCGGGATGTTGATGGCTATGATGATGACTATCTGCATCTGATTCTTTGGGATGAAGAGGATCTTGAAATCGTCGGCGCCTATCGTTTTATGCCTACCGCCATGCAGTTAGAAAAGCGCGGGCTGGACGGTATTTACAGCTACAGCCTGTTCCATTACGACGCACGAATGGACGACATTCTGCAGCACGGCATTGAACTAGGGCGCAGCTTTATTCAGCCGCGCTACTGGGGCCGCCGCGGGCTGGATTATTTGTGGTCCGGTATCGGTGCCTATCTGGCGCGTTATCCGCACTATCGCTATCTGTTTGGCCCAGTCTCCATCTCCGGTGGCCTGCCGCCGTCGGCAAGGGATTTGCTAGTTGCTTTTTATCGCCTGTGGTTCCCGGCCACGCATCCGCTGGCGGAGTCACGCAGACCATATCCCGCTTCGCTTCCCGATGTGCTGGCGCAGTTTGGCGGTGAGGATTACAGCGAAGATCTGACGCGGCTAAAATCGCTGCTCGGCAACCTCGGCTGCGGTATTCCACCGCTCTATAAGCAGTATTCGGAAGTGTGCGAACCCGGCGGCGTGCAGTTTATCGACTTTGGCAGCGACCCGGAGTTTAACAACTGCGTGGATGGGCTGGTGTTAGTGGATTTGACCTATCTGAAGGCGAATCGGTATCAGCGGTATATCGGGGCGCATTTGGATACCCCAGAGTCGGCGTAAACGCCTCGTCCGGGCTACGGTTCTGTAGCCCGGACGAACGCAGTGACCCCAGGATCTCAAGGCGCACGATAAAACGGCTTATCCCCCAGAATCGTCGCCCGATGCATAATCCGCCGCTGCGGCAGATAATCTGCATTCGCATAGTGCTGCGTCACTCGGTTATCCCAAATCGCCACATCGTTCGGCTGCCAGCGCCAGCGCACCTGAAACTCCGGCTTGGTGACGTGAGTAAACAGGAAGCTCAGCAACGCCTCGCTCTCTTTTTCCGTTACGTCGACAATGCGGGTAGTGAATCCTTCGTTAACGAACAGCGCCTGCTTACCGGTCACCGGATGAGTACGCACCACCGGGTGTAGTAGCGGTGGATTTTTGGCGACCGCTTCCTGCCAGCGCTGGTGCTCCTCTCCGGTTTTGCGGTACTTATATTCCTGGAACGATTTACGGAAATCGTGCTCGGCACGCAGGCCGCTTAACAGCGCCTTAAACGGCTCGGAGAGCGCATCATAGGCCGCAATGCCGCTGGTCCACAGCGTATCGCCGCCGGTAGACGGCAACTCTTTCGCCGCCAGAATGGCCCCGGCAGGCGGCGTCTCAATAAAGGTGACATCGGTATGCCAGTTGTCATTATCCGGTGGATTATTGTCGTGAGTGTCCAGCACGATAATCTCGTCCACCCCCGGCGCATGCGGATAAACCGGATGGATGTGCAGGTCGCCAAAGCGCAACGCCAGTTCACGCTGCTGCTCCGGGGTAATCAGTTGTTCGCGAAGGAACACCACCTGGTGGCGAAGCACCGCGTGATACAGCTGTTCAAATTGGTTATCGCTCAGTGGACGGGTCAGGTCCGCGCCGGAAATCTGCGCGCCGATATACGGCCCCAGCGGGGTTATTGCCAGACGTTCACTCATTGTATTTCTCCATGCCAGGGGGTCAGACGGCGCTGAAGCGCACGCAGCCCTAATTCCAGACTAAAAGCGATAATCGCGATCACCGCGATGCCCGCCAGCACCACGTCGGTGGCCAGAAACTCCCCGGCGGACTGCACCATAAAACCTAAACCTCGGGTTGCCGCGATGAGCTCGGCGGCCACCAGCGTCGACCAACCCACGCCCAAACCAATACGCAACCCGGTTAAAATCTCCGGCAGCGCGCCGGGTAAAATCACCAGCCACAGCACCTGGGCACGGCTGGCACCGAGAGACTGAGCGGCGCGAATACGCACCTGCTGCGCGCTTTTCACCCCTGCCAGCGCCGACATCGCCACCGGGGCGAAAATCGCCAGATAGATCAGCAGGATCTTCGAGGTTTCGCCGATCCCAAACCAGATAACCATCAGCGGCAGATAGGCCAGCGGCGGCACCGGGCGATAGAGTTCAATTAATGGGTCGAGGATCCCGCGCACCGTCGAGCTCAGGCCCATGGCGATCCCCACCGGAATACCGATTATCGTTGCCGCCAGTAGCGCCACGACGATACGTCCGAGGCTCGCCGCCAGATGCTGCCACAGCGTGGCATCCATAAACCCCTGGGGACTGGCGATAGTCAGCAGCTTATTCAGCACCTGCCCCGGCGCCGGCAAAAACAGCGGGCTAACCCAGTGTGCTGCCGCGACCGCCCACCAGATAACCAACAGCACCGCCAGCGTGGCGAGGCTCAACGTCAGGTGGCGCGAGAGCGGCCAGCGCAGCTTCAGCGTGCGCGTCCACGGTTTATCGTTAATCACCACGCTCATGAGAACGCCTCCCGTTGTTCAAACACCCGGCTCAGCACGTATTCACGCTGAGCAATAAACTGCGGGTCAGACTTGATGCTGCGGCACGACTCTCCCGCCACAAACCGACGGGCAAAATCGAGGGATAAACGCTCCAGCACGCGACCTGGCCCCGGTGACAGCAGAACCAGTTCGGTTGCCATAAACACCGCTTCTTCGATGTCATGGGTAATCAGCAGCACCTTTTTGCCGGTTTCATGCCACAGCTTGAGCAACAAGGTTTGCATCTGCTCGCGGGTAAAAGCATCAAGCGCGCCGAACGGCTCATCCAGCAGCAGCAACTGCGGGTTCGCCGCCAGCGCGCGGGCAATGCCCACTCGCTGACGCTGTCCGCCGGAAAGCTGCCAGATAAAACGTTTCTCGGCCCCCTCCAGCCCCACCTTTTTCAGCATCAGCGCGGCAATATCCCGACGCTCGGTTTTGTTCACCCCGGCCAGCTGCAGCCCCAACGCGACGTTATCCTGCACGTTGCGCCACGGCAGCAATCCTTCGTTCTGAAAGACCACACCGCGCTCGGCGCCTGGGCCATCAACGTGTTTTCCATCAAGGATGATGCTGCCGTGCTGATACGGCACGAATCCGGCAATCAGATTCAGCAGCGTGGTTTTACCGCAGCCAGAAGGCCCCAGCACCACCAGAAGTTCGCCACTGTCCAGCGTGAGATTGATATCCGCCAGCGCCGGTTTACCGCCGTAGTCGGCTGACAGATGCGAGATTTGCAGCATCATGGCCTCCTTACTTCACGAAACGGTCAGTAACGTACTGGCTGTAGTCAGTGGCGACCGCCGGTACTTTGCCCTGCTCTTTGAGGAACTGCGCGGTATCGACAATCGCCTTATTCACCGGGCCGTTAAGCGCCTGCGCCTGCTGTTCGGCGGTGAGATAGGTATTTCCCTTCACCAGCCCCGGAACGTCCGCTTCAGGAACGCCGCTCAGGCGCGCCAGCTTGCTGATGTTCTCCGGCTGGGCCAACCATTTGTCAGGGTTATCGATATAGCCGCGCTGGGCCTCAATCGCGCTTTTGGCAAAGGCTTTCACCACCTCAGGATGTTTGTCGGCAAAGTCTTTGCGCACGACCCAGACATCGAGCGTTGGCGCGCCCCACTCACCGACTTTGGACGAGTCAGTCAGCACGGTGCCGTCTTTTTCCAGCTCATTCACCGCCGGTGCCCATACGTAGGCACCGTCAATATCACCGCGCTGCCAGGCGGCAATAATCGCCGGCGGCTGCAGGTTCAGGATCTGTACCTGACCCGGCTTAATGCCCCAGTGTTTGAGCGCCGCCAGCAGGCTGTAGTGGGTGGTAGAGATAAACGGTACGGCAATGCGTTTGCCAATCAGGTCTTCAGGCTTGGTGATGGTTTTTTTCACCACCAGCGCTTCGGAGTTGCCGAGCTGTGAAGCCAGCAGGAAAACTTCAATCGGCACCTGCTGACTGGCGGCAACCGCCAGTGGGCTAGAACCGAGGTTACCAATCTGCACGTCGCCGGAGGCCAGCGCACGCACGATGCTCGCGCCGCTGTCAAACTTGCGCCAGTCCGGTTTTGCCCCGCTCAGTTTTTCGAAAGTATTGTCCGCCTGCGCCACTTTGGCAGGCTCGGCGGAGGTTTGATAGGCGATGGTGACGTCCACGGCCTGCGCCTGGAATGCCAACAGTGCCAGCGTAGCGGCGATAACGGTGAAACGCGATGCGATTGCCATAATGTCCTGCTCCCATGTCTTGTTATGTGGGCAGTATTTCCGGCGCAGGGTATTTGATAAAGGAATCAAAAATGCTTGTTAATTCCAATTCGTTTTTAGAAGAAAAGTGGCAAAAGATAGTTGGAGGGTGGGATTTCCCCGTGGTCGCTGGCGCTTGCCCGGGCTACCGATGATTCGTAGCCCGGCCGAACGCAGTGACGCCGGGAAAACTCAGGTTCAGCAGTGCGCCTTCAGCGCCGCAATATCCTTCGGCGTGGTCCGGCAGCAGCCGCCAATCAGCTTCGCCCCAGCCGCCAACCACTGCGGCAGATAGCCTTCCAGCGTGGCGCAGGCTTCGCCGTGGTGATGCCAGGTTTTACTTACCGCATCGTAGTGCTCGCCGGAGTTGGGATAGACCACCAGCGGCAGCGGCGTCAGATTATGCAGATATGCCAGCGCCTCAACGGTATTTTCCAGCGCGATACAGTTAATGCCCACCGCCAGAATCTGCGGATAGTCCGCCAGCAGCGCCAGCACATCGCGCAGCGGCGTGCCGTCGCTCAGGTGCTGAGCATCACGCAGGGTAAACGAGAACCATGCTTGCGCTACCGGGTACTCATCGAGCAGTTGCGCCAGCGCACGAATTTCAGCGAACGATGGCAGGGTCTCGCAGGCCAGCAGGTCAACGCCCGCCTCCAGCAAGGCTTCAACACGCGGGCGATGGAAATCCTGGAACACCTGCGCACTGCGCTGGTAGTCGCCACGATACTCCGAACCATCCGCCAGGTAAGCCCCATACGGCCCCACGGAACCCGCAATCAACAACCCTTTTGCCGACGGGTTTTCCGCACGGTACGAGTCGCGAGCCTGCTTCGCCAGCTCCACGCTTTTGGCAATCAGCGAGCGGGCCTGCGCTTCATTGAGCCCACGTGCGGCAAAGCCGTCCGGCGTCGCCTGATAGCTGGCGGTGATCGCTACCTGCGCCCCGGCGCGGAAGTAGTCGAGATGAACGTCATAAATCAGCTGCGGGTTTTCCATCAGCACTTTCGCCGACCATAGACTGTCGGCCAGGTCGCAACCGCGCGCCTCTAGCTCGGTCGCCATCGCGCCGTCGAGCAGTACAAAGGGATGGTCGGTCAGAATTGAGGTTAAGGGATTATTCTGCGGCATGCTGCGGCGCCTCCTCGGTCGGGCGTGAACGTGTGAGATAGTAGGCACCATAGCACAGCGCCACAAACGGGATCCCGCACCACAGCGCAATCCGCTGCGAGGGGTCAAAGGCCAGCCCAAGACAGGCCACCACGCAGAGCACAAAGCCCAGCACCGGCACCAGCGGATACCACGGCGCGCGATAGTGCAGCTCGCTCAGCGCTTTCCCCTGCTGCAGATGGCGGCGGCGGAACATAAAGTGCGAGGCGCAGATGCTTATCCACACCGCCACCACCGCAAAACCGGAAATCGCCGACAGCGCGACAAACACGGTATCCGGCGCGACGATGCTGGAGAACAGCGCCAGCAGCCCACCGAGCATACTCACCGACAGCGCCACCAGCGGCACGCCGTTTTTGGTCAGCTGCGAGAAGCAGCGCGGCAGCGTACGTTCGTTAGAGAGCGACCACAGCATGCGGCCTGAGGCATACAGCCCGGAGTTCGCCGCCGACAGAATCGCCGTCAGAATCACGAAGTTGAAAATGTCCGCCGCATACGGAATCCCCACTTTCTCAAATACCAGCACGAACGGGCTCTTTTCCACGCCAGCCTGCTGCATCGGGATCAGCGCCGCTAGCACAAACACAGTACCGATAAAGAAGATAATCAGCCGCGCAATGGTGGTGCGAATGGCGACCGGAATCACCTTGTGCGGGTTCTCGGTTTCCCCTGCGGCAATACCAATCAGTTCGGTACCCGAGAAAGCAAAGTTCACCGCCACCATAGTCATCAGGATAGGCAGCCCGCCGTGTGGGAACCAGCCCTCAGCGGTAATGTTCGACAGCCCCGGTGCGGGCGAGCCGTCCTGCATGGGAATAAAGCCAAAGATAGCCGCGCCGCCAAGGATGATAAATGCCACGATGGTGATGACCTTTACCAGCGAGAACCAGAACTCGCCTTCGGCAAAGAAGCGAGTCGAAATGACGTTAAGGCCGAAAATGAGTACGCAAAATAGCAGACACCAGATCCACACCGGCACCTGCGGGAACCAGTACTGCATACAGAACCCGGCGGCAGTAAAGCTCGAACCGAGCGCCACCGTCCAGGTGAGCCAGTAGAGCCACGCCACGGTGTAACCGGTGGCCGGGCCGAGGTAGCGTGAGGCGTAAAGGTGAAACGCGCCGGTTTCCGGCATCGCCACCGACAGTTCACCGAGACACTGCATCACCAGCCAGACGACCAGCGCGCCAATCAGATAGGCCAGCAGCGTACCCGCCGCGCCGGTGGTGGAGATGATATAGCCGGTATTGAAAAACAGCCCTGTGCCAATAACACCACCCAGCGACAACATAATCAGGTGGCGGGTTTTCATGGTGCGCTTTAACTGCCCACCTTGTTGTTGTGTTGTGTTTTGCATTATTACCTTCTAAACGTATGGACATCTAAACATCCAAACCAGAAGAAGGTTATACAACGATTGGTAAGCAATTGCAAAGCGGGGGGATCACCAGAAATGAGGGAGGGTGCGGGTTTTCCTCCCTCTCCCTTCCAGGGAGAGGGCCGGGGTGAGGGTACAACGCGCCCCCCCCACCACCTACTCGTCGAAGAACCAGTACCCCTGATTAATCAACGCCGTCAGCTCCACCACAAACGCAGGATTATGCAGTGCTTCGCCGAGCAGCGCGCTATTCACTTCGGTATAGCGGCTCAGCACGTCCATCGCCTGTGGCGCGCAGGTTTCTACCCGCTCGCTGTTAATAAAGAAGCAGCCGCCGATATTCAGCACCCGCAGGCCGTTCAGACGACGCAGGGTGTCACCGCCTTCCAGCGCGGCAGCCACCTCTTCCGGTTCGTACGGCGGCTCGGCTGGCGCCAGATCCAGCTCATGGCGCGGCGTGCTGATAAAACTGCCGAACCACTGCTTAAAATCATCCGGCTGACGGAGCATATCGATCATCATGGTGCGCAGGCGCTCCAGCTCATGATCTTCCACTTTCCCCGCATGTTCGCGGCAGGTCAGATCTGGATCGGTGTAATACTTCTCGCCCAGATCGTTTTCCAGCGCATAGTCCGCAAAGCTGCTGATCAGCTCGCGGCCGTTTGGCCCGCGGAAACCGACGGAGTAGTTCAGCGTCGCTTCGAAGGTATAACCATCGTGCGGGAATCCTGGTGGAATATAGAGAATATCGCCGGGGTTCATCTCGACTTCGATAATCGGCGTAAAGGGTTCGACATGCAGCAACGCCGGGTGCGGGCAGTGCTGTTTTAATGGCAGTGCATCACCCACGCGCCAGCGACGGCGGCCCATGCCCTGGATAATAAATACGTCGTACGGGTCAATGTGTGGCCCCACGCCACCGCCCGGCACCGAGAAGGAGATCATCAGGTCGTCCAACCGCCAATCCGGCAGCACGCGGAACGGACGCACCAGTTCGGCGGAAGGTTCATGCCAGTGGTTCACCGCCTGCGCCAGCAGCGACCAGTTTTCCTCGCCCAGATGGTCAAAATCTTCAAACGGGCCGTTGCTGGCCTGCCATTTGCCGTCGGCGTGGCTGACCAGACGGCTGTCGACTTCCATCTCCATTGCCAGACCGGCCAGTTCATCCGGGGTGATCGGGTCAACGAAGTTCGGGAACGCGTTCTTCAGGACGACCGGTTGCTTCTGCCAGTATTTTTCTAAAAATTCCGGCCAGTTGAGGTTCAGTTGATAAGCCATGTTGCTTTACCATCACAGTAGAGGAGTAGGCCCGATTATAAAGAGGCCCGCAGTGGGCCTCTTTGTGGTGAATCAATTGCCGAGCCTTCTGCTTACACCGCGACGACGCGGTTACGCCCCTGCTGTTTGGCACGATAAAGCGCCGCATCGCTGCTATGGATAAGCTCGGCACCAATATCCGCCGGGCTCTGGATGCTGCAAACGTACAGCGGCGCATCCCAGGTCATCACGCCAAGGCTGATGGTCAGCACGCCGCCAAGCGGGCTGGTTTCATGCTCAATATTCAGGTCCATCACCCGTTCGCGCAGACGTTCGGCCACCGCTCGCGCCCCCTCTGCGCTGGTATCCGGCAGCATGATTAAAAACTCTTCGCCGCCATAGCGGCTGACGCTATCGTCCGGCCTCAGCCCGCCCTTCAACGCGTCCGCCACGGCCTTCAGCACGCGGTCGCCCGCCTGATGGCCGTAGGTATCGTTATAGCGTTTGAAAAAATCGAGGTCGGCCATACAGAGTGAAAGTGATGACCCTTCGCGCTGGGCGCGGGTGATTTCATAGTTCAGCCGTTCGTCCATGTAGCGGCGGTTGAACAATCCGGTCAGATGGTCCCGCTCGGCGTACTGCAACAGTACCTGGTTAGCGCTGGCGAGCTGTTGCTCCGCCAGTTTGCGGTCGGTAATGTCCATCCACGCGGAGGAGATCCCTGCCACGTTACCGCCCGCGTCATACACCGGCATTGGCTTAATATAGAAGTAACGTCCGTAGAGGAAAACTTCTTTGCTGGTGATTTCCTCTCCGGCATCAAGTCGAATAAAATCCTGCTGAAACAACAGATTCCATTCTGGCATGATATCCCGCAGGCACTGGCCAATCAGCGCATCTTCCGGCTGCCCGAGCAGCTCGCCCATCGCTTTATTCGCTTTGGTGAGCTGTCCAAAACGGTTAATCACACACAGCGCCAGCGGCGTGCTCTGGTAGATAGACTCCAGTTGCAACACCCGTTCGCCAAGCTGGGAGATATCGCGGTCGGTGCCGCGATAGCCGGTTAACTCTCCCTCGGCATCAAAAAGCGGAATACCGCTGGTTTCGATGATCACCACGCTGCCATCTGCCCGACGGTTGCGGTTAATCATGCCGTTAAAAGGCTGCTGAGACGCCAGCACATGACCAAAGAATTTCTGCACCCGCTCCGATTCTGCCGGTTCCATAAAATCAAACGGCGCGCGGCCAAGCACCTCTTCAGGTGCGTACCCCAGCAGGTTATTCACCACGTTGGACACCCACACGTAGCGCCCCTGCGCGTCAACTTCCCAGATCCAATCCGTGTTGTGGTTGAGAAGATCCGCGAGCTTATCGGCTTCGCTCATACTCCCCTGCGCAAATTGCTTATCCATTGCATCTCATCCTTTTCCGTTAGCGCTCCACTCGCCTTATTGCGCGGTCAAAAAACAACCTCTCCATCAACCAATACATAATGAGTGGCTATTAAATAATCATGAACGCTTTAACAATATGTGCCATTGTTCTATTTTATAGCAAAAATAAAGGAGGTCGCGTTGTGATTTTAATTAAATATTCATGCCCTAAATGTAACCATACAACAGAACTTGCCGATGTTGAAAAAATAACGAACTCCTCCGATGAATATCCTTTATGCTGCGCCGGCTGCGGCCAGCATTTTAGCAAAGCTACGCTGACAAAATTCGCCCGCCAGCGAGCGGAAGAGATGATAAAGCGCGCATTATCACGATTAAAAAAGCATACCTCGCAATAACATTGCCATACGTGCTTAGATTGATTAATAGTACTAATTAATTATCTATTGCAATAAATAACGTCAGACTAATACAAAATAAATTCGAATAACTTCTGATTATTAATCCATTCAATATTTAAAAAACGTCCCCTGCCCGCCGTTCATTCCATCACCACACATTATCAGCCCAACCACGGTCAACATCGAAGGTCGTCTCCCCCACCAATCCCACAAAATCCGATCCGCGATCGCATTTCTCAATTATACAAATGCAAAACAATTGATCATTATCAAACTCATTGCTAGCTTGCATAGCAACTGACCAGAAAATGGCCGTCGGTGGTAAACGGAGAACGTCATGTCAAATGTTAAAGAATTACACTGTGATCTATTGGTCGTCGGTACGGGCGCGGCGGGGATGTCTGCCGCCGTAACGGCGGCACATCAGGGGCTCGATGTACTAATGATTGAAAAACGTGACCGCTTCGGCGGCACGGCAGCGCGGTCAGGCGGATGGCTGTGGATCCCCTGCACGAAGCTGGCACAAGCCTACGGCCACGATGATTCACCGGAGGCGGTGAAAACCTATCTGCGCCACGAAGGTGGATCGAGCTACAACGAAGCGCGCGTCTCGGCCTTCTTGCAGCACGGCCCGCAGGCGGTGGACTTCTTCTTGCAAAACACGGCGGTCGATTTTGAAATGCCGCTGACCTTCCCCGACTATCACGCAGAAGCACCAGGGGCAATGCAGGGCGGGCGCTCGATGGTGGCAAAACCGTTCGATGCTCGTGAACTGGGTGACAACCTCAAACACCTGGAGCCTGCGCTGCCCGAGCTGACGGTGTTCGGCATGATGATTGGCTCTGGCAAAGATATTCGCCATCTGATGAACGCGACTCGCTCGCTGCAGTCAGCGGTCTACGCCGCGAAGCGCCTATCGAAGCATTTCTGGGAAACCCTGACGTTAGGCCGCGGGATGCTGCTGACCAACGGCAATGCGCTGATGGGCCGTCTGGCAAAATCCGCATTGGATAAAAACATTCCTATCTGGCGCCACTCACCGATTCAGACGCTGCTCTATGAAAACGGGCGCGTGGTCGGGGCAAAGGTTAAAAAAGACAATGAAATCATTACCGTCTACGCGAATAAAGGGGTGGTGCTGGCCGCCGGTGGGTTCTCGCATGACGTCGAGCGCCGTAAAGCCAACTATCGCCACGCGCCTACCGGTAAAGAGCACTGGAGCCCAACGGTGGAGTCCAACACCGGCGATACCTTCAGGCTATTTGAGGCGATCGGCGGCAAGATTGATAGCCATCTGGCGAATGCCGCCGCGTGGTCTCCGGTCTCACTGACAACACGCGCCGACGGCAGCCAGGGCGTGATGCCGCACTTTATTGACCGTGCCAAGCCCGGCGTGATTGCGGTCACCGCCAGGGGTCAGCGTTTTACCAATGAGGCCAATTCCTACCACGACTACGTGCAGGCGATGATCAAAGCCTGTGAAGGGGAAGGCGAAACCTGCTCGTGGCTTATCTGCGATCACCCTACCCTGCGCCGCTACGGTTTAGGCAGCGTCGCCCCCTTCCCGCTGCCGATAGGCCGCCATCTAAAATCAGGTTATTTATTGAAAGGAGCGACGTTGGAAGCGCTGGCAAGCCAGGCCGGAATTGACGCGCAGGGGCTAGGCAAAACGGTCGCCGCCTTTAATCAGGGCGCTATCAGCGGTCATGACCCAGCGTTCGGTAAAGGCTCGAAAGCCTACAACCGCTATCAGGGCGATGCCCTACACCAGCCGAACCCATGCCTGAAGGCTATCGAACGAGGGCCGTTCTATGCGGTGAAAATTCATCCGGGGGATATTGGCACCTACAACGGGATTCCGGTTGACGAACACTGCCGGGCGCTGGCCGAAGACGGTACGCCTATTGCCGGGCTGTATGCCATCGGCAACGACGCCACCAGCATTATGGGCGGCAACTATCCCGGCGCAGGGATAACCCTCGGCCCGGCGTTAACCTTTGGCTACGCCGTCGCGAAGTACATTGCCGGGCAGACGGTTGCCGGTGCAGAGCCTGTCATCAAAAAAGCGTCATAGCCGAGGAGCAGAAACGATGAATAGCGAGTTTAGCCTGAACGATAAATTGGTATTAATTACCGGTGCGGCACGCGGCAACGGTGCGGCGATGGCGGAAGGAATGGCGAAGGCCGGCGCGCGCGTGGTGCTGGTCGACGTGGACAGCGCGGCGGTCGAAGAGACGGCGGCGGCACTGCGTCATCAGGGCGCGAAGGTCTGGAGCTTTGGCGTGGACGTCAGCGATATTGAGCGCTGCGAAGAGCTGGCCGAAGAGGTGACGGCCAATATTGGTCACCTCGACGTGCTGGTGAATAATGCCGGAATTTTAAAGCGCATCCCATTTGATTCTGACGATGCCCACGAGGCGCTGCACCTGACGCTGTCGGTGAACGTGCTGGGGCCGTTTAATATGTGCAAGGCGTTCTTATCGTCGCTGATTGCCAGTAAAGGCAATATTATCAACGTCGCCTCGATTCAATCCTTCGTAGCGGCCCCTACCGCGTTTTCTTACGCCGTTTCCAAAGGCGGCCTGGCGCAGCTGACCCGTACGCTGGCGGCGGAGTTGGCCGAGCACGGCATTCGTGTAAACGCCATCGCGCCGGGGGTAGTGAATACCGATATGACCACCACCACGCGGGAAAATAAAAGCACGCTTGAAAGCTATTTAACCCACATCCCGCTGCGGCGCGTGGCGTCGCCGCAGGAACTGGTGGGGCCGGTGACTTTCCTTGCTTCCAACGCCGCAAGCTATGTGACCGGCGTGGTGCTGCCGGTGGATGGAGGCTATTTAGTCAGCTAACGTGCCCTCCCGGCGTCGCGTTGCTCGGCCGAGCGACGCGACGCGACGCGACGCCGGGAAACTCCCTCCTCTCCGATGACTATGCTAGAGTACCTATCCTCTTCTTTCAGAAGCCAATCTGGAGCGCAGCGTCATCATGAAGTCGGAACAACGAGGGATTCAGAGCGTTGAGGTCGCCGGGCACATTCTGCGGATGATGGTCGAACAGTCCGCGCCGATGAGCCTGACCGAAATCGCCGAACGGGTCGACTCCGCCCCCGCCCAGATTTTCAGCTATCTGGTGAGTCTGGAACGCACCGGCATGCTCAAGCGTGACCCGGTGACGCAAAAGTATGAGCCCGGTTCGCTGTCGCTGCGTCTGGGGATCAACGCGCTGTACGCCGCGCCAAAAGTAAAATCGGCAATTGCCGCCGTCGAACGTCTGGGCCAGCAGCACCAGTTGAACGTCTTTGTCGCCGTCTGGACGCGCTTTGGCCCGGTGGTCATTTTCTACCGCGAATACGGCATGGTGATGAACCTCGGCTTTAAGCAGGGCTCGGCCCTGTCGCTAACCCGCACCGCCACCGGCAAGCTGTTTGCCGCCCTGATGCCTGAAGCCGCGTGCGACGAGATTATCCGGGCGCAAACCTTCACCCGCGATGACCGCCAGCTGTTTAGCCGCGACGACTTCCAGCAGGCGCTGGCCCATATCCGCGAGCAGGGCCTGTCGATTTCCCGCAGCGTCCCCACCCCCTCCGTCTCGGCGCTCTCAGCCCCAGTACTGGACGGTAACGGCAACCTACAGCTGGCAATCAGCGCCTTCTCGGCCTCTCATCAGCTGGATGAACAGAAACTCGTGACGATCGGCAACCTGCTAAAAGCGGAAGCCCTGGCCCTAAGCGGAGACGCCCAATGAGCGAAAAATCACAGCGTCGGGTACAGTCGGTGGAAGTTGCCGCCGATATTCTGGAATCGCTTATCGCCAGCGGTACTCACAAAAGCCTCAAAGAGATTGCCAGCACCGCACAGATGAGCTCGGCCAAAGTCTTCCCCTACCTGATTAGCCTGGTGCGCGCGGGTCTGGTGAGCAAAGACGAGCAGAGTGGCCTGTACAGCGCCGGTTCGCTGTCGCAGGAGCTGGGGATTTTAGGGCTGCACTATCTGAATCCGCAGCGCGAAGGGGAACGCGTTACCCGACTGCTTGCTGAAAGCACCGGGCACGGCGTGGCCTTAAGCGTGTGGGGCAACCACGGCCCGACGGTGATTAGCTTTACCGAGCCGCGCCATACGCTGTATAGCGAAATTCGTCTTGGGTCAGTGATGTCACTCCCGTCGTCGTCCATCGGGCGCACCTTCTGCGCCTGGATGCCTGACGATATCATTGCTAATGCCTATAAAAACGCGACCGGTCAGGCGCTGAGTCAGGCGAAACGTGAAGAGTTTCCGCGGATCCGCGCGTCCGGCCTGGATATGCAGCATGACGCACCGGTGCCGGGCATTAGCTCGGTCAGCGCACCGGTATTTGAACTGAGCGGCGCTATCTATTTTGCGCTGACGCTGTTTGATGAGACGCAGATACTGAACCTCGATGCCGACAGCCCTACCCTTGCCCTGCTTCGCCAGCAGGCGGCTGCGCTTTCCGAAAGCCTCGGCTTTAAACCGTAACGGCGTTCGGCCGGGCTACCCTCAAATCGTAGCCCGGCCGAGGCGTGTGAGCGCCGATGCCGGAGAATCGACGGAACCCTTAAGCCAGGGCTTCCGCTTCCATCATCACCGGATGAAAACGGCGTTTGAAATAGATAAGCCCGTGGCTCTCCGCTTCCCCTAATGCAATGTTCTGAATCTCCACCAGATAGACCAGATGGCTACCGATGCTCTGCACCTGACGAATTTCGCCCTCCAGGCTTGCCAGCGACCCTTTCAGCACCGGTTGTTCCAGCACGCCGCGCTGCCAGCCGGAAAGCCCGAAGCGCTCGTCCATCGCCATACCGGTCATCCCGGCGAAGTGGCGGGCCATGATCTCCTGCTCATGGTTGAGCACGTTGATGCATAGCTTGCCGTTGCCCTGGAATACCGGGTTCATCGCACTGTTAGCGTTGATACAGACCATCACCGACGGCGGTGAATCCGTGACCGAGCAGACAGCGGTGGCGGTGATCCCGCAGCGGCCCGCTTCCCCTTCGGTGGTGACGACGTTAACGGCGGCCGACAGGCTGGCCATGGCATCGCGAAAACGCAGACGTTGTTCATCTAATTGCATTGTGACCTCCCGCTGCGAATTACTTCAGCAGCTTATCCAGCAGATTAATATCAGCGTTGTTGTGCAGGTGTGGCACCGTCCAGCCGTTCTGGTCGTATTCAGACAGGCAGCGATCGACCATCGCCATCATTTTGTCCATGTTGCCGGAGGTCTGCGCCTGACGCAGACACTGCAGGCGAATTTCATCCTGGCTACCGGAGTAGTTAATTTCATACAGCTCGTGACGGCCGCCGAATTCGCTGCCGATCGCATCCCACATCAGTTTTAAGATCTTGATACGCTCGACGTGATCCATCCCGTTGGAGCCGCGCACATACTTCGCCAGGTACTGGTCGATCTGCGGGTTGTTCAGGTCGCGGGCGCTCGACGGCAGATAGATCAGGCCGCTGGTGACGTTGCGTTCAATGATGTTTTTGATCTTGGCGTAGGCCATCGGCGCCATCACGCGGTAGGTTTGCAGCGCCGCGTGATCCGGCAGGTACGCGCCGTTAACCCACGGGGTCGCTTCAGAACACATGGAGTCGCTCTGCGCCCAGAACATGTTGCGCCATGCCACCACTTCACCGAGATCCGCCTGCACGCCACGGAACTCAGAAGTGCCTGTACACTCCAGCGATTTCTTCAGCAGGCCGGTAATGAAGTCGAGCTTCACCGCCAGACGTACGCACGCCTGCAACGGATACATACGGGCGAAACCGCCTTCCATCGTCCAGCGACGGCAGCGATCGAAATCGCGGTAGATCAGCACGTTTTCCCACGGGATCAGCACTTTATCCATTACCAGGATCGCATCGTTCTCGTCAAAGCGGCTGGAGAGCGGATAGTCGTACGGTGAGCCGGTTGCGCCCGCCACCAGCTCGTAGGAAGCGCGGGAAATCAGCTTCACGCCTTCGGCATCCATCGGCGCGACGAACATCAGCGCGAAGTCCGGGTTTTCGCCCATCACCTGCGCGGAGCCGAAGCCAATCATGTTGTAGTGGGTCAGCGCCGAGTTGGTCGCCACCACTTTCGCGCCGCTGACGATAATCCCGGCATCGGTCTCTTTTTCCAGCTTGATGTAAACGTCTTTCACTTCATCCGCTGGCTTGTGACGGTCGATGGGCGGGTTGACGATCGCATGGTTGAAGTACAGGCCGGTTTCCTGAATGCGCGAGTACCAGTGGCGGGCATTCTGCTCGAACTGGCCGTAGAACGCCGGGTTCGCGCCCAGCGCGCTGCCGAAGGCCGCTTTGTAGTCCGGGGTGCGCCCCATCCAGCCGTAGGAGAGACGTGACCACTCGGCGATGGCGTCGCGCTGCTGGCGCAGGTCGTCGGCACTTTTCGCCACGCGGAAGAATTTGTGGGTGTAGCCGCCGCTGCCGGTATCGGTGTTCCAGCACAGCGTGTCCTGCATTTCCGGTTTGTGCAGCGCATCGTACAGTTGGCCCACGGAGGCCGCCGCGTTGCGGAACGCAGGGTGGGTGGTGACATCTTTGACGCGTTCGCCGTAGATGTAGATCTCACGGCCGTCCTGCAGGCTTTTCAGGTACTCTTCACCGGTTAACGGGCGTTTGGTGTCTGCGCGGAAATCTTCAGGTTTCATTCGGGTACACTCCAGTATTCATCGGATTTGTTAAATTTATGTTTTGTTCTTGTTTCGTAATTGAAGCGTTTAAAGGGCAGGCGGTGAAGAGACTTTTGGGTCAACGGCTGGTACTTTTCGGGCGAGGGGTGGTTCTGTGATCTGGGTAGGGTTTGTGCGGTTCCCGGCGGCGCTTCGCTTGGCCGGGCTACACGCATATGTAGCCCGGCCAAGCGAAGCGCCGCCGGGGAAAAATCACGACACCGGTACTTTCTGCGCGCGAAACGCGCTCGGCGAACACCCCACTAAGCGGTTAAAAAAGCGGGCAAAATAGGCCGGGTCCTTAAACCCAAGCTGCCAGGCTATCTCGCTCACCGCGCTGTCGGAAAACAGCAGCAGGCGCTTGGCCTCACGCAGTTGCCTATCGAATATCAACCGCTTCGGCGGCCGGTTAGCGAAGCGGCGGCAGATATCCGTCAGCCGGGATTCGGTCAGATGCAATTCGCTGGCGTAGTCCGGTACCGTCCAGTGACGGTGGTAGTGGGTATCAATCATCTGGTTAAAGCGCTGGAACAGCTTCAGCTCGCCGCGTACGCCGCTGGCCGCGTGGTCGTCCAGCGGCGCGTTGCGCAGCAGCAGCGTGAACACCGCCTGCGCCAGCAGCACCAGCGTGTGCTCTCGCCCCGCCAGGTCGGACGTCGACTCGCGCTGAATCAGCCGCCAGTAGTGCGCCAGTGCCGCCAGCTCTTCAGGCTTGTCCGCCAGCGACAGGCACATCCCCGGCAGGCCGAACGCCTCGCGGGTGCCGGGATACAGCACCTCCAGCAGCGGCCAGACCAAATCTTCGCGAACCGTCAGCACGTGGCCGTCGCTATCTGACTCGGTGATAAACGCGTGCGGTACCGACGGCGGCGTCAGCACGAACAGCGGTGCCTGCACCGAATAGCGATGATCGTCGAGCTGCAGCTCAATCTGCCCGGTATCAAGAAAGTGCATCTGGAAAAACTGATCGTGTCGATGCGCCTGCATATCGCGGCCAAAAAACGCCGCCATACGAGCAAACGACTGATAGTGCACATCCTTGCTGCCGAGACTCTCCTCATACTCGGTGCTGATATCGATATTGGTAATCGCACGCTGGCACATAGCGGCGGCTCCTTACGGCGTGGCGCGCGGGCGCGAGGATTTCATCGGGATCGCCCAGATAATCACCGAACCCAGCACCAGTAGCGCGGCGACAAACCACAATCCGCTGTTAAAGCTGCCGGTCACATCTTTCAGCCAGCCGATCATAAACGGGCTCATCGCCGAGCCAATGTTGCCGGTGGCGTTGATCACCGCAATGCCGATCGCGCGAGCGCGCAGACTGATGGACTGATCCGGCGTGGTCCAGAAGATCGCCATCGCGCTAAAGGAACCGGTTGAAGCCATCACGATCCCCAACAGCTGGATCAGGCTATGGTTGGTGGCCGAGGCCAGCAGCCAGCCGGCGGCGGCAAACAGGAACGGCAGCGCCGTGTGGTGCTTACGTTCCTGGTACTTATCCGAATGGCGGCTCCAGTAGATCATGCCAAGAATAGTGCACACCTGCGGGATCGCCGCCAGCAGGCCGATGGTGATGTTACTGCTGCCCTCGTTAAAGCTCTTGAGGATCTGCGGCGTCCAGATGCTGATGGCACTCAGGGTATTGGTCAGGCAGAAGTAGGCCAGCGTGTACATCAGGACGATCGGCGTAAACACTTCGCGCCACAGGCTGCGCTGCTGCATGGCGCGGTGGCTAATCGCGCCCTCCGGCTGCACCAGCGTCAGATGGTCTTTATCCATCATCTCCTGCAGGCACTTTTTATCCTCGTCGGTCAGCCATTTGGCCTTCGCCGGGGAGTCATCAAGCCAGTACCAGACCATCACGCCAAGCAGCACTGCCGGGAAGCCTTCCAGCAGGAACAACCACTGCCAGCCGTGCATGTTCAGCAGACCGTCCATCGACAGAATATAGCCCGAGACAATCGAACCCAGCGCGGTGGTCACCGGCATGGCAATCATAAACAGGGCGTTGGCGCGGGCGCGGAAAAACGCCGGGAACCAGTAGGTTAAGTACAGCAGAATGCCGGGCAGGAACCCGGCTTCGGTAATGCCCACCAACATGCGCAGCACGTAGAGGCTTTTTGGCCCGACGGCGAACATGGTGGCGGTAGAGGCGATGCCCCACAGCACCATAATGGTGGCAATCCAGCGCCGCGCGCCGACGATGCTCAGCATGATGTTGCTGGGAATACCGAAAATCACGTAGGTGGCGTAGAACAGCGTGGTGGCGAGGCCGAACATGGTGGCGTTGAGGCCAAGATCCGCCCCCATCGTCAGCCCGGCAAAGCCGATATTAATGCGGTCTAAGAATGAGAAGATAAACAGCACAAACAAAAACAGAACCAGACGACGAAACAGTTTATTGATAACCGATTGTTGGCCCGCCGTCAGTTGCTTGTGCTGGTCGGCCGGGTTGAGTTGCTCCGGGATTGCAGGTGATGTGTCGCTCATTATCCTTTCCTCTGATGGGAATTTGCGTAGGGTGAAGCAGGTTTTGCCCGGGGCGCTGCGCTTGCCGGGCCTACGGGTAGGTCGGATAAGCGCAGCGCCATCCGGCAGGGGTTAATACACGCCGGACGAACCCAGCGAGGTTTTCTCCGCGCCAAAGCGCGCCGCCAGCGCTTCTGCGCCGCGGGCCAGCAGCGTGGTATCAACGCCGACGGCGACAAACAGCGCCCCCAGCTCCAGATAGCGCTTCGCCAGCGGTTCGTTGGCCATCAGAATGCCCGGCGCTTTCCCCGCCGCACGAATCTGCACGATGGCTTTTTCAATCGTCGCCTGCACTTCCGGGTGCTGCGGATTACCGGCAAAGCCCATATCGGCGCTGAGATCCGCCGGGCCGATAAATACGCCATCTACACCGTCGACGTCGAGGATCTGCGCCAGGTTGCTGACCGCTTCACGGGTTTCAATCTGCACCAGCACGCACATCGTGTCGTTAGCCTGATGGATATAGTCCGGCATACGGTTCCAGCGCGATGCACGCGCCAGCGCACTGCCCACACCGCGAATGCCCTGCGGCGGGTAACGGGTCGCGGCAACCGCCGCCCGCGCTTCATCGGCGTTCTGCACCATCGGCACCAGCAGGGTCTGGGCGCCCACGTCGAGCAGCTGTTTAATCTGCACCGCGTCGTTCCACGACGGGCGCACCACCGGCTGGCTTGGGTATGGCGCAATCGCCTGTAGCTGGGTCAGCACGGTCTGAACGTTGTTCGGCGCATGTTCGCCGTCAATCAGCAGCCAGTCGAAGCCCGCTCCCGCCAGCAGTTCGGCGCTGTAGCTGCTGGAGAGCCCCAGCCACAGGCCAATCTGCGGCTGGCCGGCTTTCAGCGCGTCTTTAAAACTGTTCTTCATCATCGTTTTTTCCTTTTATACGAACCGGCAGGTGATCGCGCCCATGTTGCCGTAGTCGACGTGGAAGGTGTCACCCTTACGCGCCGGAACCGGGCGAGTGAAGGAGCCGCCGAGGATAATCTGCCCCGCTTCCAGCTGAACGTCGTACGGCGCCAGCTTGTTCGCCAGCCACGCCACGCCGTTGGCCGGGTGGTTGAGTACGCCAGCGGCAACGCCGGTCTCTTCAATCACGCCGTTGCGGTAGAGCAGCGCGGAGATCCAGCGCAGATCCAGTTCGTCGGGCTTAATCGGCCGACCACCGAGGATCACCCCCGCATTGGCAGCGTTGTCGGAGATGGTGTCGAACACCTTGCGCGGGCGCTGGGTTACCGGGTCCACGTTGTGGCTGCGGGCGTCAATCAGCTCCAGCGCCGGGATCACGTAGTCGGTGGCATTGTAAACATCGAACAGCGTGCAGTTCGGTCCGCGCAGCGGTTTTGCCAGCACGAACGCCAGTTCAACTTCAATACGCGGTACGATAAAGCGGTCGGTCGGAATGTCGCTGCCGTCGTGGAAGAACATGTCGTCGAGCAGCGCGCCGTAGTCCGGTTCGCTAATCTGCGAGCTGGCCTGCATCGCTTTTGAGGTCAGGCCAATTTTGTGGCCTTTGAGCGTGCGCCCTTCAGCAATTTTCATCTCGACCCATTCGCGCTGTACGGCGTAGGCGTCTTCGATGGTGATGTCCGGGTAATCCAGCGAGACGGCACGGATCTGCTCACGCTGTTTTTCAGCCTGATTCAGCCGTTGGGCAATCAGGGTACGGGTTTGTTTATCGAGCATAGTGATTCCTGTGGCATACGGCAGCTCGGCGTAAACCCCGGGGTCGGCGTGAACGCCTCGCCCGGGCTACGTATTGGTAGCCCGGCCAAGCGCAGCGCCGCCGGGGATTGCGCGGGGCAATTAGCGCGTTATTTAAATAACGCGTGCACGTTGTTCTGTTTGTAATTCAGCGTCGGGTGCAGCTCGTCCATCTCAAACGACAGCGCCAGATAGCGGCTGTCCATCAGCGTGGCGAAGTGGGCTTTAATCAGCCCGAACAACATTTCGCCCACCTCCTGGCGACTCTCCAGGCTGCGCCCGGTGCCGATTTTCAGCGTCATATGCACAAACGCGTAGTCGTGCTTACCGTCGGCCATCTGCCAGGTATCCAGCCAGTGGGCGCGGCTGCGGATGCCGCCGATCGGGAAAATCCCGGTGGCGGCCAGCGCCTCGTTCACCTTGCCAAACAGGCCCGGCAGGTCGGCCTGTTCGCGGATGTTGGTGGTGCATTCAGCAATAAAGTGCGGCATGGTTGTTCCTCACGCGGGCAGCGGGAATACGGCGTTCACCTGCCCGGTACCGGAGCTGGCGAACAGGTCGGTGATAAACTCCACTTTGCCGTCGTACTTATCCCAGCCCAGCATCCCCAGCAGCATCACGGTGTCGTGCATATTGCCTTCGCCGTAGCAGTAATCGGCGTACTCCGGCAGCATGGTGCAGAACTCTTTGAACTTGCCTTCGCGCCACAGCTTGACCACGCGCTCGTCCATCTGATGGTCGAACTCGCGGGTGTAGCTGTTCATCCCCTCTTCCGCACGCTGGTCGTCGATAAATCGGTGCGACAGCGAGCCGCTGGCAAACACCGCCACCGTACCGTCGTATTTCTCGATGGCTTTGAGGATCGCCTCGCCCAGCCTGCGGCTGTCGGCAAAGTCGTGTACAGTACAGAACGCCGAAATAGAGACCACTTTGAAGTGCTTATCGGCGTTCATATAGCGCATAGGCACCAGCGTGCCGTACTCCAGCTTCAGGCTCGGAATGTTGTGCGCTTTGGCGCGCACGCCCAGCGCCACGGCTTCATCGGCAATCAACTGACCCAGTTCCGGGTTACCGTCATAGTCGTAGGTCATGTCGCGGATAAAGTGCGGCAGCTCGTTGCTGGTGTAGATGCCCTTAAAGCTCTCCGCGCAATTGATGTGGTAGGCGCTGTTCACCAGCCAGTGGGTATCGAACACGATAATGGTGTCGACGCCCATCTCGCGGCAGCGTTTACCAATCTCTTTGTGGCCATCAATGGCACTCTGACGGCAGCCGAAGTTTTTCCCCGGAATTTCAGAAAGGTACATCGACGGCACGTGCGTGATTTTTGCTGCTAACGCTAACTTACCCATATCAGACTCCCCATTTCGGGATGGGATGGTCACCCATCGAGATACAGACGTTTTTCATTTCTGCGAACACTTCGAAGCTGTACTCGCCGCCCTCGCGGCCGGTACCGGAGGCCTTTACGCCGCCGAACGGCTGGCGCAGGTCGCGCACGTTCTGGGTGTTGACGAACACCATCCCGGCTTCGATACCGCGCGCCAGACGCAGCACTTTGCTGATGTCCTGGGTCCAGATATAAGAGGCCAGGCCGTACTCAATGTCGTTCGCCAGGCGCAGACCTTCCGCCTCGTCTTTGAACGGCAGCAGGCAGGCTACCGGACCAAAAATCTCTTCCTGGGCCACGCGCATGCGGTTATCGACGTCCGCCAGCACCGTTGGGCGCAGGAAGTTGCCGTTCTTAAGATGCGCAGGCAGGTCGGTCGGTTTTTCCGGGCCACCGGCCAGCAGGGTCGCGCCCTCTTCGATGCCAAGACGGATATAGCCGGAGACTTTTTCCCAGTGCTGCTGGCTAATCAGCGCGCCGACCTGAGTATTCGGGTCGTTCGGGTCACCGACGCGCAGACGGTTGGCACGCTCGGCAAAACGTTTGACGAACTCCGGGTAGATGCTCTGCTGGATAAAGATGCGCGAACCGGCGGTGCAGCGTTCACCGTTGATGGAGAAGATGGTGAACAGCGCGGCGTCCAGCGCCCGTTCAATATCGGCGTCTTCAAAAATCAGCACCGGCGATTTGCCGCCCAGCTCCATGGAATACTTCTTCAGCCCGGCGTTTTTCATGATGTTGCGCCCGGTGGCGGTGCCGCCGGTAAAGGAGACGGCGCGTACATCGTGATGACGCACCAGCGCATCACCGGCGCTGGCGCCGTAGCCCTGCACCACGTTCAGTACGCCCGCCGGAATACCGGCTTCCAGCGCCAGCTCGCCCAGACGGTCGGCGGTCAGCGGCGACAGTTCGGACATTTTCAGCACCGCGGTGTTACCCAGCGCCAGACACGGCGCGACCTTCCAGGTGGCGGTCATAAACGGCACGTTCCACGGCGATACCAGCGCACACACCCCCACCGGCTGCACGAGGGTGTAGTTGAGCATCTTGTCATCAACCGGGTAGGTTTTGCCGTTCATCTGCTGGCACACTTCAGCGAAGAACTCGAAGTTATGCGACGCGCGTGGGATCAACACGTTTTTGGTCTGGTGAATCGGCAGGCCGGTGTCGGCGGTTTCCATCGCCGCAATTTCCGGCACGTTCTGGTCAATCAGGTCACCCAGACGACGCATCAGGCGCGCGCGCTCTTTCATCGGCAGGTTAGCCCACTTCGGGAAAGCCTCTTTCGCCGCCGCGACCGCCTGGTTCACTTCCGCTTCACCGCCGGAGGCGACTTCTGCCAGCACCTCGCCGGTTGCCGGGTTGGTGGTGTGGAAATAGTCCTGACCGGCGACGTTTTTGCCGTTGATCCAATGGTTAATCTTTTTCATTTTGCAGACTCCTCGCTGACAATCCGGTTCACCAGGCGACCCACGCCCTCAACTTCCACCACCACTTCATCGCCCGGCACCACGTCGGACAGCCCTTTCGGCGTGCCGGTGGCGATCATGTCGCCCGGTTGCAGGGTCATAAATTCGCTGAGGTATGAGACCAGGAACGGCACGCTGAAGATCAGATCTGCGGTGGTGCCTTCCTGGCGCAGCTCGCCGTTGACGTAGGTGCGCAGGGTGAGGTTATGCGGGTCGGGAATCGCCGCTTTTGGCACCACGTTAGGGGAAATCGGCGTCAGCCCATCGCGGCTTTTTACCCGCAGGTTCGGGCGGTAGTAGTTTTCCAGGTAGTCGCGGATGGCGTAGTCGTTGCAGACCGTATAGCCCGCGACGTAGTCCATGGCGTCCGCTTCGCTCACCTTGTGCGCGGTTTTACCCATCACCACCACCAGCTCAGACTCGTAGTGCATGTACTCGACGTTATCCGGGCGCACCGAAGTCTGGTTGTCGCCATTGAAAGTGTTAGGCGCTTTGATAAATACCAGCGGCTCTTCCGGCGGCTTAAAGTCCAGCTCGCTGGCGTGGTCAGCGTAGTTCAGCCCCAGCGCGAACAGTGTGCCGTGATCGTGCGGGCGCGGCACCGGACGGGCGTCCGCTTCGGCAACCACCGGGTTTTCCAGCGGCGGGAAGCCTTCCGCCAGCACGCGTACCTGATCACCGAGGCGCAGCGCAACGCGGCTATGAGGGGTACCTATCAGAATGGCATCGCCTGGGTTCAGGGTGGCGAAATCGCTCAGCGCGCTCAGCAACTCGGCGGCGCTGCGATTAAGGTCAGCGGTGCTCCACTGGTCAGCATGACGACCGTTGATTTCGGTAATGATGGTCAGGTTGTCAACGTTATCAACGCTCACCACCTCACCCAGCGGGCAGAAGCCGTCGCGGCATTTGGCTTTAATCGCCGGGCGGTAGAAGCTCTCTTCCGGCAGGCTGACTTCGTTTGCCAGCGCGTAACCGGCGATATAGTCAGCGGCCTCTTCGACGCGGACTTTACGGGCCGTTTTGCCCACCACCAGCGCCACCGTCGCGCCGCTTAATACCGTTTCACCCTCTGGGAACGGGATCGGCTGACCGGCTTCGGTAACGGTATTGTGCGGTTTGATAAACCAGACGGCGGTTTTAGGCGGTGCCTTGTAGGGGGCCTGCTCGAACGCGTCGCGCCAGGCATCAAGCTGGCTGCGGTGGTTGAGCGCCACGGCGAAAACGGTACCTTTCATTTACAGCTCCTCAGAGACGACGAACAATTCATTAATATGTTAATGATGTGTTTTATGCTTCCGCCGCTCATTTAGCAAACACAAGTCAATTTTTTGTGACTTGATTAACAATAATTTCACATAAAATAAATACACCTCATATTTATCAATTAGTTATAAAAACAACATTGCGTTAACGTCAGGTTTCGGTAAAAATCAGCTGTAGATAAAAGCAACATTGCTATATTGTTCATATATTAATGATGAGAAGGCTGGAGTGGCAGAATGCACGATTCTTTAACCATCGCCCTGATGCAGGCGCGGGAAGTGGCGATGACCTATTTTCGGCCGATCGTAAAGCAGCATAATTTGACAGAGCAGCAGTGGCGCATTGTCCGCGTGCTGGTCGATAACCCATCGATGGATTTCCACGACCTGGCCGCCGCTACCTGTATTTTGCGCCCCAGTCTGACCGGGATCCTCACGCGTATGGAGCGCGATGGCCTGGTGCTGCGCTTAAAGCCGGTGAACGATCAGCGCAAGCTTTATGTGTCGCTAACGAAAGAAGGGTATGCGCTATATGAGCGCGCACAGGCGAAAGTGGAAGAGGCCTATCAGCAGATTGAAAAACAGTTCACGCCTGAAAAAATGAAGCAGCTCACCGCCCTGCTGCACGAGTTCATCTCCCTGCAAAAATAGTTTCCAAAATCTGCCTGTTTATTGATGTAAATCAGGCAGCATCCCGCTCTCTTCACGCCTCATTACGCCGTTACTTACCTTGATACACTTAGGTGGTACGTCATCTTAATAATTTTGAATTAGATCACAAAAATTTCTGAAACATGAGTTTAGTATTCGGAAAAAATGTGACACGGATTCACTAAATCTCATAAATGGACCGCAGTGCGTTGCTCCCGCCTCTTTTTGGCCCAGCAAATTATCTTCTCTCTGTATGACCGTAGTTGTGCCTGTCCACCCAACACAGGCCGTTTCACATTCTAAGAAGTAAAGGAAAGTTTTATGCGCACCACTGGTCATAAGCGCTGGTTTATGGTGGCTCTAGTCACGCTTGGCACAATCCTGTGTTATTTAACCCGCAATACTATTTCGGCCGCCGCGCCTACGCTGCAGAGCAATCTCCACATCACAACCCAGCAATATTCCTGGATTGTGGCCACCTTCTCCGCCTGTTACACCATCGCACAGCCTATCGCGGGTTATGTGCTGGATACCCTTGGCACCAAAGTTGGCTACACCCTGTTCGGCGGCATGTGGGCCATCTTCTGCATTGGCGCGGCCTTCACCAACAGCTGGCAGGGTCTGGCGCTGTGCCGCGGCCTGGGCGGCTTCGCCGAGAGTGCGATGATCCCTGCCGGTCTGAAGTCCGTTACCGAATGGTTCCCGGATAACGAACGTTCCGTTGCCGTCGGCTATTTCAACGTCGGCTCTTCCATGGGGGCAATTATTGCGCCACCGCTGGTCGCATGGGCCATCTTCATTCACAGCTGGCGTCTGGCATTTATCATCGTCGGGATTGCCAGCATGGTCTGGGCGCTGGGCTGGTATCTGGTTTATAACCGCCCAGGGCAGTGCAAAAGCCTGAGCAAAGAGGAATTCGACTACATCACCGACGGCCAGCCGGAACGTAAGGTGGTGGATAAGGTGCATATCGGTCAGCTGCTGCGCCAGCGTAAATTCTGGGGTATCGCCCTGCCGCGCTTCCTTGCCGAACCAGCATGGGGGACGTTCAACGCGTGGATCCCGCTGTTTATGGTGCACACCTACGGCTTTAACCTGAAAGATATCGCCATGTTCGCATGGATCCCGATGCTGTTCGCCGATATGGGCTGCATCATCGGTGGCTATCTGCCGGGGATCTTCCAGCGCGTCTTTGGCGTGAATATCGTGGTATCCCGCAAACTGGTGGTGACCATGGGCGCAGCGCTGATGATCCTGCCTGGCATGGTCGGCCTGTTCAGCAGTCCGTTCGTCGCCATCGCCCTGCTGTGCGTCGGCGGCTTTGCTCATCAGTCGCTGTCTGGCGCGCTGATTACACTCTCTTCCGATATGTTCGATCCGGGCGAAGTGGCCACCGCCAACGGTTTTACCGGCATGGCGGCGTGGACGGCGAGCACGCTGTTCGCCTTAGTGGTTGGCGCCCTGGCTGACACCTTAGGCTTCAGCCCGCTGTTCGCGGTGCTGGCGGCGTTTGACGTGATTGGGGCGATTATTCTGTGGGCGCTGCTGCGTTCGCCGGAACCTGAGCTGGAAGTGAATCCAGCCAGTTGACCTCCCCCCGGCGGCGCTACGCTTGGCCGGGCTACATGAACGGTAGCCCGGGCGAGGCGCTAGCCGACCCCGGGGTGGCTCGCCGATTTACTCAAGATTCAACAGCTGACTCACCAGCACAATATGGGTCTTAATCCCCACCGCCAGCGCATCTTCATCAATGCGGAAATGCGGGTTATGCACGTTCCACGTCGCCCCTTTCTCCTTATTGCCGCAGCCAATAAACAGGAACGCCCCCGGAATTTTCTCCTGATATGAGGAGAAATCTTCGCTGCCAAACAGCGCCTTCTCTTCCAGCTTCAGCGTGCCCGCCGGGAAGTGGCGGCCAATCGCCTCACGAGCAATCGCGTTGGTGATCTCATGGTTGTTGCCCACCGCGTAGCCTTTCTGCCACTGGATATCGCAACCTGCGCCGTGCGCTGCCGCAATACCGTTCACAATGCGCGACATCAGCCCCGGTACCGCTTCCCGCACCTGTTGATTATGGGTACGCAGCGTACCCGCCAGACGCGCGCTGTCGGGGATAACGTTATAGCTATCGCCTGCCTGGAAAGTGGCGATGGTTAGCACCGGCGCGGTGCCGGGGTCGATATTGCGGGCCACAATCTGCTGTAATGCGCCGACCATTTCAGCGCCAATGGTTACCGGGTCGATACAGTGCTGCGGCATCGAACCGTGGCCACCTTTACCGCGAATGGTGATATCAAAGTTGTCGCTGGAGGCCACATACACGCCCTCTTTTAAGGCGATGGTTCCTACCGGGCTGGTCGGGAAAACGTGCAGACCGAAAATATGTTCCACATCGTCCACCACGCCCAGTTCAACCAGCTCGCGCGCACCGCCCGGCGGCACCTCTTCGGCTGGCTGGAAGATAAACTTAATGCTGCCGTGCAACTGGTCGCGCAGTTGGCAGAGCACTTTGACCGCCCCCATCAGCATCGCCGCATGGGCATCGTGACCGCAGGCGTGCATCACGCCGGGCACGGTTGAACAGAAGCTTTCCCCGCTCTCTTCCTGTAGCGGCAGGGCGTCGATATCGGCGCGCAGCGCCCACATTGGCCCCGGATGCGCGCCGCGCAGCACGGCAATCACGCAGTTTTCCACCGGGCGGCTGATTTCCAGACCGGCAAACGACGCCAGCTCGCGGGCGATATAGTCCGCCGTTGGCTTCTCCTGAAACGATAAATCCGGGTGGGCGTGAATATGACGACGCCAGCGCAGCGCATCTTCAAAGGCCGCGGAGATTAACTGTTCAGTGGTGTGATTCATCAGATTTTCCTTCTACTCAACAACAGGCAGGCTGGCGACGGTGCGGCGCTTCATCAGCGGCAGCACCGCCAGGGCGGAGCAGACCATCGCCAGTGACAGAAACGTAAACGCGCTGGCATAACCGTGGGTGTTCTCCACCAGGTAGCCAATCACGATAGGTGAGACAAAGCCGCCCAGCGTGCCGCCGGTATTAATCAGGCCAATCGCCGAGCCCATCATATTTTCCGGCAGCCGCTTCATCGGCAGCGTAAAGGCGGTGACAAACGTCGCCATCAGGAAGACCTCGCCGACGAACAGCAGCAGGCTGGCGGTCAGCGGCGTGGCCGCATGGAAGATGGCGAAAATCGCCACGGCGCTCAGCAGCGCGCTGATGGCAATCACCAGCGGTTCACGATTGAGGAAGTATTTGCCCACCAGCCAGCCGGTGCCGAGCGAAGAGATCCAGATCCCTAATCCGCCCGCCGCTACCACATAGCCGGAAGCCGACAGCGACATCCCCATATGCTGGACGAAGAATTTTGGCAGCCACGCCATCAGGCCGTAGCTGGGGATGTTGACGCAGAAAATCGACAGAAACAGCAGGATAACCGTCGGGTTACGCCACAGCGCCGCGCCGGAGACGGACTGCTTTTTCACGCTCGGCGTCACCTGCTGGCGCGGCACGCGCAGGGCAATCAGCGCAGCAATCACGCAGACCATCACCCCCAGTACGGTAAATGAGGTGTGCCAGCCCATCATCGCCAATGCGTTCACCGCGATAATCGGCCCGATGGTCATCGCCAGCCCTGCGGAAGAGAGCAAAATCGACTGGGCGAAAGTGCGCTTCTCGACGCTGAAATTACTGACTACCGCCTTGGCGCACGAGCACGGGTAGCCGGAATGGCCCACCCCCGCCAGAAAACGAAACAGCAGCAGCAGGCCGAAACTCGCGCCCAGCGCGCCAAAGCAGAGGGCGAAAATGCCCAGCGCCGCCAGCGACAGCACCAGCATGGTTTTGTAACCAATGCGGTCGTTCAGCCAGCCGGCAGGCACCTGAAACAGTGAATAGGCGAGGAAGAAGATCCCAGTTATATAGCCCAGTTGCTCAGCGTTAAGGCCGAACTCTTTTTCGATCGGCAATAAAGCAAAGCCGGTCACGGTCTTGTCGATGTAGACAAATACGTAGCCAATAAACAGCAAAAAGATCATTTGAGACTGACTTTTCATTATTTTTCCGCCTTGTGTCTCATGAAGATAGATGTTGTGTGAGGACGATTGCCCCTACGTATCCTGGCGCTTTACCCGAAAGGCGGGAAGATGTAATTTTTCTATAGGTGATGCTTTTTTCTGATAGGGGTAAGCGGTGAAATATTTACCAAAAGTGAACCAGCTGCAGGCGTTAAAGCAGGTGGCGCGCAGCGGCAGCATCCGTGCGGCCGCCCGCGAATTAGGGCAGTCTCAGCCCGCGCTCAGCCGCACGTTGCGTGAGCTGGAGCAAACCCTGGGGACGCAACTTTTACTGCGCAGCAAAGAAGGTATCACCCTGACCGAAGCAGGCGGCGCGTTTTCGCAGCGCGCGGAGTGGGTGCTGGAGGAGCTGCGCCGCGCTGCCGATGAGGTAGAGCAGATAAACCATGCCACTCACGGGCGGCTGACCATCGGCTACTCGTCGCTCATCGCGCTAACGGTGTTTCCCGCCGTCGCCGACGCCTTTAAGCAGGCGCTGCCGCAGGTGGCGCTCACCCTCAAAGAGGGGCAGCTCTCTTCGCTGCTGCCCGGCGTGCGCAGCGGTGAGATAGACCTGGCCGTCGGATCCATCGACCCGATGCACCCACCGGAAGGGGTGATGATTGAACCGCTGTTCACCACCCCGTTTTGCGTGGTGGCGCGTCACGGGCATCCGCTGGCGAATGAGGGAGATTTGATGGCGCTGCGGCGGGCAAAATGGCTGCTGCCGGAGTCGCCGATGGGCTACTACCAGCAGCTACAGAATGAACTCGCCCACTTCTATCGCCAGCTGGCCATTGCGCCGCTGCGTACCGATTCGGTGATAACCGGGCTGAATATGGTGCTGGAATCCGACTACCTGACCATCGTCGCCCGCGCCATGAGCCAGCCGCTTAAACTGGAAGGGAAAATCGTCACGCTGCCGGTCTCTACCCTTCCCGCCGCGCAGTATTGCGCGGTCTGGTCGCAGAAATCAGCGCTCACGGCTAACGCCCAGCAGTTTTTATCGCGGCTGCGCGGGGCATGTCAGGGGTATAGCTGGTAGCTCGCAGCCATCCCGACGGCGCTTCGCTTGGCCGGGCTACCTTTCCTTATCCCGGTGTTATATCGCCACTAACTGGCGAACGCCCTGCGCCTCCATTTCGTCGCCGCGCCCACGTTGAATAATTGTGCCGCGCGACATCACCAGGTAGCTGTCCGCCAGCTCGGCGGCAAAATCATAAAACTGCTCCACCAGCAGGATCGCCATATCGCCACGGTTGGCGAGGCTGCGAATCACCGCGCCGATCTCTTTGATCACCGACGGCTGGATCCCTTCGGTTGGCTCGTCGAGGATCAACAGCTGCGGCCTGCACGCCAGCGCTCGGCCGATCGCCAGCTGTTGCTGCTGCCCGCCCGAGAGATCCCCGCCCCGCCGCTGCTTCATCTCACGCAGCACCGGGAATAGCGCGTAAATCTCCTCCGGCACGCTTTTGGCCTGCGAGCCAGAAAAGCGCGACAGCCCCATCAGCAGGTTTTCTTCCACCGTGAGACGCGGAAAAATCTCGCGCCCCTGCGGCACGTAGGCAATCCCCTGCTGCACCCGCTGGTGCGGCTTACAGTGGTTAATCAGCTTGCCCTGCCAGTGCAGCGTGCCGGATTTCGCCGGGATGATGCCCATCAGGCATTTCAGCAGCGTGGTTTTGCCCACGCCGTTGCGCCCCAGCAGGCAGGTAATCTCGCCCGGCGTGGTCTCAAACGACAGGCCGCGCAGAATATGGCTGCCGCCGTAATACTGATTTAACTCATTCACCTGTAACATATTAGCGCCCCAGATAGACGTCGATAACCTGCTCGTTGGCCTGCACGTCGCGCAGAGAGCCCTCGGCCAACACCTGCCCCTGATGCAGCACGGTGACGTGGTCGGCAATGGTCTCAACAAAGCCCATATCGTGCTCCACCACCATCAGCGAGTGCTTGCCCGCCAGCCCGCGAAACAACTCAGCAATATAGTCCGTTTCCGCATCGGTCAGCCCGGCGGCGGGTTCATCAAGCAGCAGCAGGTGCGGCTCCTGCACCAGCAGCATGCCGATCTCCAGAAACTGCTTTTGCCCGTGGGAAAGCAGCCCGGACGGACGATGGCGATGCGCGGTGAGCCGCAGCAGCTCCAGCACTTCATCAATGCGATCCCGCTGGCTGCCGTTGAGCGTGGCGCGCAGGCAGGTCCAGACCGATTTATCCATCTTCAGGGCGATTTCGAGGTTTTCCATCACGCTCAGCGCCTCAAACACCGTTGGCTTCTGGAATTTGCGGCCAATACCCGCGCGGGCAATCTCCACCGACGACAGCCCCATCAGGTCGACGTTCTGGTCGTAGGTCACCTTGCCGCTGTCCGGCCGCGTTTTGCCGGTGATCACATCCATCAGCGTGGTTTTTCCCGCGCCGTTAGGGCCAATGACGCAGCGCAGTTCGCCGACGCCAATCGACAGTGACAGGTCGGTCAACGCACGAAACGAGTCGAAGCTGACGTTGATATTTTCCAGCTGCAGCACCGGGTCAGTGGTGTCGCGATAGCGGTCCTGCGGCTGCGGCTGGGTGAACAGGAAATCAGTCATGCTTCCTCCTTTTGAGCAGGCCAATCACGCCGCGCGGCAGGAACAGGGTGACGAGAATAAACATCAGGCCGAGGAAAAAGAGCCAGAAGTCCGGGAAGGCGACGGTGAAGAAGCTTTTCGCCCCGTTGACGATCCCCGCGCCGAGGATTGGGCCAATCAGCGTGCCACGCCCGCCGAGCGCCACCCAGATGGCGGCTTCAATCGAGTTGGTTGGCGACATTTCGCTGGGGTTAATAATCCCCACCTGCGGCACGTACAGCGCCCCCGCCAGCCCGCACAGCACGGCGGAGAGCGTCCAGACGAACAGCTTGAAGCCTTTTGGGTCGTAGCCGCAGAACATCAGGCGGTTTTCCGCATCGCGCACGGCGGTCAGCACCCGGCCAAACTTGCTGCGGGTGAGCATCAGGCCAATCGCCAGCGAGCCCGCCAGCAGCAGCACGGTGGCGACAAACAGCGCGATGCGCGTGCCGGTCGCCGATACCGGGAAGCCCAGCAGCGTGGTGAAACCGGTAAAGCCGTTGTTGCCGCCAAAGCCGGTTTCGTTGCGGAAAAACAGCAGCATCCCGGCGTAGGTCAGCGCCTGGGTCATGATCGAGAAGTAGACGTCCTTAATGCGCGAGCGGAAGGCAAAATAGCCAAACACCAGCGCCAGCAGGCCGGGAACGAGGATAATCAGGCACAGCGCCCAGGCAAAATGCTGGGTGCCCGCCCAGAACCACGGCAGTTCGCTCCACGACAGGAACGACATAAACGCCGGCAGGCCGTCGCCCGACGCCTGACGCATCAGGTACATGCCCATCGCATAACCGCCGAGGGCAAAGAACAGCCCGTGCCCCAGCGACAGCAGCCCGGCGTAGCCCCAAACCAGATCCAGCGCCACCGCCACCACCGCATAGCAGAGGATCTTGCCCATCAGCGTCAGCGTGTAGGTGGAGATAGCCAGCGGGTTCTCCGCTGGCAGCAGCGCCAGAAACGGCAGCACCAGCAGAACCACCAGCGCCAGCGCCGCCAGCGAGCAGGTCAATCGCGGCGCACGCCGCGCGAGAGTTAACGTAATAGGTTGGCTCATCAGTCAATTACCCGCCCTTTGAATGCGAACAACCCCTGCGGCCGTTTCTGAATAAACAGCACGATCAGGACCAGAATGGCAATTTTGCCCAGCACCGCGCCAATCTGCGGCTCCAGCACTTTGTTCAGCACGCCCAGCCCCAGTGCGGCCACCACGGTGCCTGCCAGTTGCCCCACGCCGCCGGTCACCACCACCAGGAAGGAGTCGATGATGTACCCCTGCCCCAGCTCCGGGCCGACGTTGCCAAGCTGCGATAGCGCCACGCCGCCCAGCCCAGCAATGCCGGAACCGAGGCCAAACGCCAGCATATCCACGCGCCCGGTGGGCACCCCGCAGCAGTCCGCCATGCGGCGGTTTTGCGTCACCGCCCGCACGTTCATGCCGAGGCGGGTTTTGTTGAGCAGCAGCCAGGTCAGCACCAGCACGCCAATCACGAAGAGGATCACCGCAATACGGTTGTACGGCAGCACCAGGTTTGGCAGTACGTTCCAGCCGCCGGAAAGCCAGGAAGGGTTCGCCACCTCAAGGTTCTGCGTGCCGAACAGCACGCGCACCAGTTGGATAAGCATCAGACTGATACCCCAGGTCGCCAGCAGCGTCTCCAGCGGGCGGCCATAGAGGTGGCGGATAATGGTACGTTCCAGCAGCATCCCGACCGCCGCGGTCATAAAGAAGGCCACCGGCAGCGCCACCAGCGGGTAAAGCGCTAGCCACTCCGGCGCCAGGCGTTGGAACGCGTCCTGCACCATCCAGGTGGCGTAAGCACCAAGCATCAGCATCTCGCCGTGGGCCATATTGATAACGCCCAGCAGGCCGTAGGTGATCGCCAGCCCCAGCGCGGCAAGCAGCAGAATGGAGCCGAGTGAAATGCCGCTAAATGCCTGCCCTAGCCAGTCGCCCCACTTCAGGCGCTGCTGTACCTGCTTGAGGCTTTCGGCGGCGGCGGCGCGTACCGCCGGGTCGGGTTCATTTTGCGGCTGCGTCAGTCGGCTGAGGCTCGCCTGCACCTGCGGGTCGCTGGCTTCACCCAACAGCTTCACGGCGTTGAGACGCTGGTCTGCACGGCTATCAGAGAGCTGTAAATTAGCGACGGCAATCGCCAGCGCGGTGTGCACACCGGCATCCGCTTCCACTGCCAGACGCTGGCGGAGCATCGGCAGTTGGTCCTGCTGGGCACTGTTTTGCAAGGTCAGCGCCGCGTTCAGGCGCACCTTCACGTCGTTGCTGACCAGTTGATGCGAGGCCAGTGCGCTCGCGACCAGCCCGCGGATGCGGTTATTCATAAACACTTTTTTGGTGCTGCCAGCAGGCGCAGCGCTCCCTTCCAGCGGTGTTAGCTGGCCATTTTTTTCCGTAAACAGCCGGCCCTCAGCATCGCTGACCACCGTTTCCTGGCTCAGCGCCTGCAGCAGCGGCAGACGGTCAGCCTGCGGGGCAGCAGCCCACGCCTGAAGCAGCTGCGCCTGCTCGGTACGGCTGGCATGACCATAATCGGCCGCCGCGCCGGCTCGCGCCGGAAGGCTGGTCAACAGGCCACTGAAAAGGAGAAACAGCAAGGCGGGGAAGTACAGCGCCGCGCGTTGTCTCATCATTATGTTCATCGTTGAATTCCTGTTGGTATACAAGATGGAATTCAATTAGCAACGCGCGTGCCAAATATATAACCAGCTGATTTTAATCATATTAAAATAAAAACAATATCGTCATTCAATATTCTGCCGCACCGCCACAGCACATCCGCGCACGGTAATAGCGCAGTTCGTCATAGGGGAAATAAATAGGTTAAGCCGCGGATCAAAATAATTATTTATGTCCATCGCATGGCTTATTCCATGTTATTTCCGTGGTTATTTCAGGACGAAAAAAAATTATTCAAAGTGTGAAGAAATATGCAACTATCAAAATCAGTTATTGATAATGAGAAACGTTATCTACAAACTTCCCATTTTCATTTTTTCACCCCACATCACTGCGTACCGATGATCTCCCCCTTTCGGACGCGGTGGCACCGGTCTCAGGCGATCGCCGTTCTCATCGAACGCCGCGCTCGCCGGGAAACATGCAGCACCGTGCTGCTTCTTTAACTCACTACGCGCATCTTTGGGCCGATCGTTGTCTGCCCGTGCGCAGGAATGATGATGATTAATAAGAAATATACTCTCTGGGCGCTTAACCCCTTGCTGCTTGCCATGATGGCGCCCGCCGTCGCCCAACAAAGCGATGACGAAAATATGGTGATATCCGCCAGCCGTAACAACCGCACCGTAGCCGAGATGGCGCAAACCACCTGGGTTATCGAAAATGCCGAACTGGAACAACAGATTCAGGGCGGTAAAGAGCTGAAAGACGCGCTGGCCCAGCTGATTCCCGGCCTGGACGTCAGCAGTCAGAGCCGCACCAACTACGGCATGAACGTGCGTGGACGCCCATTAGTGGTGTTGATTGACGGCGTGCGCCTCAACTCCTCGCGTACCGACAGCCGCCAGCTCGACTCCATCGACCCGTTTAACATCGAACACATTGAAGTGATCTCCGGCGCCACCTCGCTGTACGGCGGGGGCAGTACCGGCGGGCTTATCAATATCGTGACCAAAAAAGGCCAGCCGGAAACCCAGGTCGAGTTCGAAGCGGGAACCAAAAGCGGCTTCAACAGCAGTAAAGATCACGACGAGCGTATTGCCAGCGCCGTCTCCGGCGGTAACGAGCATATCTCAGGGCGCATGTCGGTGGCCTATCAGAAGTTTGGCGGCTGGTACGACGGCAACGGCGATGCCACCCTGCTCGACAACACCCAGACCGGTCTGCAGTATTCCGACCGTCTGGATCTGATGGGCACCGGGACGCTGAACATTGATGAAAACCAGCAGTTGCAGCTGGTGACCCAATACTACAAGAGCCAGGGCGATGATGATTATGGCCTCAATCTTGGGAAAAACTTCTCCGCGCTTACCGGTGCCACCAAACCTTACGTCAGCAGCGGGCTGAATTCCGACCGTATTCCGGGCACCGAGCGCCATCTGATGAGCCTTCAGTATTCCAACAGCAGCTTCCTCGGACAGGAGGTGGTTGGGCAGATTTACTACCGCGATGAGTCCCTGAAGTTCTACCCGTTCCCGACCGTCGACAAAAATATGGCATTAACCAGCTTCTCGTCATCTCAGCAGGAAACCAATCAGTACGGTGCCAAGCTGACGCTGAACAGCACGCCGCTGGATGGCTGGCAGCTCACCTACGGGCTGGATGCCGATCATGAGCGCTTTACCTCCAACCAGATGTACTTCAATAAGGATCTGGCGAACGCTTCCGGCGGGATGAACAACCAGCAGATTTATACCACCGGGCGCTATCCGGGATACGACATCAGCAACCTGGCGGCGTTTTTACAGTCAAGCTACGACATCAACGAAATCTTTACCCTCAGCGGCGGCGTGCGCTACCAGTACACCGAAAACAAGGTTGATGATTTCGTCGGTTACGCCGTACAGGAGCAAATTGCTTCCGGCGCTATCAAATCCGCCGATGCGATTCCTGGCGGTTCGACGGACTACGACAACTACCTGTTTAACGCCGGTCTGTTAATGCACATCACCGAGCGTCAGCAAACATGGTTTAACTTCTCGCAGGGCGTAGAGCTGCCGGACCCGGGCAAATACTACGGTCGCGGCAATTATGCGGCGGCGGTGAATGGCCATCGGGCATTGACCAACAGCGTCAACGTCAGCGACAGCAAGCTGCAGGGTATCAAGGTTGACTCTTACGAGCTCGGCTGGCGCTACACTGGCGACAACCTGCGTACCCAAATCGCGGCCTACTACTCGCTGTCGGATAAGAACGTGAAGGCGAATAAAGATCTGACCATCAGCGTAGTGGACGATAAACGTCGTATTTACGGTGTGGAAGGCGCGGTGGACTACTTTATTCCGGACACCAACTGGAGCACCGGCGGTAACTTTAACGTGCTGAAAACCGAGTCGAAGGTGAACGGCAGCTGGGAAAAATATGACGTGAAGGTTGCCAGCCCGTCGAAAGCCACCGCTTATATCGGCTGGGCACCGGACCCATGGAGCCTGCGCGTACAGAGCACGACATCGTTTAAGCTGCGTGATGAAGCGGGGAATCAGATTGATGGTTACACCACTATCGACCTGCTCGGCAGCTACGCTCTGCCGGTTGGTAAGCTGAGCTTTAGCGTCGAAAACCTCTTCGACCGTGATTACACCACCGTGTGGGGTCAGCGTGCGCCGATGTACTACAGCCCTGGCTATGGCCCGGCGTCGCTGTATGACTATAAAGGTCGTGGGCGGACGTTTGGGTTGAACTATTCGGTGCTGTTCTGATAGCGGAGTCGTACTGTCCACTCGGTCCCGATGGAAAAAACCTGATATTTGTGAGTGAGGTGAAGGGTTCCGTTCACTTTACGTCGGGTGGAATATGAAGTTCCATCACCGGTGAACGGGCCAAGGGGTGCGGCCGCGCACCCCTTCGCAATCCCCGCGGCCCCGCAGGGAAATCGGTGCTTCGCACTGCGCTCCCCTACGACTCCAGCCTGCGGCACGGCGAAACTCGACGTCCCTGTCTCGGTTCGCCTCAGTCCGCCATCCATGGCGGACTGACCTTGTCTTTCGTGCTACGGCTCGCCGATTTCCAGCGGGGACTCATCGGTTTCAGTTACTTTGGTTTTTGCTGTTAGCTAAAAGACCGCACGGTTTTTGGTGGCGTCTAAATCGCCGAAGCGTTCCCTGTAGGCCGGGTCAGCCCACATGGATGTGGGCTGAGGGCGTGGTTCACATGGATGTGAACTCGCGCCCGCCCCGAAGCCGGAAGGGATAAGCTGAGGGAACCGCGCAGCGGCGATTTTGCCGCCAGAGCCCGGGGGTGCAGGGGGCGGCGGCGATTGGCCGCCCCTTGCGCGCTCCCTGCGCCCGCGCAGTTTATATGGCTCGCGCTGGAAGGGAGCGCAACAGAGTGATAACCCCAAATGGATCTCCCCTCCATCAAACCACTGCCCCCGTTACAAAACCTTACTTCCCACCCGTTTTCACCGGCGTATCCGGCTTCTTATCATTCCCCGCAATATACGGGCTCCACGGCTGCGCGCGCACCGGCTTATCGGTATTCCACACCACGTTAAACTGACCGTTATCTTCAATTTCGCCGATCATCACCGGCTTATGCAGATGGTGGTTCGTCGCGTCCATGGTCAACGTAAAGCCGCTCGGCGCCGCAAAGGTCTGCCCGGCCATCGCCGCACGCACTTTATCCACGTCGGTCGTCCCCGCTTTCTCTACCGCTTGCGCCCACATATGAATGCCCACATAGGTCGCTTCCATCGGATCGTTGGTCACTACGGTATCGGCGTTCGGCAGCTTGTGCGCTTTGGCATAAGCGCGGTAATCCGCGACAAACTTCTCGTTCACCGGGTTGCTCACCGACTCGAAGTAGTTCCACGCCGCCAGATGCCCCACCAGCGGTTTGGTATCAATGCCGCGCAGCTCTTCTTCACCGACGGAGAACGCCACCACCGGGACATCGGTGGCTTTGATGCCCTGGTTGGCCAGCTCTTTGTAGAACGGCACGTTAGAGTCGCCGTTGATGGTGGAGATCACCGCCGTTTTACCGCCCGCGGAGAATTTTTTGATGTTCGCCACGATAGTCTGGTAGTCGCTGTAGCCAAACGGCGTGTAGACCTCTTCAATATCTTTATCCTGAACCCCTTTCGAGTGCAGGAAGGCGCGCAGGATCTTGTTGGTGGTGCGCGGATAAACATAGTCGGTGCCAAGCAGGAAGAAGCGCTTCGCGCTGCCGCCGTCTTCGCTCATCATATACTCCACCGCCGGAATCGCCTGCTGGTTTGGCGCCGCGCCGGTGTAGAAGACGTTTGGCGACATCTCTTCACCTTCATACTGTACCGGATAGAACAGCAGACCGTTCAGCTCTTCAAACACCGGCAGCACGGATTTACGCGATACCGAGGTCCAGCAGCCGAACACCGCCGCCACTTTATCCTGGGTCAGCAACTGACGCGCTTTCTCCGCGAACAGCGGCCAGTTGGAGGCCGGGTCAACCACCACCGGCTCGAGCTTTTTGCCCAGCACGCCGCCCTTGGCGTTGATCTCATCGATGGTCATCAGCGCCACGTCCTTCAACGGCGTTTCGGAAATCGCCATGGTGCCGGAGAGCGAGTGCATAATGCCGATTTTAATGGTGTCTGCTGCGTATGCCTGCAAAGAGAAGCCCATGCTCAAAAAGGTGGCCGACAGGGCAAATGCTTTCAGTAAAGAACGTCTTTTCATGACCAAAACCCCTAAACGATATTGAGTGATAAAAGTTCCCCACCGGGATGGGGCGGATGCCACATCTACGGTGAAACGGGTTGTAAACGGGCCTGCTGTAGCCGATGTAGGGTTATTTTTCTGACCTCGGCCTTACTCTGAGAAATATGCGCAGTGAGGATCCGCTGCGCCTCTTCGGTTTGCTGCTGCACAATGGCGCGAAGCACCTGTGCGTGTTCGCTGTAGGTCGCGTCCACGCGATCCTCGCGGGTGAAGTCGAGGTGGCGAATAATGCGCATTTTCTCCGTCAACTCGACGTGCACGCGCGCCATCTCACCGTTGCCGGTGGCGCTCACCAGCGCGGTATGAAACGCCTCATCGTGGCGCGAGAGTTCCTTGCCCGGCGGCATCTGCGGCGCATCGCACCAGAAGGCGAGCAGCGGTGCGAGATGGGCCGCGCGCTCCTGCGATGGCATGGCGCACAGACGTTTCACCGCCTCCATCTCCAGCACGATGCGAAAGTCGTACAGCGCTTCGAAATAGGTGAAGTCGAACGGTTTCACCTGCCAGCCGCTGCGCGAATAAACCTGCACGTAGCCTTCGTGCTCCAGCCAGAACAGCGCCTGGCGCACCGGCGTGCGGCTGGCCGCCATGCGCTCGGAGATTTCGTTTTCGCTAAAGTGCTCGCCGGGCATCAGGCGGAAATCAAAAATGTCGTTTTTCAACGCCAGATAGATACGCTCCGCCAGCCCCACCGTGCGCTTTTTGCCGTTCGCTTCCGTCATAGGCTGCTCCCTATTCCAGCCACAGCAGCGCGTCGCCTGGGCTCACCGGGCGGCCCGGCTGGCAGCCGATGCGTTTAACGATGCCCGCCTGCGGGGCGTGAATCGCCAGCTCCATTTTCATGGCTTCCACGATGACCAGCGTCTGACCGGCTTCCACCGTCTCGCCCGGCGCGACCAGCACCTTCCAGATATTGCCGTTCATATCGGCGGTTACCGGCAACGCGTCGTCGTCGATGGCCTCTTCCTGCGTAGGCAGCAGGCTTTCAATGTCAGCCTCCTGGTCGTCCAGATGCCAGCGCTCCACCTCCGCTTCAAACGCCGCAGACTGCAGCTGACGGAAACGGGCGATATCGTCGGCGTTGTCATCGAGGAACTGCAGGTGCTCGGCAAAGTCGAACACCGTCTCTTCAATGCGCACTGCCGCGCGGCCTTCGCGAAAATCATCGCGCAGCAGGGTCAGCTCCGCTTCGCTCACCGGGTAGAAACGCACCTGGTCGAAGAAGCGCAGCAGCCACGGCTCGCCTTCGCTGAACTGCGCGTTTTTGAGGAATTTGTTCCAGATAGGCAGCGTGCGTCCCACCAGTTGATAGCCGCCCGGCGAGTCCATGCCGTAGATGCACATGTACATGCCGCCAATGCCCACCGTACCTTCGGCGGTGAAGGTGCGCGCCGGGTTGTACTTGGAGCTCAGCAGGCGATGGCGCGGATCCACCGGCACCGCACACGGCGCGCCGAGGTAGACGTCCCCCAGCCCCAGAATCAGATAGCTGGCGTCAAACAGGGTCTCCATCACCGCTTCACGGGTCGGCAGGCCGTTAATGCGTTGGATAAAGTCGACGTTGTTCGGCAGCCACGGCGCAGTCGCGCGCACGGTATCGGCGTAGCGGCTGACGGCGTCCAGCGTGGCGCTGTCTTCAAAGGCCATCGGCAGATGGACAACGCGAGATGGTACCTTCATGCGGGTGACATCGCCGATGCGCGCCTCCTGCTCCAGCAGCAGCGCCACCAGCGCGGGCTGGCTGATTTCACGGCTGTCGTAGCGCACCTGCAGCGAACGCACGCCGGGGGAAAGCTCTTTAATCCCCGGATGCGCCCGTTCGCGCAGCTGCTCCATCAGCACGTGAACGCGCAGGCGTAGCGCCAGATCCAGCACATTCTCGCCATACTCAATCAGGATGTAGTTGTCGCCCGCCTGACGATAAACAATCGCCGGGGTGCTGAAGGTCGCAGGCAGCGACACCAGCCCGGTGGCGGAAACGCCGTCGCGGTCGGCAAGCGACGGCATGGCAAATTCCGGCAGCGCGGTGGTTTGCAGGGTGTCGACGCTGCGGTCCATGGCATTTTCCCGCGCCACCGCATCTTCCACGCTAATCGGGTAGAAGCGAATGCGATCGCCCGGCTTCACCTGCCCGACTTTCCACAATTCCGCTTTAGCGATGGTCACCGGGCAGACAAAGCCGCCGAGGCTTGGGCCGTCGCGGGTGAGGATCACCGGGAAGTCGCCGGTAAAGTTAATCGCGCCAATGGCGTATTCGCAGTCATGAACGTTCGACGGATGCAGCCCCGCCTCACCGCCGTTCGGGCGGGTCCAGCTCGGTTTGGGGCCGACTAAACGCACGCCGAGGCGGTTGGAGTTGTAGTGCACCTGCCAGTCGCTGGCGAAGAACTCGTCGATAGCTTCCTGGGTGAAAAAGTCCGGCGCGCCATGCGGCCCGTAGAGCACGCCAATGCGCCAGACTTCGCCGTATTCGGGGATCAGCGCCGTCGAGAGTGCCTTCGGCTCGGAAATAGGCGCGGGCGTAGTGCAGGCCGCCAGCTCAGGACGTGAGATGGGCAGCAGGTCCGCAACCTTCAGCGTGCGCCCCGCGTGGCCGCCAAACTGGCCCAGTGCGAAGGTGGAACGGCTGCCGAGATAGACCGGCACATCAAGACCGTTACGCACCGCCAGATAACCCCGACAGCCGCGTTGCGCGCGGCCCAGACTCAGGGTTTGCCCCGCCTTCACCGCCACCGGCTGCCACATCGGCACCGCTTCATCGTCCAGTGTCGCCTGACAGTCGGCCCCGGTCAGGGCAATCAGCGCGTCGGCGTGGAACTGCAGCACCGGCCCCTGCAGGGTGAACTCCAGCCCGGCCGCCGATTCATGGTTACCGACAATGCGATTCGCCAGGCGGAAGGCAAAATCATCCATCGGGCCGGACGGCGGCACGCCGATATCCCAGTAGCCCTGACGGCCCGGATAATCCTGCACGCTGCTCCAGGTGCCGGGCTGCAATACTTCAATCATCGGCGACTGCGCCACCACGCTGTCGAGCATGCGCGTCCAGGCGGTGCCGCTGACAAACGCCTCGCTGGCGGTAATCTGCCGCAGGTAGTCGAGGTTGGTGGCGATGCCGTGCAGTCGTGTGGCGTCGAGCGCCGTCGCCAGTTTTGCCAGCGCAGCCGCGCGGGTTGGTGCATGGACAATCAGCTTGGCGATCATTGGGTCATAAAACGCGGACACTTCGCTGCCGGTGGTCACGCCGGTATCAATGCGCACATCGTCCGGGAAGACCACTTCGGTCAGTACGCCGGGGCTCGGCTGGAAGTTTTTCAGCGGGCTTTCAGCATAAAGACGCACTTCAATCGCCGCCCCCTGCGGCGCTTTTGCCAGACGCGCCCAGTCGATAGATTCGTCGGCCGCCACGCGCAGCATGCACTCCACCAGATCCAGCCCGGTAACGCATTCGGTCACCGGGTGTTCAACCTGTAAACGGGTATTCACTTCAAGGAAATAAAACGCGTCCAGCGCGGCATCATAGATAAACTCCACCGTCCCGGCGCTGCGGTAGTTCACCAGCTTGCCGAGCTGCACCGCCGCCTCGAGAATGGCTTTGCGGGTGGTCGCCGGAAGATTTGGCGCAGGCGTCTCTTCCACCACCTTCTGGTTGCGGCGCTGGAGCGAACAGTCGCGCTCGCCGAGCGCCACCACGTTGCCTTTGCCGTCGCCAAAAATCTGCACTTCGATATGGCGCGCGCGATCCACGCAGCGCTCAACAAATACCCCGGCATCGCTAAAGAACTGCTCGCCCAGACGACGCACGCTCTCCCACCCCTGCGCCAGCGCCTGCGCGTCGGCGCAGCGCGTCAGGCCTATCCCGCCGCCGCCCGCCGTGCTTTTCAGCATCACCGGGTAGCCAATGTTCTGCGCCGCGTTCAGCGCCTCGTCGAGCGAATTAAGCAGCCCGGTGCCCGGCGTCATCGGTACACCCGCTTCGGCGGCCAGCTCGCGAGCGCGGTGCTTCAGGCCAAACTCGCCAATCTGCTGCGCGGTAGGGCCGATAAACACGATGCCCGCCTTGTCGCAGGCGTCGGCAAACGGCAGGCTTTCCGAGAGAAAACCGTAGCCCGGCCAGATGGCCTGTGCGCCGCTTTCCCGCGCAGCGGCAATCATCGCGTCAATTTTCAGATAGCTGTCGCTGGCCTTTTCGCCACCCAGCGCCAGTGCGATATCGGCCTGCTTAACGTGTTCGGCATTTTTATCGGCGTCGGAGTAGACCGCCACGCTGGTGATGCCGAGACGCTTCAGGGTTCGGATCGCGCGGCAGGCAATTTCGCCACGGTTAGCAATCAGCACGGTGTTAAACATGGTGGCTCTCCTTACGGGCAACCCAGTGCCGCCAGCCCTTGAATTCGGTAATGTCCACGGCATCGTTCAGCGCCGCCGGTTCACAGATAAAGCCTTTCACCCAGCGGCCATCGCAGAGTTCCAGCGAGCCAATGCCCAACGGCGACGGAATTTCCGCCACGAACTCGCCAAAGCGCGCCAACGGGATATCCCACAGCTCAACCTCAATCGCCGCACCGGAGGCATCACGGGCCAGCCCCGGCTTTTGCGGCTGGGTATTGGCCAGCGCGTACAGGCGATAGGTCGCCGCCGTCTGCGTGGCTTCCACAAAGACGGCATGGCGGGTGGTGAGCTGGAAGTTGAGCGGCATACCGCGCAAGTGCGCGCCGACCACCGCAATGCGCACGTGATGCGGGGACGGCGGCAGCGCGGTGGCGTTTGGCGTGAACGGCAGTCCGGTCGCCCCTAATGGCAGCGCCAGCTGTTGCTGCCAGCGTTGACCAAAATCGGCCAGCGCCCGGTCGTGCCACGCGGGGGCAAGCAGGGTGATACCTGCCGGCAGGCCATCGGCGCGAAACGGCGCGGGCAGCGCCAGCGCGCTGAGGTCAGCAAGGTTGGTGAAGTTGGTGTAGGTACCGAACTGGGAGTTGAAGCGAATCGGTTCCTGCTCCATCTCCTTCAGGGTATGGATGGTGGGCGACGTTGGCACCACCAGCGCGTCGACTTCGCCCAGCGTCTGCTGGATTTTTTGCGCCAGCTCGGCGCGCAGGTATTCAGCGTTGTAGGCATCGACCGCGCTGTAGTTAAGGCCCGCAGAGACGATGGTATAAACGGTCGGGTCCATCTGTTCGGGGTGCTGGAGCATGTCGCCCACCGCCGCCGTACGCTCGGCGACCCACGGCCCCTGATAGAGCTGTTCGGCAAGCTGGGTAAAGACGGAGAAGTCGATAGGTTTTAGCGTGACGCCACTTGCACACAACGCATCAATAGCCTGTTCCCACGCCGCCTGCGCCTGCACGTCGCCGAAGAAGTTCAGCGTCTCCGGCACGGCAAAAGTTGGGTTCGGTGCAAGCGTAGCGGGTGCCGTCGCCGGGTTAGCGCGCGAGTAAGCATCCTCAGCATCCGCGCCACCCGCCAGCGAGGCGATATAAAAGGCGTCGTCCACCGTCAGGGCAAATACTGACAGGGTGTCATTGAGGCGGCAGGCCGGGACTACGCCTTTGGCAGAGAGCCAGCCTTTGGTCGGTTTGAGGCCGACGATATTGTTAAACCCGGCGGGCACGCGCCCGGAACCGGCGGTGTCGGTGCCAAAGGCAAACGGCACCAGGCCACGCGCCACCACGGAGGCCGAGCCGGAGCTGGAGCCACCGCTGACGTAATCGGAGTTGAAAGTATTGACCACCGCGCCGTAGGGAGAGCGCGTGCCCACCAGCCCGGTGGCGAACTGGTCGAGGTTGGTTTTGCCCACCACAATCGCCCCGGCGGCTTTCAGCCGGGCAACCGCCGTGGCATCCTGCTCGGCAATATATTCAAACGCCGGGCAGGCCGCGGTGGTCGGCCATCCCGCCACGTCCACGTTGTCCTTGACCGCAAACGGAATACCAAATAATGGCAGGGCTTGCGGGTTATTTTGATACAGCGGAATTAACGCGGCTAATTGTGCCTTCAACTGCGCTTCGCTGGCGATCGCCAGCCACGCGTTATCCTCTGCGGAGAAGGTATTAATATGTTCAATTAAAAGCGTAAGAACGGAGTCGCTGTCCTGACTGATTTGCTGACGCCATGCGGTCAGCGTTTGTCCTGTCATTAATGCCATCGTTGAATTCCTGTTGGTATACAAGATGGAATTCAATTAGCAAGGCACGTGCCAGATATTTAATAGCCTGTTTTTATAGAGTTTTTAAATAAATAATGACGTAGTCATAAAATTAGCACGCACCGTAAAAGCACATCAGGCGCAATAACAGTGCAGCAGGTCATAGGAAAAATAAATAACATAGAATTGGATCAGAATAATCTATTATGAAAATAGCCTCACGAATAACAATGTTATCAATGAGGCTATCTATTTTTTATTTCGTGATAAATTATGCGCCCTGACGGGTCGCCGCCAGCACAATTTCACGGATACAAACGTACTGCGGCTGGGAATAGGCGTACTCGATAGCATGCGCCACATCTTCCGGGCTCAGCACTTTACCGCCCATATCCTGCTTCCAGCTCTGATAACCGGCTTTAATGTCGTCGCTGGTGGTGTGGCTCAGCAGTTCGGTTTCCACCGCACCCGGTGCAATCACCACCACGCGCACATTGTGCGGCGACAGCTCTTCACGCAGGTTTTCGGACAGGCCGTGCACCGCAAACTTGGTGCCGACGTAGACCACGTGGTTGGGGAAGGTTTTGCGCCCGGCAATGGAGCTGATATTGATAATGGTGCCCGCTTTGCGCTCAATCATCCCTTTGGTCACCGCGTGAACGCCGTTCAGCAGTCCTTTGACGTTCACGTCGATCATCTGCTCCCATTCATCCGGGTTTTGATCGTCGATGTTGCCCAGCAGCATCACGCCCGCGTTGTTGACCATCGCATCAACCGGCCCGAACTGCTGTTCCGCTTCGGCAATGGCATCGGCCACCGCCTGACGGTTGGTGACGTCTACTGCACGGCACAGGGTGCGCGGCAGGTTCAGCGCCGTCATACGATCCACGCGACGCGCCAGCAGCAGCAGTGCATGTCCGCGTTCTGACAGCAGTTTTGCAGTGGCCAGGCCAATCCCGGAGCTGGCGCCGGTAATCACGACTAATGGTTTAGATGCAGCGTTCATTGGTATTCCTCATAAATAAAATTGATGGCGCTACTTTAAATCCGGATGAGAATGGTGAAAAATGGTTTGTTTTTTTCACAGCCATAAAATAAATCTATGGATAAGCGACAGCTCAGCGCCTTCATCTGCGTATTTGAAGAGCGCAACATTACCCGCGCGGCTGAACAGTTAAGTCTGACACAGCCTGCGCTCTCTGCCACCGTGAAAGCGCTGGAAGAGGAACTCGGTACGCAACTCTTTATACGTAAGCCCCGCGGCGTGGAGGTGACGGAAGATGCGCGCGCGCTCTATCCACACGCCTGCCGTATGCTTCAGGAGATGGCGACCCTCACCTCACGCTTTCGTAAACGTCAGGACCGCACGCCGCTGAATATCGGCGTCGAGCAGGATATTGCCTCGCCATGTCTGGCCTCACTGCTACAGCGCATTCGTCTTGAAATGCCGGACACGCTGGTCACCCTTGACCCAGGCTGTACCGGAGATATTCGCCTCGGCTGCGAGAGCCTGCGCTGCGAAGACGAGCTGTTTATGCCGCTGTTCGACGAGCACTATATGCTGGCGTTCCCCAGCGACCATCCGCTGGCGCAGGTGGCGGAACTGACGCTGGAGCAGCTCTATAGCTACCCTTGGGTGATGTATCCGGCCCACGATTCTCATCAGCGCTTCCTGCCGTTTTACGGCACGGCAGCCGGTGCGCCCAGCGCCAATGCAGGCAGCTTTACGCTGGCGTTGGATCTGGTCGAGGCGGGATTTGGTCTGGCCATTGCGCCACACTCATTGATAGAAGCCCGCTGCGACCTCAGCGCCCGGGCGCTGCCGGGGTATCCGTTGCTACGGCGAATCGGTATTTGTTATTCAGTTCAGGCGGTGGAGAACCCGGCGGTTAACCGGCTGCTGGAGCTGCTTAACGAGGCGGCAGAACTGGCGGGGTAAAGCGCGGATAATTACGTGCAAATCTTGATTCCGGTCATAGTGACTTTTGTGATCCCGCTCTAATTTATTCACCTTCCTGATTAGAGACCTCCCAAATGTTCATACCTTCTATTGGTGCAACGGCGTTCGTTGCGTCTATTGCCACGCTCGGCATTTTGTCACCCGGCCCGGACTTCTTTATGGTGATTAAAAACGCGGCGCGCTATCGCCGCCTGCCCGCCATGATGACCGCCTTTGGCATCACCTGCGGCGTGCTGACGCATATGTCTTACTGTGTGGCCGGTCTGGCGGTAGTGATCACCACCACGCCATGGCTGTTCGATATTCTGAAGTACGCGGGCGCGGCTTATCTTATCTGGGTGGGTCTGTTGGCGCTGCTGGCGCGCGGGCATAAAAGCATGGACATGACCGGTGTTGTTCAGCAGGAAACCACGCTGAAAAAAGCCTTCCTGCAGGGCTATCTGTGCAACCTGCTGAACCCGAAAGCCACGCTGTTCTTCCTCTCTATTTTCACTCAGGTGCTGAACGTGAAATCCGGTTTTCCGGAGAAAATGTGGTACGCCGGGGTGATCCTTACCGTTTCCGTCATCTGGTGGCCGATGCTGGTGGTGCTTATCCAAAGCGCGCCGGTACGTCGCGGGCTGGCAAAGGCGCAGAAAATTATTGATAAGATGCTGGGCGGGCTGCTGATTGCGCTGGGTATTAAGGTGGCGCTGAGCTGATATCTGGCTATTGGGGTAGCCCATCGGGTTACCCTTTTCTCTTCTCGTTATCATTCCTCGTTTTACCCCTTCGGAAAGAAGAGTGCGGATTTGTGAGCATCAACACAAAACACTATCCATTAAACTTTTTACGACACAAAAGAAAAGAAACCGATTTCATACCCAAAATGAACACCTAAAAAATCGGCAAAAAACCGAGGTTAAATAAATGATAACAATGATAATAAAATGTAAGAAACATTTTTAGTATTAATAACTAATACGTATCTTTCAGAACAATCATGGGAGAAAAATGTGATGCCCGGCATTCTTTAACCGTAATAATGATTCATTTGAAATTTAATTTGATAAATTACACATTAAATTTAAGCCATTTATTGACCGTTAATCAGACGATAATTGCTTGAAAGATCGCCAGATGGTGATTATTAACGACGCAAAAAAATGGTCATCGTTATCGCCATAAAATATTGTTATCCCCCCATTATTTTTTGATTGAAATCAGGGCGAATCGTTATATTAAAAACACTAACTCATTGATACATAATAAATTAAACGAGAAGCAATAGCGCGTGATAATTCATCAAAAAGCAATTTGTGAGTGCTCGCACAAATCCCCAGCCTATTAATTTGTTACACTTATTTCCGTCAACAAAGTAATTAACACGGATTGTTATGAATACATTTAATCTCCCTAAAATACAGAATCTGGTGGTCTTTCAGGAAGTGATCCGTAGTGGTTCTATTGGTTCTGCGGCAAAAGAGTTGGGGTTAACCCAGCCCGCAGTCAGTAAAATCATAAGCGATATTGAAACTTACTTTGGTGCCGAGCTTATCGTGCGGAAAAATACCGGCGTCACGCTGACTCACCCAGGCCAGGTGCTGCTCTCCTGGTCGGAGTCCATCACCCGTGAGATGACCAACATGGTGAATGAGATGAACAGCATGACCGATGATGCCGCCATAGACGTCTCGTTTGGGTTTCCGTCGCTGATTGGCTTCACTTTTATGTCAGACATGATTCAGAAGTTTAAAGAGGTGTTCCCGAAGGTCCAGATCTCAATGTTCGAAGCGCAGCTCTCCTCGTTCCTGCCCGCCCTGCGCGATGGCCGCCTGGATTTCGCCATTGGCACTTTAAGCGATGAGATGAAGCTGCAGGACCTGCACGTTGAGCCGCTTTTTGAGTCAGAGTTTGTGGTGGTGGCGAACAAATCCCGAACATGCAGCGGTAACCCCACGCTGGCTTCGCTAAAGGACGCGCAGTGGGTGTTACCACAAACCAATATGGGCTACTACAGCGAACTGCTTATTACGCTACAACGAAATGGCATCAGCATTGAAAACATTGTTAAGACCGACTCGGTGGTCACTATTTATAATCTTGTTCTCAATGCCGATTTCCTGACGGTGATTCCTTGCGATATGACCGCGCCTTTTGGCTCAGACCAGTTTATTACGCTCGAAGTTGAAGAAGCACTGCCCGTGGCGCGCTACGCCGCCGTATGGTCAAAGAATTATCGAATTAAAAAAGCCGCATCCATTTTGGTGCAATTAGCAAAGGAATACTCGGCCTGCAATGGACGCAGGCAAAAACAAATAATGAATATTAAATAGCCCAGTAGTTTTAAAAGCCCAGTACAAATACCACCGATCTATTTATCGGTCCGTGGTGACGGATATCTATTACCCTAACACTTAGGTTATGAGGTTATAATGCATATTACATACGATCTCCCGGTTGCAATTGAAGATATTATTGAAGCCAAAAAACGCCTGGCAGGGAAAATTTATAAAACCGGTATGCCGCGCTCAAACTATTTTAGTGAGCAATGCAAAGGCGATATCTTCCTGAAATTCGAAAATATGCAACGTACGGGTTCGTTTAAAATCCGTGGTGCCTTTAATAAGCTCAGCTCCCTGACCGAAGCCGAAAGGCGCAAGGGCGTGGTGGCCTGCTCGGCGGGCAACCATGCGCAGGGCGTTTCGCTCTCTTGTGCCATGCTAGGCATTGACGGCAAAGTGGTGATGCCAAAAGGCGCGCCGAAATCTAAAGTGGCCGCCACCTGCGACTACTCTGCGGAAGTGGTACTGCACGGCGATAACTTCAACGATACCATCGCCAAGGTGAGCGAAATTGTTGAAATGGAAGGCCGTATTTTTATCCCACCGTATGACGACCCGAAAGTGATTGCCGGACAAGGCACCATTGGTCTGGAAATTCTCGAAGACCTCTATGATGTCGATAACGTGATTGTGCCCATCGGCGGCGGCGGTTTAATTGCCGGTATTGCTATCGCCATTAAATCGATTAACCCAACCATTAAAGTGATCGGCGTTCAATCCGAAAACGTTCACGGCATGGCGGCCTCTTACTATGCCGGAAATATAACTACGCACCGAACGACCGGCACCCTGGCGGACGGCTGTGACGTCTCTCGCCCGGGTAATTTAACCTATGAAATCGTTCGTGACCTCGTCGATGATATTGTGCTGGTCAACGAAGATGAAATTCGCAAAAGCATGATCGCTCTTATTCAGCGTAATAAAGTCGTTACCGAAGGTGCTGGTGCCCTGGCATGTGCGGCATTATTAAGCGGCAAATTAGATAGCTATATCAAAAATAGAAAAACGGTCAGCATTATTTCTGGCGGGAATATCGACTTGTCTCGTGTATCGCAAATTACCGGTTTAGTTGACGCTTAATTCTACTATTACACTTCGCTGAGGATAGGATATGAGTACTACTGAAAGCATTATATCCAGCCAGACCAAACAATCCGTCTGGCGTAAATCAGATACTACGTGGACCCTGGGTTTATTCGGCACCGCCATCGGCGCCGGGGTATTGTTCTTCCCGATTCGCGCCGGGTTTGGTGGGCTAATCCCCATCCTCCTGATGCTGCTGCTGGCTTACCCGATTGCCTTCTACTGCCACCGCGCGCTGGCGCGGCTGTGCCTGTCTGGCTCTAACCCGTCCGGCAACATCACCGAAACGGTAGAGGAGCATTTTGGTAAGACAGGCGGCGTGGTGATCACCTTCCTGTACTTCTTCGCCATCTGCCCGCTGCTGTGGATTTATGGCGTCACCATTACCAACACCTTTATGACCTTCTGGGAAAACCAGCTGCAGATGCCAGCGCTGAACCGCGGTTTCGTCGCCCTGTTCCTGCTGCTGCTGATGGCGTTCGTTATCTGGTTTGGTAAAGACCTGATGGTTAAAGTGATGAGCTACCTGGTCTGGCCGTTCATTGCCTGCCTGGTGCTGATTTCGCTGTCGCTGATCCCTTACTGGAACTCTGCCGCTATCGATCAGGTCGATCTCAGTAATATCGCGCTGACCGGGCACGACGGTATCCTGGTGACCGTATGGCTGGGCATCTCCATCATGGTGTTCTCCTTTAACTTCTCGCCAATCGTCTCTTCCTTCGTGGTCTCCAAGCGTGAAGAGTATGAGAAGGACTACGGCCGTGAATTCACCGAGCAGAAATGTTCGCAGATTATCTCCCGCGCCAGCGTGCTGATGGTCGCCGTGGTGATGTTCTTCGCCTTCAGCTGCCTGTTTACGCTCTCTCCGCAGAACATGGCGGAAGCCAAAGCGCAGAACATTCCAGTGCTCTCTTACCTGGCAAACCACTTCTCTTCCATGGCGGGCAGCAAGTCGACCTTCGCCACCACGCTGGAGTACGGTGCGTCTATCATCGCCCTGGTCGCTATCTTCAAATCCTTCTTCGGCCACTACCTCGGCACGCTGGAAGGGCTGAACGGCCTGGTGCTGAAGTTTGGCTACAAAGGCGATAAAACCAAAGTCTCCTCCGGGAAACTGAACACCATCAGCATGATCTTCATCATGGGCTCCACCTGGGTCGTCGCTTACGCCAACCCGAACATTCTGGACCTGATTGAAGCGATGGGTGCGCCAATTATCGCCTCCCTGCTCTGCCTGTTACCGATGTACGCCATCCGTAAAGCGCCGTCGCTGGCGAAATACCGTGGTCGTCTGGATAACGTGTTTGTCACCCTTATTGGTCTGCTGACCATTCTCAACATCGTGTACAAACTGTTTTAATCTGTAAACTCAGGATGAGTCGTAAAATGAATGAATTCCCGGTCGTATTAGTGATTAACTGTGGATCATCTTCAATTAAGTTTTCAGTACTGGATGCAACCAACTGCGATGTATTAATGGCGGGTATTGCTGACGGAATTAACACTGAAAATGCGTTCTTATCCGTAAATGGAGGTGAGCCAGCCACGCTGGCTCACCACAGCTACGAAGGCGCATTAAAGGCAATTGCTTTTGAACTCGAAAAGCGTGATTTAAATGACAGCGTGGCCTTAATTGGCCACCGTATTGCCCACGGCGGAAATATCTTTACCGAATCAGCCATTATTACTGACGACGTGATTGAGAATATCCGCCGAGTATCACCGCTGGCTCCGCTGCATAATTATGCCAACCTCAGCGGTATTGAGTCTGCGCAGCAGCTCTTCCCTGGCATAACGCAGGTGGCAGTATTTGATACCAGCTTCCACCAGACATTACCGCCAGAAGCCTATCTCTACGGCCTGCCGTGGAAATATTTTGAAGAGTTGGGCGTACGTCGCTACGGCTTCCACGGCACCTCGCATCGCTACGTCTCTCAACGCGCCCACGACCTGCTTAGCCTGCCAGAGCAGGACTCCGGTCTGGTGGTCGCTCACCTCGGTAACGGCGCGTCTATCTGTGCGGTGCGTAACGGTCAGAGCGTGGATACCTCCATGGGCATGACGCCGCTCGAAGGGCTGATGATGGGCACCCGCAGCGGCGACGTAGACTTCGGCGCTATGGCCTGGGTCGCCAGTGAAACCCAGCAGACACTCGCTGACCTGGAGCGCGTGGTGAATAAGGAGTCTGGTCTGCTCGGCATTTCCGGCCTCTCCTCTGACCTGCGGGTGCTGGAAAAAGCGTGGCATGAAGGGCATGAACGCGCCCAACTGGCGATTAAAACCTTCGTCCACCGCATCGCCCGCCATATTGCCGGGCACGCGGCTTCACTGCATCGCCTCGATGGGATTATTTTCACCGGCGGTATTGGTGAGAACTCGGTATTAATTCGCCGCCTGGTGATTGAACACCTCGCCGTGCTGGGGGTGAATATCGACAGCGAGCGAAATAATTTACCCAACGCCTACGGCGAACGAATTATTTCCACCCACGATGCCCGCGTGGTGTGCAGCGTTATTCCAACCAATGAAGAAAAAATGATTGCCCTCGATGCGATTCATTTAGGCGAAATAAGCGCCTGCGTCGAATACGCGTAATTAACGGTTAGTCAGCAGAGAGAATATCCATGAAGGTAAATATCGATACCGGCGATAAGCTGTACGCCGACGCATGGCAGGGATTTAACGGCACGGACTGGAAAGAGAGTATTAACGTCCGCGATTTTATTCAGCATAACTACACGCCGTATGAAGGCGATGAATCCTTCCTTGCTGAAGCGACATCGGCCACCCTCGCCCTCTGGGAGAAGGTGATGGCGGGTATTCGCATCGAGAACGCGACGCACGCGCCGGTCGACTTCGATACCAATATTGCCACCACCATTACCGCTCACGACGCGGGCTATATCGACCAGAGTCTGGAAAAGATCGTCGGCCTGCAAACCGACAAGCCGCTGAAGCGCGCGCTACACCCTTACGGCGGCGTCAACATGATCAAAAGCTCGTTCGATGCCTACGGTCGTGAGATGGACCCGAACTTCGAATATCTGTTCACCGAGCTGCGTAAAACCCACAACCAGGGCGTGTTTGATGCCTACTCCCCGGACATGCTGCGCTGCCGCAAATCCGGCGTGCTGACCGGTCTGCCGGACGGCTATGGCCGTGGGCGTATCATCGGCGATTACCGCCGCGTGGCGCTGTACGGCATTCAGTATCTGGTGCGCGAACGCGAACAGCAGTTCGCCGACCTCCAGTCCAACCTGCAACGCGGTCAAAACCTCGAAGCCACCATTCGCCTGCGCGAAGAGCTGTCGGAGCACCGCCGCGCGCTGCTGCAAATGCAGGAGATGGCGGCGAAGTACGGCTGCGATATCTCCCGCCCGGCGCGTAACGCCCAGGAAGCGGTGCAGTGGCTCTACTTTGCCTACCTCGCCGCGGTGAAATCGCAGAACGGCGGCGCGATGTCGCTCGGCCGTACCGCGTCGTTCCTCGACGTCTATATTGAGCGCGACTTCAAGGCCGGCTTGCTGACCGAGCAGCAGGCGCAGGAGCTGATTGACCACTTCATCATGAAGATCCGCATGGTGCGCTTCCTGCGTACGCCGGAGTTCGACACCCTGTTCTCCGGCGACCCTATCTGGGCCACCGAAGTGATCGGTGGGATGGGAATGGACGGACGCACGCTGGTGACTAAGAACGCGTTCCGCTATCTGCACACCCTGCACACCATGGGGCCAGCGCCGGAGCCGAACCTGACGGTGCTGTGGTCAGAAGCGCTGCCGGTGGCCTTTAAAAAGTATGCCGCCCAGGTGTCTATCGTCACCTCCTCGCTACAGTACGAGAACGACGACCTGATGCGCGCCGACTTTAACAGCGACGATTACGCCATTGCCTGCTGCGTAAGTCCGATGGTTATCGGTAAGCAGATGCAGTTCTTCGGCGCTCGCGCCAACCTCGCCAAAACGTTGCTGTACGCGATCAACGGCGGTGTGGATGAGAAGCTGAAGATTCAGGTCGGCCCGAAAACAGCGCCGCTGATGGATGAAGTGCTCGACTACGATACGGTGATGGAGAGCCTCGACCACTTTATGGACTGGTTGGCGGTGCAGTATATCAGCGCGCTGAACATCATCCACTTCATGCACGACAAATACAGCTACGAAGCCTCGCTGATGGCGCTGCACGACCGCGACGTTTATCGCACCATGGCCTGCGGCATTGCCGGGCTGTCGGTGGCGGCGGATTCCCTTTCGGCAATCAAATACGCGCAGGTGAAACCGGTGCGCGACCATACCGGGCTGGCGGTCGATTTCGTGATTGAAGGGGAGTATCCGCAGTACGGCAACAACGATGAGCGCGTGGACAGCATTGCCTGCGATTTGGTCGAGCGCTTTATGAAGAAAATCCAGGTGCTGCCAACCTATCGCGACGCCGTGCCAACGCAGTCCATTCTGACCATCACCTCTAACGTGGTGTACGGCCAGAAAACCGGTAACACGCCGGATGGTCGCCGTGGCGGCACGCCGTTTGCACCAGGGGCTAACCCGATGCACGGCCGCGATCGCAAAGGCGCCGTCGCCTCGCTGACCTCAGTGGCGAAGCTGCCGTTCACCTATGCCAAAGATGGGATCTCCTACACCTTCTCTATCGTACCGGCGGCGCTGGGCAAAGAGGATGGTGTGCGGAAAACTAACCTCGTCGGGCTGCTCGACGGTTACTTCCACCATGAAGCGCACGTCGAGGGGGGTCAGCATCTGAACGTTAACGTGCTGAACCGGGAGATGCTGCTGGATGCCATTCAGCATCCGGAGCACTATCCCAACCTGACGATCCGCGTTTCTGGCTACGCGGTGCGCTTTAACGCGCTGACCCGCGAGCAGCAGCAGGATGTGATTTCGCGGACGTTCACCCAGGCGCTGTAACGCTGGAAGCCCCGTGAAATAGCATGGCTGGCCGCGCGGGAACGTGCGGCCAGTTAAGCGATGTGTTGTTGACAAAAAAGTGTGTTTGTCTCTCCTTTGGTGCACCTCTGTGCACCTTTTTTGAGGGCAGACATTCCCCCTCCCCCACCAACTCCCCCAGACAGGCCGTATGCAATGGGCATTACGGGCTTTTTTTTGTATCATGGCCGGATCGACATCAGGGCCAGCCGTTTCCATAAAATACGGCCCATCAATATCACTATCGCCCCCGATAGCACGCTGCAGCGGAGTTGACATTAATGCTGAAAGATATACAGAAACATAACGAATCGGTGGCGCCTAACAGCGCTTTCTTGAAGGAACTGTATAACAAGCTCCCTGAATTTTTCACGCCTGACCAACGCGACGATAATGGCGAACTTATCGCCAAAGGTTCGTTTGATATAGAGAAATTTCAGGATGCGCTCCGGGCCCATAACATTGATGAGCTTAGCAACGGTTATCAACTTGATTTTATTGGTAAAGACTACGCCAAAAAACAGGCGGGTGAAAAATCCACCACGGTTATCGTTCCCGACACTGAACATAATGCGCTGCGCGAAAACAGCAGCAGTCATAACCTGTTCCTGACGGGGGATAATTTAGAAGTCCTGCGCCATCTGCAAAGCAACTACGGCAATGCGGTCGATATTATCTATATCGACCCCCCATACAATACCGGCTCGGATGGCTTCGTTTACCCGGATACCTTCGAATATAGCGATCAGGCTCTGCAGAGCATGTTTTCGTTAAACGACCAGGAACTGGAAAGGCTGAAATCGATTCAGGGTAAGGCAACGCACGCGGCGTGGCTCACCTTTATGTACCCGCGCTTGTGGTTAGCCAAACGCGTGCTGAAAGAGTCTGGCGTTATCTTTATTCATATCGATGAAAACGAACATGCCAACCTCAAACTGCTGTGCAACGAACTCTTTGGTGAAGCCAACGATTTAGGCGAAATCATTTGGGACAAACGCAATCCTAAGGGCGATGCGACGGGGATCTCTCAGCAGCATGAAGTTATCCTGGCGTATTGCAAAAACAGCGAAGCGTTTAAAGCCGTCAACAGCCTGAAGCGCCCGAAAGAAAATGCCTCACGCATGCTGGAAAAAGTGGAAGCCTTGATCAAGAAACATAAAGGCCTCAGCGAGGCGGTGCGCAAAGAGTATAAAGAGTGGATTGCCCAGCAAAACTTCAGCGGTGGCGAAAAAGCCTACAACCAGATTGACGATAACGGCGATATTTTCCGTCCCGTATCGATGGCCTGGCCGAATAAGAAAAAAGCGCCGGACGACTATTTCATTCCGCTAAAACACCCGGTAAGCGGCCACAACTGCCCGGTCCCTGAACGCGGCTGGCGTAATCCATCGGCAACGATGCAGGAGCTACAGGAAAAAGGGCTGATTCTGTTTGGCAAAGACGAAACCACACAGCCGAACCGTAAGTACATCCTGAAAGAAAATATGTACGAGAACGTGCCGTCACTTTTCTATTTTGGCGGCAGCGACGATACCCTGCTCTCGTCACTGGATATTCATTTCGACAATCCGAAGCCAGTGAGTCTGGTGAAGCGCATGCTCAACTCCATTCAGGGCATTGAGAATGGCCTGATTCTGGATTTCTTTGCCGGTTCAGGTACCACTGCGCATGCGGTGATGGAGCTGAACGCCGAGACAGGTAGCCGACATCACTTTATCACCGTTCAGTTGGCAGAACCGATTAAAGAAGACAACGCCGCACGGGCGCTAGGCTTCAAATCTATTGATGAGATGAGCCGCGAACGCCTGAAACGCGCCGCGCAGAAAATTCGTGAAGCACTGCCGAATACCGATGTCGACCTCGGTTTTAAACACTACCGTTTTGTCGTTCCCGCGCAGCAGACGCTGGACGATCTGGACCGCTTCGATATCAACACCGGCAACTTTATGACCACCAGCGGCCAGATGACGGTATTCGGCGAGTCCGGGTTCGATAATATGATCGCCCCATTCTCCGCCAGCGGTCTAGGCTTGCCGGGTCGCACCACGGGTGAGGAGACGATTCTCACCACCTGGCTGGTCGCTGACGGCTACCGGATGGATGTGGAAATCGAGACGCTGACGTTCGCTGGCTATAAGGCCACTTACGTTGACGGTACCCGCCTCTATCTGATTGAAGAACACTGGCGGGCCGCACACACCCGCGAACTGCTGAACCAGATTGGCACTCATCAACTGGCGGTACAGACGGTCGTGATCTACGGCTATTCATTCGACCTCGAATCCCTGCGCGAGCTGGAGATTGGCCTGAAGCAGCTCGACCAGAAGGTCAATCTGGTGAAGCGGTACTAAGGCGCACGCAATGAAAATTTTATTAGAAGAGCTGCCGCATCAGGAACAGGCCATTGAGGCCATTCTCAACCATTTTACCGGTATGGACGCTTCGGCGACGGAGCATAATAGCTTCGCAAACCCGCTCATTAAGGGCCGCTATGAAGCTGAAACCAATATTGACATTAAAATGGAGACCGGTACCGGTAAAACCTACGTCTATACGCGCTTAATGTATGAGCTGCACCGACGCTATGGCCTGTTTAAATTTGTGCTGGTTGTGCCAACACCGGCCATTAAAGAAGGGGCGCGTAGTTTTATTACCAGCGACTACGCGCGTCAGCATTTTTCGCAATTTTATGACAACACGCGCATTGAGCTTTCCACCATCAATGCCGGTGATTTCAAAGCGAAATCGGGGCGTAAAAACTTCCCGGTTCAACTGCTGAATTTTACCGATGCCAGCCGCAATAATAGCCACACCATTCAGGTATTGCTGATCAATGCGCAAATGCTGAACTCCGCCAGCATGACCCGTAATGATTATGACCAGACGCTCATTGGCGGGCTGACTTCCCCCATCGAGGGGCTACAGCTAACCCGCCCGGTGGTCATCATGGATGAACCGCATCGTTTTGCCCGGGACAATAAATTCTATAAAGCGGTGGAGTCCATCAAGCCACAAATGATCGTGCGCTTCGGGGCAACATTCCCGGAAATTGAGGTCGGAAAAGGGAAAAATAAGTTCCTGCGTAAGGACTATTACCGCCGCCAGCCGCAGTTCGATCTTAACGCCGTCGACAGTTTCAATCAGGGCCTGGTCAAGGGCATCGATATTTATTACCCCAACCTGAGCGAAGCCCAGGCGCAAAATCGCTATATCGTCGACGGCGTCAGCGCGAAAAAGCTCATCCTGAAGCAGGGCGATCGCACTTTCGAACTGGGCGTGGGCGATAAGCTCGCGGAGGTGGATGAAGGATTCGAGGGCAGCATTGAATATGCTGGCGGTAAAGTGCTCTCCAACGATCTGGAGCTGGAAAGCGGTATGGCCTTAGTGCCCGGCACCTTTAATGCCAGCTACCAGCAGTTGATTATTCAGGATGCCATCGATAAGCATTTTGATATTGAGCAGGCCAACTTCCTGCGTGGTAATACGGGTGAACACAACGCCCCGCGCATCAAAACGCTCAGCCTGTTCTTTATTGATAGCATTAAGAGCTATCGCGATGACGCAGGCTGGCTCAAACAGACTTTCGAACGTTTGCTCCTGAGCAAACTCACGGCGCTTATCGGTGAATATGAGCTCAAGCGCCTGCCGCGAGAAGTCGAGTATTTATCGTTTCTGCGCGCCACCTTCGCCAGCCTGAATTCTGACGACCAGAACGTGCACGCGGGTTATTTCGGCGAAGACCGCGGCAGCGGCGATGAAGCTATTCAGGCCGAAGTGGACGATATTCTCAAAAATAAAGAGAAGCTGCTCAGTTTTAAAGACCCTCAGGGTAACTGGCAGGTTCGTCGTTTTCTGTTTTCCAAATGGACGCTGCGCGAAGGTTGGGATAACCCTAACGTCTTCGTCATTGCCAAGCTGCGCACCTCCGGGAGTGAAGCGAGCAAAATTCAGGAAGTGGGCCGTGGCCTGCGTCTGCCCGTTGACGAAAACGGTCATCGCGTCCAGCAGGATGAATGGCCTTCCCGCCTCGCCTTCCTGATTGGCTATGACGAAAAAGCATTTGCCCGCCAGTTGGTCGATGAAATTAATAGCGACAGTAAGATTCAGCTTAATGAGCATAAGCTCGATAGCGCTACCATCGCACTGATTGTCGCTGAGCGGCAAAAAACTCAATCTGGCTACAGTGAAGAGACCTTACTGAGCGAGCTGGATGCGAAAGGGCTCATTAAGCGTAATAACGACTTTGTACCGGAAGTCACCCTCGATGGTGAAACCCGCAGCGGATTCGAATGGCTGCTGCATTTCTACCCAGAGCTGGCTCATACCCGCGTGCGCGAAGATCGTATCCGGGAGAATAAACCCGCCGCTAAGCTGCGGGTGAAATTACGCCAGGATAACTGGGCGCGGCTGAAGGACGTCTGGCTGCAGTTCTCACGCCGCTATATGCTTGAGTTCGATCGTATCCCGGATTCGCTGTCGTCCATTGCCGAAGCGGTGATCGGCGATGAATCATACTATAGCCGCCAGAAACCCAATCAGATTCAGCAAAAGCTGCAGATCAACCACGAGCGTAAAATGGCGCTCGCCGAGCGCGAAGGTGATTACGACACGCAGCAGTACCTTCCGGGGATGGCCTATGGGCAGTTCATCAAGCAGCTGGTTATGCGCACCAGCCTCAGCGTTAAGGTGGTGCATCCACTATTGATGGCCGTGCTGCGCGATAAGCTCAACGGTGACGCCCGCTACTTGAGCCAGGCGTCGCTGGAGAATCTGGCGAGCGCGTTTAAAAACCGCTTTGATGAGCGCTTTGCGCAACGTTACGCCTACCAGCCTCTTGAATTCCAGGCCTCGACTTCGATTTTCGACAGCGAACGCCAGGTGTTTAAGGCCGATCTGACCGCCGAGATCCTCGGCACGTTGACCGATGACAGCGCCATCGACGATAAACGCTACCTCTATGAACTTCCACCGTTACGCTATGACAGCGCCGACCCCGAGCTGGCGCTGCTCAAGCATCGCTACCCGGAGAAGGTTACCGTCTTTGGCAAACTGCCAAAACGGGCCATTCAGGTGCCGAAATATACCGGCGGCACAACCACGCCTGATTTCGTCTATATGATTGAACGAGAAGATGCTTCCAGCGTCTATCTCCTCGTCGAAACTAAAGCGGAAAATATGCGGGTTGGCGATCGCGTGATTCTGGAGGCCCAGCGAAAGTTCTTCGAGATGCTGCGAAACAATGCGGTAAACGTCGAATTTGCCGAAGCCACGACGGCACAAGCCGTCTACGAGAAAATTAATACGCTGATTAAAGGGGACGAGGAGTAATCAACGCCCTGGGATAACGCGCTTTATGGGAGCAGCGGCAGAGTCGCGGCGGCTCCCAATCTGATTTTACAATATGAAATACGTGACGTTCAGCGCTGCGCCAGCGTGTTATTCAACGCCAGATACTGCAGCAACATAATGGTTTTCGCATCCATAATATCGCCGCTGGCTACGGCCTGAAGCGCCTGCTGGAGCGGCCACTCCAGCACCTCAATATCTTCACCCTCTTCTGCGACGCCGCCACCGCGGCTAACGCGATCTTCATCCTGGTACTCCGCGATAAAAAACCACAGCTTTTCAGTCACCGAGCCAGGGCTCATAAAAGCCCTGAAGACCGGCTCAATTTGCGTAATCCGAAAACCGGTTTCTTCTTCCGCTTCGGCGATAATACGCGCTTCCGGGGAGGCGCTGTCCAGCAGCCCTGCGGCGGCTTCAATTAACATCCCGCAGCCATCATGAAGATAGACCGGCATCCTGAACTGGCGGGTGAGCACCACCGTCTGTTTACGACGGTTATACAGCAGCACCACCGCACCGTGGCCGCGATCGTAGGCTTCACGGCTTTGCTGTTGCCAGGTACCGTCGCGGCGGCGAAGTTCAAAGGTGTATTTTTTCAGGGTATACCAGTCGTCAGAAAGCAGCTGCGACTGAATATTTTTCACTAACGGCTCAATAGCGCTCATTTTTTCTCTCCTGTCGGTGACATCCTGCAAACTATCACGCATAATCGTGCAACATCAAGAAAAAACATGCACGGAGAAAACATGTTAGCCAGCCAACGAAAGCAGCAGATTCTGGCGATTCTCGCCCGGGATAAACAGGTGCATTCTACCGAACTAAGTCAGCAGTTTCAGGTATCTGAAGACTCTATCCGCCGCGATCTCCGAGAGCTTGCCGCCGCCGGATTACTCCAGCGCGTCCACGGCGGCGCGCTGCCGGTCTCGGCTGCGATTGCGCCGTTTGAAGCAAGAAAAAACGTGCAAATAGCCGCAAAAAAAACCATCGCCCAAAAGGCCGTTTCGCTGATTGGTGCGGGTCAGGTGGTGATGATTGACGGCGGGACCACCACCACCGAGATGATCAAGCTGTTGCCGGTCGACCTCCCCTTCACGGTCATCACCCATAGCCCCAGCATTGCCGTCGGGCTGATTGACTACCCGGCTATTGAGGTGATTTTGCTCGGCGGCACGCTGTTTAAGCACTCCGTCGTCACCACCGGCTCCGCGATGAGTGAAGCCGCCAGCCGCATTAACGCGGATCTGTTTTTTATGGGCGTGACCGGGGTACACCATCGCGCGGGCTTTACCACCGGCAGCTTTGAAGAGGCCGCCGTCAAGCGTCTGCTCTGCGAGCGGGCCTCGGAAACCATCGTGATGGCATCGCAGGAAAAAATTAACGCGGCTTCCGCCTTTGCGATTGGCGGCCTGAACCTCGCCAGCACCCTGATTGTCGACGGCGATCTGGATGCGCCACTAACGGCTGCGCTCGCCAGCAACGGCGTGTCGGTTGTCGCGTAGCGCGGCGCAAATAGCCGTAGTCTTTAAAATGGCTTTACCCCAGAGAATATAGGTAGCTCACAACTCTGCGGTCACTCGATGACGGTTCGTATTTTCGCATGTTAGGCTTTTCGGATGACTCTTTTCTGCGCAGGCCGCGGCGAACCGTATGACGTTCCGATTGACCTTTCAGATGAAGCTATTTTTGTCGCTGCTGGCGTTCTCCTGCCTGCTGCTGGCGCTGCTTGGCACGCTGCTGTTTCATTTTATCGACCGCCAGCTTCATCATGATCTGGGCCAGCGCGCCCGGATTCAGGCCAGCGAAATTGCGCTGATGCCGGGGCTCGCCGCCATGGTCGAACAGCGGGATATTCCCGGCATTGCGCGGTTGATTCAGCCGCTGCGCGCTGAAAGTGACGCCAGCTATATCGTGGTGGGTGACGTGCGCGAGCAGCACCTTTATCACTCAGAATCGCCGGAGCGCCTGAACCTGCCGATGATCGGTGGCGATAACGCCGACGTGCTACAGGGCAAAACCATTATCTCGGTGCGCAAAGGGGGAATTGGCGTATCGCTACGCAGCAAAGCGCCGATTTTTGATAGTCAGCATCGGGTTATCGGCATTGTCTCCGTCGGCTACCTCACCTCTTACATCGCCAATATCAACACCCGCCTGCTGTGGCGCACCGGGCTATACGGCATTGCCCTGCTGCTGTTGCTGTTTGTCTTCTCCTGGCTACTGGCCCGCACGCTGAAAAAACAGATGTTCGGCCTCGAGCCGAAAGATATCGCCCAGCTGGTCCTCCAGCAAAAAGCGCTGCTCGAGGCGATGTACGAAGGGGTGTTCGCGGTCAATGCCGATAAACAGCTGATCCTCATTAACCGCGCCGCCAGGGAGATGCTCAATATCCAGCAGAGCGAACAAGCGCTGCTCGGCAAGCCTTTGGATGAGGTTATCCAGCTGCCGCCATCGTTCTTTGCACCGGGCAATACCGCGTACGATAGCCGCCATCACGATCACATCACCGTCCTGAATCATCGGGAAACCATCGTGAACCGCGTCGCCATCGAAGTGGAGCCGGGAACCCAAAGCGGCTGGGTATTCAGCTTTCGCGACAGAAACGATATTACGATGCTCAGCAGCCAGCTCAGCCAGGTGACCCGCTACGCCGATAACCTGCGCATCATGCGCCACGAACAGCTTAACTGGACCGCGACGCTGGTCGGTCTGCTGCAAATGCAGCGCTATGACGACGCCCTGCGCTATATCCGGGTGCAGTCGGAAGGCGCTCAGCAGGTACTGGATTTCCTGTCGATGCAGTTCGCCTCTCCGGCGCTGTGTGGCCTACTGCTGGGTAAATACGTGAGTGCGCGCGAGAAAGGCGTGGAGCTAACGTTCGACCCGGCCTGCCGGGTATCACGCCTGCCGGAAGGGCTGAGCGAAACCGAGCTGATGTCGGTGATTGGCAACCTAGTGGACAACGCCATCGATGCCACCCTGAACTCGACCGCGCGCACCGCACCGGTGGAAATCTATATTTCGGATCGCAACCATGAGCTGGTTATCGAGGTGGCGGACCGGGGTTGTGGCGTAGATGAAGCGATGAAGCCGCACCTTTTTGAACAAGGATTTACCAGCAAATCCGCCGACGGCAGCGAGCTTATCGGTTCAGAGCACGGCATTGGCCTCTACCTGGTCGCGGGATATGTGCGCCGGGCCGGTGGCAGCATCGAGATCAGCGATAACGTTCCGCAGGGTACCGTATTTTCGGTTTTCATCCCGTTCCAGACCGCGCTTACCGCAGGACCTTCCCATGACTGATATCCGCCCTCTTGAGGTTGTTATTGTTGAAGATGAGCCGCATCTGGCGCAGCTGCATCGGGAGTTTATCGAGCAAAACTTCCGTCTGCGCGTGGTGGGGCTCGCCGGCACGCTGGCGCAGGCACACGAACTGATTCTCCATCACCGACCGCGCCTGGTGCTGTTGGATAACTATTTGCCGGACGGTCAGGGCGTTGAGCTTATTGGTAGCCCGCTGCTGAAGCAGTTTGAGTGTTCGGTGATTTTCATCACCGCCGCCAGCGATATGCAGACCTGTAGCCACGCGATGCGCAGCGGGGCTTTTGATTATCTGATTAAGCCGGTGTTTGCGCACCGTCTACAGGCTTCGCTGGAGCGTTTTATGCTGCTGGAGCACACCCTGCAACAGGTGAAAGTGGTGGATCAACACGCGCTGGATAAGCTGTTCAACCTGCCCGCGGGAGAGCCGTTAGGGCAGCCGTCGACCAAGGGAATTGAACCTGCAACGCTTGCGCGGGTACAGCGGATTTTTAGCGACCGTCCTGAAGTAAGCTGGTCGGTTGAACAGGTCGTCGAAGAGGCGGGGATCAGTAAAACGACGGGACGTCGGTATCTGGAGTACTGCGTGGAGATTGGGTTTATCGTCATTGAGATTCAGTACGGGAATATTGGGCATCCGAGGCGGTTGTATCGGCGGGGGCCTCAGGGGTAGTCGCTACGCCAATAGGTCCGCGCGCCCCTCCCCCTTTAGGGAGAGGGGCTGGCCGTGCTAACGTCTTTACCTTTCACTCCACATCCAACAACCACTTCTGCGCCGGGGTCAACCGGCTCGCCGTTTCCGGTGTTAGCCAGCGGCGCTGATCCTGCTGAGCGGTATCCGCCCGGTCGATATACAGCCCGTGCAGTACCCGGCGGCGCGAGCCTTCGCGGTTGGTGGTGCCGCCGTGCCAGGCGTGGGCGTTGTAGATCATCACGCTGCCTGCCGGCGCCTCAAAAATCACCTCATCCGGGTGCGGTAATCCCACATCCTCCAACACCTCTTCCGGCAATTCCGGGCGCAGATGGGTCGCTGGAATAATCCGCGGCGCGCCGTTGGCGGCGTAGAGATCGTCAATCGCCCAGATGGTGTTGACCAGGTGAACCTTCGGGAAATCCGGGCGCGGCTTTTTCCAGTCGGCGTGCAGCGGCTGATGACCGCCGTTGTACAGCGCCTCACGGGCGTTGAGGCTGGAGATTTTAAACTCGCCCTCAAAGATATAGCGGCAGGCCGACAGAATCAGCGGATGCGACCACACTTTCTCCCACACCACGCCCTTGTTGACGAGATTCGCCACGCGCGTCGCCGTCTCTTCCTGATGGTGCTCCACCGCCAGGTTCTCCCCTTCTTTTTCCACCAGATAATCAATGCGCTCGCGCATCGCCGCCAGCCAGTCGGCATCCGCCACGCCGTGGACGATGGTGTAGCCCTGAGTATCCAGTTCATGTTTCATTGTCGCTGACAGTTCGCCACTCGCGCCCAGCGCCTCCAGCCAGAATGCCGCTTGCTTGTCCATACCGCCCTCTCTTTTGTTAACCATTTCACAACATATATGAAAAGTTACTGCACGAACGGTCGGCATTCTGTATGAGATAGCTACACAACACTGGATTTTTGTGTACAGCAAAATAAAGTGTGATGAGATTCAAAATCCAGAATAATAACCAGGACATGAGCATGTCAGAGCAATCCCTCGTCCCCGTGCTGGAGCAGCTGCTTGCCCGGCAAAGTGACCTTGTCGTGCGGTTTCCGCAAACCTCACAGCCCGCGCCGGAACTGGCGATGAGCGTATCGTTTCCCCGTTTGGAAATCGTGCTGGAAGGCGAGCTTGCCGACGATTGCCTGAGCGCGCCGCTGGGCCCGCTACAGGCGCTCTATCTGCCCGGCGGACGCTGGAACGCCCCGCAGTGGCAAGGCCCGGCCACCACGCTGAGCATTCTGTTCAGCAAACAGAAACTCGGCTTCAGCCTGCAGCGGTATGACGGCAAAAAATTCGTGGAGATTCGTAAGCAGCACGTGGCGCGGCTGGGCCCGCGGGTAGGATCGTATCTGCTGCTGGCGATGAACGAACTGGCTATTCGCCCGGTGATGCCCACAGCGCAGATCGTGCTAAGCGGGCTGCTGAGCCACTGTATCGATCAGCTTACCCATCTGGCGGATACGGTGAGCAAGAGCAAAGAGCTGTTTCTCGCCGTTCAGGAGTATATCGACGAGCACGCCGCCGAGGCGCTCAGCCGGGAGACGGTGGCGAAGAAGTTCCACATTACGCCGAACTACCTGTCGCACCTGTTTCAGAAGTCCGGTTCGGTGGGATTCAATGAATATCTGACCGCCGTACGGCTTGAACTGGCAAAGAAATTACTGCGTGGATATGAGATGAAAATCAAAGAGATAGCCCATCACTGCGGCTTTGAAGACAGCAACTACTTCTGCCGAATTTTCCGCAAGCACACGGCGCGTTCGCCGTCGGAGTACCGCCGTCACTGCCGCACGATGTAGCTATTTTTTCGGGCGATATTTTTCCGGCAGCGCCGGCACCGGACGCCGGTCGTCAATCAGATGGCGGATGGTCAAAATCGGGTGACGCCACAGCATACGCGGGCCAGCCCAGCGCATAATCTGCTTCATCTCTTCGCGTTTGGCGGGCTGATAGCAGTGCACCGGGCACTGCTTACAAGCCGGTTTTTCCTCGCCAAACACGCATTTATCCAGTCGTTTATCGGCATAGGCATTCAGCGCCTGGTAGTGCTCTGCATCGTCCTGCGCCTGCGGGCAACGTTGCTGATAAAGCGCAATCATACTGCGGATGGTCCGTTTCTCACGGTCGATGCGTTTGCCTGCCATAGCCTGTTCCTCACCAATAAAGATGCATTAATAATACACGTTTAATAGTGCTTTCGCAGCCGCTTTATGCCTCGTGCTTGTCCACGTGGCCCAGCGGTTTTTCCGGGAAGCAGACGTCGCGCACCCGGCGTTTCAGCTCGGCGGCATCCGGGAAGCCCTCGTCGCGCTTGCGGTCCCAGATAAGTTCCTCGCCGACGGTAATGGTAAAAATCCCGCCGGTGCCGGGCACCAGGGTCACCGAGGCGATATCGGTGCTGAAAGTGTGCAACAGCTCCTGCGCCATCCAGCTGGCGCGTAGCATCCAGTTGCACTGGGAGCAGTAGGTGACCGTAATAGCGGCTTTCTGCGTCATAGTATTCTCGCGATGAATCAAAGGACTAATTGTAATCAAATTGTTGCATGCATAGAGATTTATTTGCAAACTTTATTGCAAATGATAATTCCTATCATTACCATTCGCATCACATTAAACGGAGTCGTTCGAAGCGCTTAGGGAAAAGCCGACTTCTGGAAGTAGCAAGTGAGCCAATACTAATAACGATGAAAGGCATGGCAACTATGTACAAATCCATTCAATCAGAGGCGTGGTGCAAGAAAAGCCTACTGGTAACCTCTTTGCTTGCAGCGATTTATCAGACTTCTGCCGTTGCGGCTGACACACAGGACAAAACTGCGGCGGTAGACAGCGCCGAGCAGATGACCGTCACAGCGCCCGCACCGGTGCTGAAACCGGGTAGCCAGCACGCCATTAGTGCGCAGGAGCTGCAGGACAAAGGAGCCAACGACTTTGGTTCCATCATGCGCTATGAACCTCTGATTGGCGCGACCGGCTCCAGCGGCGGCTCCGGCAACGGCAAAAGCGGCTTCGACCGCGGCGGCTACACCGGCTACAACATTCGCGGGCTCGAGAGCAACCGCGTCGGTATCGACGTGGACGGTATCGCCCAGCCGAACGCCACCGGCCGTAGCTACGTTAGCCGCGCCGGCCAGAACACCTTCGGCATTGGCCGCGACTACATTGACCCGTACATGTACGGCAGCGTCGATATTCAGTCCGGTGCCACCGATACCGAAACCGCCAACTCTTCTATCGGCGGCAACGTCTCCTTCCAGCCGAAATCGGCGGACGACTATCTGCACCCGGGCAAAACCAGCGCCTTTAGCTACCGCAGCGGTTACGACTCTGCTGACCGCAGCTGGCACAACGGCCTGACGGCGGCAGGCGGTGATGAAACCCTGCGCGGGATTTTCGTCTACAGCCGTCGTGATGGTCAGGAGACCACCACCAATAGCTCAAGCGTCGACGCTTTCCCGGCAAACTGGCACTCTGACGCATTTATGACCTCGGGGATCTGGCAACCAAACGATCAGCATAAACTGACCAGCACCCTCGACTACTACCATAAAACCAACCATACCCATTATGACGTCTGGAACGACAGCGGCAGCAAGACCATTGGTAACGCGCAGCAGACCAGCCAGACCCGTCGCTGGGGGCTGAGCCTGAAAGATGACTGGACGCCGATGAACGACTTCATCGACAGCATGTCCACCAAGGTGTACTACCAGCACACCGAAGCACACGACCAGACCTACATGCCGGACAGCTTCACCAATACCATGGAAACGGTCTACTCGAACTACGACACCGACACCTGGGGTATGCAGACGGCATTGGCAAAAACGCTTGGCCGCCACGACCTGAGCGCTGGCTTTAACGCCAGCACTACCAAAACCCAGCGTCCGTTCAGCCAGTCGCCGGTTCCGAGCGTCTTCACCGAGATTATGCAGCCGGAAGCAGACAGCCGTGAGTACACGGTAGCTGGCTTCCTGCAGGATCAGATCAACTTCGATCTCGACAGCCATAACCTTGCGGTGATCCCAGGCATTCGCGTGGTGCATCAGTCCACCAAGCCGGAGAACCTTAGCAGCCTGACCACTAACAGCACGGTGCTGACGGAGTCGTCGGTTTCTAAGCTGTATGGCAAAAATTCAGATACTCAGGCGCTGCCGTCACTGACCTTCCAGTACGACGTGACGCCGCGCCTGATGACCTATTTGCAGTACAAACGCGGCGCGGAGTTCCCGAACACCAGCCAGCTGTACGGTTCATGGAACCTCGGTTCCAGCTACGCGGGCCGCGGCCAGTACGCGCTGATCGGCAATACCGATCTGAAAACCGAGACCAGCGACAACTTCGAATGGGGTATGAAGGGCGAGGTGACCGAAGGGATCACCATGCGTACCGCGCTGTTCTACAACAGCTATAAAAACTTTATTGCCTACACCCGTTACACTCGCTCAAACAACCCGAGCCAGTTCACTAACGTACCGTCAAACATCTACACCATTTATCAGGCGGAAAACCGCGATAAAGCCTATATCTACGGCGGTGAAATCAGCGCGAAGTTCAACTTCGGCACCTGGTTTGAGCAGGTTGATGGCCTGAGCGCAACTCTGGCCTACGGTTACAGCGAAGGGCAGTCGAAATCCAGCTACTACGGCGACAAATATGTCGACCTTGATAGCGTTGCGCCAATGAAAGCCATCGTCGGCGTGGCGTGGGATGATCCGTCCAAAGTTTACGGTACCGCGCTGACCGCCACCTTCGTGAAAGGCAAACGCGCTACCCCGACCAACCGTGAAAGCTACACCAACACTGGCGGCGCGCTGACGGATTCCACCAGCGAATATATGCGCGTACCTGGCTACGGCATGCTCGACTGGACGGCCTATTGGCGCGTGGCGAAGAACGTCCGTATCAACGGCGGCGTGTATAACCTGACCGACCGTAAATACTGGGACTACCTGAGCAGCCGCAACATTGAAACGTCCACCAACCAGGACGCCAATGATAAATCGCTGGCGGTCATGCCGGGCCGTACCTGGCAGCTGGGCGTTAACGTCGATTTCTGATAACAACATCAATGAAACCTGCCCCCGGCCACTGGCCGGGGTAATTATAAGGAAGAGAGCTATGCAAAACGCACCAACCGAACTGTGGCAGCGCTATCAGGACGTTAAAGCCAATGGTACTGCCAAATACGCTCGCGACATCGCTGCCGTGATGGGCATCAGCGAAGCGGAGCTGACCGAAGCACGCGTCGGCCACGATGCCGTTCGCCTGCAGGATAATGCACGCGCAATCCTCGCCGCGCTTGAAAACGTGGGCGAAACCAAATGCATCTGCCGCAACGAATATGCAGTTCACGAGCAGGTTGGCGCTTTCACCCACCAGCACCTCGACGGCCATGCAGGCCTGGTGCTGAATCCACGCGCGCTAGATTTGCGTCTGTTCCTGAGCCAGTGGGCCAGCGCGTTTCACGTCAACGATCAGGGTCGCGAAAGCATTCAGTTCTTTGACCCGCACGGCGACGCGGTGCTGAAGGTTTATACCACCGACGCCACGGACAGCGCGGCCTGGCAGGCGCTGATTGCTGAACAGACGTCATCAAACCCAACGCCGCTGGCCCTTCGCCCGGTAGAAAATGCCCGCTACGCCGAGACGGCAGACGGTGCGGCGCTGGAAAAAGAGTGGCGCGCGATGACCGACGTGCATCAGTTCTTCGTGCTGCTGCGCAAATACAACCTCTCACGCCAGCAGGCTTTCCGCCTGGTGAGCGATGACCTGGCCTGCCGTATCGACACCGAAGCCCTGCCTCGCCTGCTGGAAACCATCCAACAGGACGGCAACGAATTTATGATTTTCGTCGGCAACCGCGGCTGCGTGCAGATCTTCACCGGCACGCTGGAGAAGCTGACGCCAATGCGCGGCTGGATCAACATCTTCAACAGCACCTTCACCCTGCACCTGCGCGAAGAGACTATCGACGAAGTGTGGGTAACCCGCAAACCGACCGTGGACGGCCACGTGACCAGCGTGGAGCTGTTTGCCAAAGACGGCACCCAGATTGCGCAGCTGTACGGCCAGCGCAGCGAAGGTCACCCAGAGCAAACGCAGTGGCGCAACCAGGTGGATAGCCTGACGGCGGAAGGCCAGACCGTATGAAACGCCTGCTGATACTGTTAGCCGCGCTGCCGCTGTTCTCCAGCGCCGCCGAGCGCATTATCACCCTGGGCGGCGATGTCACCGAAATCGTCTACGCGCTGGACGCGCAGTCTCAACTGGTGGCGCGCGATAGCACCAGCACCTGGCCCGCGGCATCCCAGTCGCTGCCGGATGTCGGCTATCTTCGCCAGTTGAGCACCGAAGGCATCCTCTCGTTGCGCCCGACGCTGGTTCTTGCCAGCAGCCAGGCGCAGCCGTCGCTGGTGCTGCAAAAGGTGGAAGGCAGCAAGGTGAAGGTGGTGAACGTGCCGGGCGGCTACGACGCTGCGGCGATGGACGGTAAAGTGCAGGTCATTGCCGACGCGCTGGGCAAGCAGACGCAGGGCGATGCGCTGCGTAAAACGCTGCATGACGATATGGCGAAAATCCCGGCGCAGCCGCTGAACAAGCGCGTGCTGTTTATCCTCAGCCACGGCGGTTCCGGCGCGCTGGTGGCCGGTCAGCAAACGGCGGCAGACGGCGCCATCAAGCTGGCTGGCTTACAGAACGCCATGCAGGGTTTTGACCACTACCGCACCATGTCGCAGGAAGGGGTCATCGCCAGCCTGCCGGATCTGGTGGTGATCTCCGCTGATGGCCTGAAAGGTATGGGCGGTGAAGCCGCGCTGTGGAAGCTGCCGGGGCTGGCGCAGACGCCTGCCGGGCGCAACAAACAGGTGCTGGTGATTGACGATATGGCGCTGCTGGGCTTCGGCCCGCGCACGCCGCTGGCGTTGCAACAGCTGCGTCAGAAAGCGGAGCAGTTGCACTGATGAACGTCACCGCCTCACGCCAGCTGTGGCTGATGGTGCTGCTGCTCGTTGCCCTGACGCTGTTTGCCACCACGCTAGGCGCCATGCGCCTGCCGCTGGCGAGTATCTGGCCGTCGGGAGATGAGGTGCTGCGCCATATCTGGCTCACCATCCGCCTTCCCCGCGTCCTGCTAGCGCTGCTGGTTGGCAGCGCGCTGGCGCTCTCCGGCTGCGTGATGCAGGGGCTGTTTCGCAACCCGCTGGCGGACCCAGGGCTGCTCGGGATCAGCAGCGGCGCGGCGCTGGCGGTTTCATTCTGGGTGGTGCTGCCGATTTCGGTGCCGGTGCTGGTGGCGCTCTACGCGCCGATGCTGGCGGCGTTTATCGGCAGCCTGGCGGTGATGGCGGTGATTTTTGTCCTCAGCAAAGCGGGAGACGGTTCGCTCTCCCGCCTGCTGCTGGTCGGGATTGCGATTAACGCCCTGTGCGGCGCGCTGGTGGGCATGCTGTCGTGGATTAGCAACGACACGCAGCTTCGCCAGATGTCGCTTTGGGGAATGGGCAGCCTGGGGCAGGCCGAGTGGCCAACGCTGCTGGTCGCCGCCACGCTGATTCTCCCTGCCTCGCTGGTGGTCTGGTGGACGGCAGCGCGTCTGAATTTGCTTCAGTTGGGTGATGAAGAGGCGCACTACCTCGGCGTCAACGTGCGGATGCTACAACGTCTGTTGCTGTTGTGCAGCGCGGTGCTGGTGGCCGCTTCGGTGGCCATCAGCGGCGTCATTGGTTTTATCGGGCTGGTGGTGCCGCACCTGATGCGCATGTGGCTAGGGCCAGATCACCGGGGGCTTATCCCCGGTTCTCTGCTGGCAGGCGCAATTTTACTGCTGATTGCCGATACCCTCGCCCGCACCATCGCCGCACCCGCCGAAATGCCGGTTGGTCTGCTGACCAGCCTGCTCGGTGCGCCGTGGTTCCTGTGGCTTATTTTCCGTCAGGAGAGGGGGATGCGTGGATAACCAGTACATTGCACGTTCGCTATCGCTGAAGCTCGGTAAACGCCGGGTGATTGATAACGTCTCGCTGGCGCTACAGCCCGGTGAAGTCACGGCGCTGATTGGCCCCAACGGCGCAGGGAAATCGACCTTGCTGCGGCTGTTGACCGGTTTTTTAACCGCCGACAGCGGCGAGCAACATATCGAAGGTAAAGCGCTTAGCGCGTGGTCCGCCTCCGCCCTTTCCCGCCGCCGCGCGGTGATGCTGCAGCGTACGCAGCTCAACGCCAACTGGCCGGTAGAAACGGTGATTGCAATGGGACGCGCGCCGTGGGGAACGCAGGTTGATCCGGCGCTGATTGCGCGAGTGATGGCCGAAACCGGCTGTACGCACCTGGCAGGCCGCCTCTACCCGGCGCTTTCCGGCGGCGAACAGCAGCGCGTACAGCTGGCGCGAAGCCTGGCGCAGCTGTGGAGTGAAGATGGCCCGCAGGGCTGGCTGTTTCTGGATGAGCCCACCTCGGCGCTGGACCTTTACTATCAGCAGCATCTGCTGCGGCTGCTGAAAAAGCTGACCCGACGCGGCAAGCTGCACGTCTGCATCGTGCTGCACGACCTCAACCTCGCCGCGTTATGGGCCGACTCAATACTGCTGCTACATCAGGGAAAGCTGGTGGCGCAGGGCACGCCGCAGGAGGTGATTCAGCAATCAGTGATTCACCGTTGGTACGGCGCGGAAATTGCGATGCATCAGCACCCGGAAGCGGCGGTACCGCAGATTTATCTGACACCTTAATAAAGCGGGCGTGGCTTCACGCCCACTTTATTGCTCACGTGGGTCATTATTGCTTTATTTATTAAGTGCAGGCTAAACACCCACTATTGATAATGAGATATACGCATTCGTGACCAAATTCACAATTGAATAAAACGCCAATAGACAAATAAGTTAAATCTAATAATGTATATCCGTGTCTAATGGAGAGCATACATTATGAACTTCCACAATAGAACGTATAACACCGCAAAATGGTTTAATATTGACAACGTTATTGTCAATCACCGTCCTTAGCCCCTCATACGACTTCGCGTCCATATCATTGCAAACAGAAGCCTGAATTCTGTTTCTGATATCACATACCTATCTCAAGATAACTGTTTAATCGCAGCGATGTACCGCACGCATTTTTAATATGCCATGAGCGGGACTTGCCGCTATATAACGTTATCCGGTTAAGGTATTCGTATTGCGCCCAGATAATGGTTTTCATCATAAATGAATAACCTGCGGGACGAGTATGTCTAAAAAAGGATTAAGGATTACGCCATGAATAACTTTAAACATCTGCCAGAACCTTTCCGTATTCGCGTTATCGAGCCGGTGAAACGCACCACCCGGGAACATCGTGAAAATGCGATTATCGCCTCGGGCATGAACCCATTCCTGCTCGATAGCGAAGATGTCTTTATCGACCTGCTGACCGACAGCGGCACCGGCGCGGTCACGCAGAATATGCAGGCCGCCATGCTGCGCGGCGATGAAGCCTATAGCGGCAGCCGCAGCTACTACGCACTGTGCAACGCCGTTAAAGAGATTTTCGGCTATCAGTATACCATTCCCACCCACCAGGGACGCGGCGCCGAGCAGATCTATATTCCGGTATTAATTAAAAAACGCGAGCAGGAAAAAGGGCTGGACCGCAGCAAAATGGTCGCCTTCTCCAACTATTTCTTTGATACCACCCAGGGCCATAGCCAGATTAACGGCTGTACGGTGCGCAACGTCTATATTAAAGAGGCATTTGATACCTCTGCGCGTAATGATTTTAAAGGTGATTTTGATCTGCAGGGGCTGGAAAACGGCATTGAAGAGGTCGGCCCTAATAACGTTCCTTATATTGTTGCCACCATCACCTGTAACTCGGCGGGCGGCCAGCCGGTATCGCTGGCAAACCTGAAAGCGATGTACGCCATTGCGAAGAAATATGACATTCCGGTGGTAATGGACTCCGCGCGCTTCGCGGAAAACGCCTGGTTTATTCAGCAGCGCGAGCCGGGATACCGCGACTGGAGCATTGAAGAGATCACCCGCGAAACCTACAAATACGCCGATATGCTGGCGATGTCGGCGAAGAAGGATGCGATGGTGCCGATGGGCGGCCTGCTGTGCATCAAAGACGACGCCTTCTTTGACGTCTACACCGAATGCCGCACCCTGTGCGTGGTGCAGGAGGGCTTCCCAACCTACGGCGGCCTTGAAGGCGGGGCAATGGAGCGTCTGGCCGTTGGCCTGACCGACGGAATGAACCAGGACTGGCTCTCTTACCGTATCAAGCAGATTCAGTATCTGGTTGACGGCCTGGAGGCCATCGGCGTTACCTGTCAGCAGGCGGGCGGCCACGCGGCGTTTGTCGACGCCGGCAAGCTGCTACCGCACATTCCCGCCGAGCAGTTCCCGGCGCAGGCGCTGGCCTGTGAGCTGTATAAAGTCGCCGGCATTCGCGCCGTTGAGATTGGCTCCTTCTTACTGGGTCGTGACCCGAAAACCGGCAAGCAGCTCCCTTGCCCGGCAGAGCTGCTGCGCTTAACCATTCCACGCGCCACTTACACCCAAACGCATATGGACTTCATTATTGAAGCCTTTGAACACGTGAAAGAGAATGCGCCAAATATTAAAGGGTTAACCTTTACTTACGAACCGAAAGTATTACGACACTTCACCGCAAAACTGAAAGAAGTTTAATTCCCACCGATTCCAATGGCTATATCACTGATATAGCCATTGGAGATTCTGGCACCTGGCATCATTGATTATTTCTGACGACAACAGAAACGTAAACGTAAACGTTATCAATAAGGGAAGGCCATGGAAGAAGCGTCGAATACAAAACATTCCTCCTTCTGGGGAATTATGGTTATTGCCGGCACCGTCATCGGTGGCGGAATGTTTGCATTACCGGTTGACCTTGCTGGGGCATGGTTTTTCTGGGGTGCATTTATTTTAATTATCTCCTGGTTTTCAATGCTGCATTCCGGGTTACTGCTATTAGAGGCCAATCTTAACTATCCTGTAGGTTCCAGTTTTAATACCATCACCAAAGATTTAATCGGCAATAAGTGGAATGTGGTCAGCGGTATTACGGTCGCCTTCGTGCTGTATATTTTGACCTATGCCTATATCTCGGCCAACGGGGCGATCATCAGCGAAACCATCGCCATCAACGCCGGAACGCACGTTAACCCCCGTATCGTCGGTATCGGTAGCGCGGTGTTTGTCGCCAGCGTGCTGTGGGTTAGCTCCCTTGCGGCCAGCCGCATCACCTCCTTTTTCCTCGGCATTAAAATTATCGCCTTCGTGGTGGTCTTTGGCTCCTTCTTCTTTCAGGTCGACTACACCATTCTTCGCGATATCGCCGCGCCGGAAGCGAACAGCACTTATCTCCCCTATATTCTGATGGCGGTGCCGGTATGCCTGGCGTCGTTTGGTTTTCACGGCAACATTCCCAGCCTGATAATCTGCTACGGCAAACGCAAAGACAAACTCATTAAAAGTATCGTCTACGGTTCGCTGTTAGCGCTGGTTATCTACCTGTTCTGGCTCTACTGCACGATGGGCAACATCCACCGCAGCAGTTTTAAAGAGATTATTGCTTCGGGCGGCAACGTGGATGCGCTGGTGAAATCCTTCTTAGGGACCAACCAACACGGCGTGATTGAGTTCTTCCTGCTGATCTTCTCTAACCTCGCGGTCGCCAGCTCCTTCTTCGGCGTTACGCTCGGACTATTTGACTACCTGGCAGATCTGTTCAAGATGGGCAACACCCCGTGGGGCCGCTTTAAAACGCTGCTGCTCACCTTCCTGCCACCGGCGGCGCTGTACCTGATTTTCCCGAACGGTTTTATCTATGCCATCGGCGGCGCGGGGCTGTGCGCAACCGTCTGGGCCGTTATTGTGCCCGCATTCCTGGCGTTAAAATCGCGTGAGCGCTTCCCGGAGAAAACCTTTACCGTTTGGGGCGGCAAGGCCATTCCGGCGGTGGTTATCCTGTTTGGCGTCATGGTGATTCTGTGCTGGTTTGGCAGCACGCTGAATCTGCTGCCGAGATTTGGGTAAAGCAATGCGCCCTCGTCGGACGGCGAGGGCAATAATTATGATGAATATCACAAAAAACAGCATGGTATATTCATCCCCGAAATGACGGGGAACGCAGCGGCTCTATTTCAATGGCGTGAACAATATAAAATCTTTGTTTTGATGATCACAAAAGTAAAAAAACATAACTAGTTAATATGAAAACGCAATAGATTCCCCACAGTTATCTGTGTCAAAAAGAGCGTCTCATTCACTTACAAAAGTCGGGACGTGATTAGAATGCGTAAAAACATAATTCAAAATCGGCATGATGAATATCACAAATTAACACGGGGTGAGCGTATTGGTTATGGCATGGGTGACTTCGCACAAAATCTTGTATTTGGCACAATAGGTGGTTTTCTTGCTTTGCATATGTTAACCGTAAATACCATAAGCACAGCAACAGCAGGGTTTATATTTCTTTTCGTTCGCATTATTAACGTTTTTTGGGACCCAATGGTTGGTACCTATGTCGACAAAAGAAGCTCAAGCGCTGGCAAATATCGCCCCTGGATTTTAAGAGCAGGCATTCCACTCGTTATTCTTTCTGCATTACTGTTTGCCCCTATTCCTGGTGTCCGAGGCTCCGTTCCCTTTGCGTTTATCATTTATTTAGTACTGGATTTAGTTTATTCCGTTGTAAATATTCCTTATGGTTCTCTTAACGCATCATTGACACGAGACCCTGAGTCAATTGATAAGCTGACCAGCACACGAATGATGCTAGCGAACAGCGCTAATCTTCTCGTGTACACTCTGTTCCCTATGTTTGTACAAATGGCTTCACCAAAAGATCGCAGCCTTAAGGATACCGGTTTTTTTGGCCTTGAACTCAATATGGGTAACTATACCGACCCATCAGCAAATTACGCATGGTTTGGCGTATACTCAATTTATATGGTGATCGGCGCAGTAGCACTCTTCCTCTGTTATAAATTCACTAAAGAACGCGTTGTTGCAACAGCGGAACAAACGGCCAACGTCAAAACAACCGATCTCTTTATTGAATTGAAAAATAATCGACCGCTTGTCATTCTCGGGCTGTTTTTCATGTTAGCCTTTACCTTTATGTTCTTCATGAATACGGTTAATGGCTTCTTCAATCAGTTTGTTGTCGGTCATTCAGAATGGATGGGGGCAATTGGTCTTGTCGCTTCAATTCCAGGTATTCTCTTTCCGCTATTTTGGCCCAGACTCAAGAAAATATTTGGTAAAAAAGGATTCTTCCATCTCTTCCTCGGCATGTTTATTGTAGGTGAATTGCTGACTTACATTTGGTCACGTGAAGGCATGCATGATGCTCTTTGGCTTGCTTATATTGCAACATTCATTAAGCAATGGGGCTTAACGTCGGCGACAGGATTCATGTGGGCACTGGTTCCAGAAGTGATTGCTTATGGTGAATTAAAATCAGGGAAACGAAACGCCGCAATTATTAATGCGATCATGGGGCTTTTCTTCAAGATTGGCTTCACTATTGGCGGCGCTATCCCACTGTGGTTACTGGCTGCGTATGGCTTTAGCGAAGCGGGTGCACAACAAAGTGCGAATGCTATCGATGGGATTATTATGACCGCGGTTTGGATCCCTATCATCCTGGCCGCTGTTTCGATGTTCATTATTCAGACCTACCCTATCTCAGACCAAAATGTCACCGAGATTAACCGTCAACTTGATGAGGTACGGGTCTAGTTTAAAATGAAATAAACATGAGAGAATGGTTGATGAAACGCCCTCGCCGAACGCGAGGGCGAGAAGTTACTTCTGAATTAAATAACGGATGGTGGGCCCATCCTGCTGAATATCGAGCACGGTGTAACCGTGATTGCGTGCATCCACCGGGATGTTATTAATCGACTGCGGACAGTCGCTCACCACTTCCAGTATTTCGCCTTTCTTTAATTGTGGCATCGCTTCAAGCGTCGCCACTGCCGGGTACGGGCAAGGTTCGCCCACCATATCCAGACGGTAATCCGGGACGATCGTTTTCATACACTCTCCTTCGCTGCAAGGTTAGCAGTGGCGTTACGACGGAAGAATCGTTTTTCCCAGCCGAGAATTAACAGCAGCGCAATCAGCAACAGGCCGTAGGTGACCAGCAGGCCGCCGAGCGGGCCAAACGTGGTCAGCAGGTTAACTTTGTCCCAGCTCGTCGCGAGCGACGGGGAAATGTCGTCCCAGTAATAGGCCAGAATGGTCGAGCCAATGACGTTGCCGAGCCCCACCCACCAGTAGTGCACCTGTCCTTCAACGGCACGATACATCCAGCCGGTTTCACAGCCGCCTGCCAGTACAATACCGAAGCCGAACAGCAGACCGCCAATCACCGCATTCGGACCAGCCCACATGATTTTTGGTGCCACACCCAGCTGTACATAGCTGAAGATACCGATGGCACTCACTGCCATGCCAAAGATAATGGCCTTCGCCATTTGCGTACGCCCGGTGATCCACAAATCGCGGAACGCCGAGGTAAAGCAAATTTGCGCCCGTTCAATCAGCAGGCCAAAGCCCACGCCGAACAGCATCGCCAGACCCAGTTTCGGACTGCCCGCCGCCGTCAGCAACGCCCAGCCGACCATGCCGATAAACACCAGCATGCCCAGACGGAAACGACGACGCGCCTGCTCAGGACGCTGCGTCAACGGCGATGCCGCCGAGACTTTGACCATTTTGACCGGAATACGGAAGATAGGCAGCAGCGTGAAGCGGGCGCCAAACCATGAGCCGAGGGCCGTCGCCAGCGCGAAGAACCAGGCGTGCAGCGAGAACTGCGGAATGCCCGTAAAGAAGGCCGCGAGGTTACAGCCCATCGCCAGACGCGCGCCAAAGCCGGCAATCATGCCACCGACAATGGCCTGCAGAATACGGATGCGGCTTTTCGGCAAACGCAGCTTAACGTTATTGGCCCATAGCGCCGCGGCAAAGCAGCCGCCGAACATGCCGATAATCATCATGCCGTCGATACGCGTCAGCGGCGTGCCGTCGAGGCCAATCAGCTTGTAATAGCCCCAGGTCTCGGTATGCACGCCCGCCAGTTGCAGCAGTTGCCCGCCCCAGCGCGTGAACTCGCCCGTCACCGCCCAGAAGGTGCCGGTGATGCCGAAGTAATAGGTGGAGAGAATACCGGCCGCGATTACCGCAGGAACCGGAGACCAGAATTTGATCAGGAAGGTATGTTTAAATTGTTGCCATGTCATCGATGTTAGCCTCTGAACTCAGAAGGAGCCTTGTACGAAGAACCGCACAAGAGCCGGGGATTATAGCGGCTAACGCTTTCAGGAGAATGACAACCGTCGCAAAAGGTCGGTGAGATCAATTTGCCGACGAGGCCATTTCAGGACGATGCCCCCTCTTCTGTTTTCCTGTCCTTCAGACTCCGTTATCATGCAGCCTACGTACTCATGAAAAAAGAGGCCGGATTTCATGAGATCCACGGCACCAGATGAGTCCGAACACATTACGCACTCAGTAAAATTCAAGAAAATGGACATCACAAACGGATGAGTACAATCGACAATTTCGACGCACACACGCCGATGATGCAGCAGTATCTGAAGCTGAAAGCGCAGCATCCCGAGATCCTGCTGTTCTACCGCATGGGTGACTTTTACGAGATGTTTTATGACGATGCGAAACGTGCATCGCAGCTGCTCGACATCTCGCTGACCAAACGCGGCGCTTCTGCCGGTGAACCTATCCCGATGGCGGGTATCCCGCACCACGCGGTAGAAAACTACCTCGCCAAGCTGGTGAATCAGGGCGAATCTGTCGCCATTTGTGAACAAGTTGGCGACCCGGCGACCAGCAAAGGTCCGGTCGAGCGCAAAGTCGTGCGAATTGTCACGCCGGGCACCATCAGCGATGAAGCGCTGCTGCAGGAGCGCCAGGACAACCTCCTTGCTGCCGTCTGGCAGGACAGCAAAGGCTATGGCTACGCCACGCTGGATATCAGCTCCGGGCGTTTTCGCATCAGCGAGCCCGCCGACCGTGAAACCATGGCCGCAGAACTACAACGCACTAACCCTGCCGAGCTGTTGTACGCCGAAGATTTTGCCGAGATGGCGCTGATTGAAGGTCGCCGCGGCCTGCGCCGTCGCCCGCTGTGGGAGTTCGAAATCGACACCGCGCGTCAGCAGCTGAATCTGCAATTTGGTACGCGTGACCTGGTCGGTTTTGGCGTGGAAGGCGCACCGCGTGGGCTTTGCGCCGCAGGCTGTCTGCTGCAATACGTGAAGGACACCCAGCGTACCTCGCTGCCGCACATCCGCTCCATCACCATGGATCGCCAGCAGGACAGCATCATTATGGATGCCGCCACGCGCCGCAATCTGGAGATCACCCAGAACCTGGCGGGCGGGCTGGAAAACACACTCGCCTCCGTGCTCGACTGCACCGTCACGCCGATGGGCAGCCGTATGCTTAAGCGCTGGCTGCATATGCCGGTGCGCGATATCAAAACCCTGACCGAACGTCAGCAGACCATCGGCGCGCTACAGGATGTTACTGCCGATCTGCAGCCGGTGCTGCGTCAGGTCGGCGACCTGGAACGTATCCTTGCTCGTCTGGCACTGCGCACCGCGCGTCCGCGCGACCTCGCCCGTATGCGTCACGCCTTCCAGCAACTGCCGGAACTGCGTGCACAACTGGAAAGCGTCGACAGCGCGCCGGTGCAGATGCTGCGCGAGAAAATGGGTGAGTTCACCGAACTGCGCGAGCTGCTGGAGCGAGCGATTATTGATGCGCCTCCGGTGCTGGTGCGCGATGGCGGCGTGATTGCCCCAGGCTACCATGAAGAGCTCGACGAGTGGCGCGCGCTGGCCGATGGCGCGACCGACTACCTCGACCGTCTGGAAATTCGTGAACGCGAGCGCACCGGGCTGGATACGCTGAAGGTGGGGTATAACGCCGTCCACGGTTATTACATTCAGATCAGCCGCGGTCAGAGCCATATGGCGCCAATCAACTACGTGCGCCGCCAGACGTTGAAAAACGCCGAACGCTATATCATCCCTGAGCTGAAAGAGTACGAAGACAAAGTTCTGACCTCGAAAGGCAAGGCGCTGGCGCTGGAAAAACAGCTTTATGACGAACTGTTCGACCTGCTGCTGCCGCATCTGGGGGACCTTCAGCAGAGCGCCAGCGCGCTGGCTGAGCTGGACGTGCTGGTGAACCTCGCCGAACGCGCCTATGCGCTCAACTACACCTGCCCAACGTTTATCGATAAACCCGGCATCCGGATTATCGAAGGCCGCCATCCGGTAGTGGAACAGGTGCTGAACGAGCCGTTTATCGCCAACCCACTGACCCTGTCGCCGCAGCGTCGAATGCTGATCATTACCGGTCCAAACATGGGCGGTAAAAGTACCTATATGCGGCAAACGGCGCTGATTGCGCTGCTGGCTTATATCGGCAGCTATGTCCCGGCGCAGAGCGTGGAGATTGGCCCTATCGACCGTATCTTCACCCGCGTGGGCGCGGCGGATGACCTGGCTTCCGGCCGCTCAACCTTTATGGTGGAGATGACCGAAACCGCCAATATTCTGCATAACGCCACCGAAAACAGCCTGGTGCTGATGGATGAGATTGGTCGCGGTACGTCAACCTATGACGGCCTGTCGCTGGCCTGGGCCTGTGCGGAGAATCTGGCGAATAAGATCAAGGCATTAACGCTGTTTGCGACCCACTACTTCGAGCTGACCCAACTGCCGGAGAAAATGGAAGGCGTGGCGAACGTCCATCTGGACGCGCTGGAGCATGGCGATACCATCGCCTTTATGCACAGCGTGCAGGACGGCGCGGCCAGCAAGAGCTATGGTCTGGCGGTAGCGCAGCTGGCGGGCGTGCCGAAAGAGGTTATCAAGCGTGCGCGTCAGAAGCTGCGCGAGCTGGAAAGCATCTCACCAAACGCAGCAGCGACGCAGGTCGATGGCACGCAGATGTCGCTATTGTCGGCCCCGGAAGAGGTCTCCCCGGCGGTTGAAGCGCTGGAGGGACTGGATCCAGACTCGCTGAGTCCACGTCAGGCGCTGGAGTGGATTTATCGACTGAAAGGCATGGTGTAATTATCTGCGCCGCTTCGCTTATGCTGAAGTGGCGCCTTTACCGCTGTTGAATTTATCGAAAAATAAAAATGTACGCATACGTCAAATGAAAAAAAGCCCTTACCGGTATGGCAAGGGCTTTTAAGGAGCTACAAACTTCTGATTTAACATTAATTAACTTACTGAATTGATACTACAATTTATGCTGCTTTCAAATGCACCCGTTTACTACAGATAATATTGGGCATTAAAACTTAAAAACCTCCCTTTAGTTATCCTGTTACACACACCGCCAGCCTTATCACGAACTTAAGCATGGCGCCTTAAACAAGTACATTCCCCCATCGCGACATATACTCTTTGATGCGTTGCCTTATTACCGTTGCGTTTACCATGATAAGATAATCGCAGTAAATGAATTTAAAACAAGGCGTTACATCGTCGCGCATACTCTACCATTTTGCGTTCCAGCACAATCACTACGAGGCCTTAAAACATACTGCATCCCAAACTACAAACTTCGTGGCCTTATTTACAAAATGGTTAACCCCAGTACTTCTGAATAAACACTTACTTTTATTGTGCTGTTAATACTTAATCTACGCATTTAACGCATGGTGTCAACACTGTTTTTAAAACCATGTCTATATTTACATATCCTGGAATATTGAGCGTCTCATAAATAAGACAAAATCACAGAATGTGAGCTGTACTCCCCATAAAAAAAAGCTACAGCGACGAGGCGAAACCCCATCGCTGTTGAGTGCATTAGCGCTTATCTTCCGCCAGCAGCGGTGGAATACTTGGCACCATTGGCGCGTCATCAATATCTTTCTGTGTCATGCGGAACGCTTCTGGATAATGTTCGCGGCTGGTGCGGCGCAACGGTTCGGTATCGCGCCAGGTGTACAGACAATGCTGGCACTGGTATACGGTCCAGACATCTTTTACCGGCGATGTCGCCATCACTTCAATATGCTCATCGGCGCAACGTGGACAAATCATCTTTTCCTCCTTACTTACGGTTAGCCAGCATAGCGGTCAGTTTTTCAGCCCAGACCTTGGTTTCAGGTAAATCCTGCACCGGCTGGCTGTAGTGACCACGGTTGTCCGGCGCAACCGGCGTGGTAGCGTCGATAATCAGTTTGTCGGTAATTCCCGCAGGGCTTGAGCCAGGGTCGAGCTCCAGCACCGACATATTCGGCAGCTGTACCAGATCGCCCGCCGGGTTCACCTTCGACGACAGCGCCCACATCACCTGCGGCAGGTTGAACGGGTCGACGTCTTCATCGACCATAATCACCATCTTCACGTAGCCCAGACCGTGCGGCGTGGTCATGGCACGCAGGCCAACCGCGCGGGCAAAGCCGCCGTAGCGTTTTTTGGTGGAGATGATCGCCAGCAGGCCGTGGGTGTACATGGCGTTGACCGCCTGCACTTCCGGGAATTCAGCTTTCAACTGCTGATACAGTGGAACGCAGGTAGCCGGCCCCATCAGGTAGTCAATTTCAGTCCACGGCATGCCGAGGTAGAGGGATTCAAAAATCGGCTTCGTGCGATAAGAGACTTTATCAATGCGCACCACCGTCATATTACGGCCGCCGGAATAGTGGCCGGTAAACTCACCGAACGGGCCTTCGATTTCACGCTTACGCCCTTCGATGACCCCTTCGAGGATCACCTCAGAGCCCCACGGCACATCAAAGCCGGTCAGCGGCGCAGTGGCAATCGGATACGGGCTTTCGCGCAGCGCACCGGCCATCTCATATTCGGATTGGTCGTATTTCAGCGGCGTAGCGCCCATCAGGGTAATAATCGGGTCGTTACCGAGGGTAATCGCAATCGGCAGGTCTTCACCGCGCTCTTCTGCTTTGTGCAGGTGCAGTGCGATATCGTGCATCGGCACCGGCTGCAGGCCGAGCTTGCGCTTGCCCTTCACTTCCATACGGTAGATACCGACGTTCTGCTTGCCGAAGTTGTCCGGGTCCAGCGGATCGCGGGAAACGACGCACGCTTTATCGAGGTAGAAACCACCGTCACCATCGTTCAGGCGGAACAGCGGCAGGATATCGAACAGGTTAATATCGTCACCATCAACGGTATTTTCCGCCCACGCCGGGTTAGCACGGCGCTCTGGGGCAATCGGGAATTTGTCCCAGCGGCGAATAAACTCATCAATCTGTTTTTTCACCGGCGTATTCATCGGCAGGCCCAGCGAAATCGCATGGTTTTGCCAGGAGCCGATGGTGTTCATCACCACGCGGGCATCGGTAAAGCCGCGAATATTGTCAAACCATACGGCTGGCGCACCGTCGCCAATACGTCCTGTCGCATTGGCCGCGGCCGCCAGATCCGGCTCGGCATTTACCTCTTCACTGATTTTGAGCAGTTGCCCCTGGTCTTCCAGTGCCTGCAAAAAACCGCGTAAGTCATCAAAAGCCATTATGCATTCTCCTGTGAAAGTTGTTTCGTCGCCGGTAACCCCTGCCAGCGGCGCGCTTTATCGTGTTTGAGGCCGAACTGATCGAGCACTCGCGTCACCACATGCTGGACGATGTCGTCCACCGTTTCCGGGTGGTTATAAAAAGCCGGCATCGGGGGCACCATCGCCACGCCCATGCGAGAAAGCGCCAGCATGTTTTCCAGATGAATGGTGCTGAGCGGCATTTCGCGCGGCACCAGCACCAGCTTGCGCCCCTCTTTCATCACCACGTCAGCAGCGCGCCCGACCAGCCCTTCGGCGTAGCCTGCCCGAATACCGGCCAGCGTTTTCATGCTGCACGGGATAATAATCATGCCGTCGGTCTGGAAAGAGCCGGAAGAGATGGTGGCCGCCTGATCCGCCGGGCTGTGGCTGAAGTCGGCCATGGCCGCGACATCGCGCGCGCTCCACGGGGTCTCCAGTTCAATGGTGGTTTTCGCCCATTTCGACATGACCAGGTGAGTCTCCACCTCCGGCATGTCGCGCAATGCCTGGAGAAGCGCAACACCCAGCGGCGCGCCGGTTGCGCCCGTCATGCCAATAATCAGTCTCATCGCTCACCTCAATTTCGTTCGTGTACGAACAATGTATTTCAACTTACTCCTGTCTCATGAAGCTGACAAGACGGTTCGTCTTTGCTCGCATTTTTTGTTCAAATTGCCGGGAACGGCTATCATAGGCACCCGCCACTGCAGGAGAGCCATCATGAAAATCAAAAACGAAGCGTTCCACCTACTTCGCCATCTTTTTCAGCAGCATACTTCACGCTGGCAGCAGGAATTACCCGAGCTGACCAAGCCGCAATATGCGGTGATGCGCTCTATTGCCGAAAGCCCAGGCATTGAACAGGTGGCGTTAACCAGCGTGGCGGTCAGCACCAAAGCCACGCTCGCTGAGATGCTTAGCCGGATGGAGCTCAAAGGGTTGGTGAGACGCGAGCACGACCCTGACGATAAACGTCGCCGGTTTGTTTTTCTGACAGAAGAAGGTGAAGCGCTGCTGGCGGCCAGCCAGCCGGTGGGAAATCGCGTCGATAACGAATTTTTGCAGCGTTTAACGCCAGAGGAGCGGGAGCAATTTACCCACCTGGTGCGTAAGATGATGGAATAGCGCGGAAAAAAGGCAAAGAAAAAGGCCAGCATTGCTGCTGACCTCTTTGAACAAAACTTTATTACTCGCGGAACAGCGCTTCGATATTCAGCCCCTGTGTCTGCAGGATTTCACGCAGACGACGCAGACCTTCAACCTGAATCTGACGCACGCGCTCGCGGGTCAGGCCAATTTCGCGACCGACATCTTCCAGCGTAGCTGCTTCATACCCCAACAGACCAAAACGACGCGCCAGCACTTCTCGTTGTTTGGCGTTCAGCTCGAACAGCCATTTCACGATGCTTTGCTTCATGTCATCGTCCTGCGTGGTGTCTTCCGGGCCGTTTTCATTTTCATCGGCCAGGATGTCCAGCAGCGCTTTCTCAGAATCCCCGCCCAGCGGCGTATCAACTGAGGTGATGCGTTCATTGAGACGCAGCATACGGCTTACGTCATCAACCGGTTTATCCAGCTGTTCGGCAATCTCTTCCGCACTCGGTTCGTGATCCAGCTTGTGCGACAGTTCACGCGCGGTACGCAGATAAACGTTCAGCTCTTTAACAATATGGATTGGCAGACGAATGGTACGGGTTTGGTTCATGATAGCCCGTTCAATGGTCTGACGGATCCACCAGGTGGCGTAGGTTGAAAAACGGAACCCACGTTCTGGGTCGAACTTCTCTACGGCACGAATCAGACCCAGATTGCCCTCTTCGATAAGATCCAGCAGCGCCAGACCACGATTGCCGTAACGGCGGGCAATTTTCACCACCAGACGGAGGTTACTTTCAATCATCCGACGGCGTGAGGCTACATCGCCACGCAGAGCACGACGAGCAAAATAGACTTCTTCTTCAGCGGTCAATAACGGAGAATAGCCGATCTCGCCTAAGTAAAGCTGAGTCGCATCGAGTACACGTTGAGTGGCACCCTGCGATAAGAGCTCTTCTTCCGCGAGTTCGTTGTCACTGGGTTCCTCTTCACTCAAGGCTTTCTCATCGAAAACCTCTACTCCATTCTCATCAAATTCCGCGTCTTCATTTAAATCATGAACTTTCAGCGTATTCTGACTCATTAAGGTGACTCCTACCCGTGATCCCCAGGCAATGCACCTTAGCATGTTACTTTTCAGGCGGCTCCAGCATCGGCCAGCGTCGCCTGAAAGCGTTCATGTGAAGTACTTTGCCGAATTATCGCTGCGGTAAATACTGCAGCGGGTTGACGGATTTCCCCTTGTAACGAATTTCAAAATGCAAACGTGTTGAACTGGTTCCGGTGCTACCCATGGTAGCGATTTTCTGCCCCGCTTTGACGTCCTGTTGTTCCCGGACCAGCATCGTATCGTTATGAGCGTAGGCACTCAGGTAATCATCGTTGTGTTTGATGATAATAAGATTACCGTAACCGCGCAGTGCGTTACCGGCATAGACGACGCGCCCATCGGCGGTTGCGACGATTGCCTGTCCTTTACTGCCCGCAATATCGATGCCTTTGTTGCCACCGTCGGTGCCGCTAAAGTTTTCGATAATCTTGCCGTCAGTTGGCCAGCGCCATGATGAGATTGGCGAACTGGTTGAAGTACTGCTGGCAGTCGGTACGGTTGTGCTCGCAGTTGGTGCCGTTACAGGCGCTGTGACGGTGCTCGTCGCAGGCTTGTTATTAGGCAACATTTTGTTAGCACTTTGTTCACCTGAATCCTCAGAATACGTAATTGTCGTGGTCGACGCAACAGGCGCGGTTGATTTTTGTGCAGGTTTTGAGACTAATCCGGAACTTCCGCTGCTGGCCTGAGAACTGGCCACCGCAACCGGGTTATTGCCGGTAATTGGCTGCCCGGAAGCGTTGCCTACCTGCAGCACCTGACCAACGTTCAGCGCATAAGGTGCGGCGACGTTGTTGCGCTGGGCAAGGTCACGGAAATCATTGCCGGTGACCCAGGCAATGTAAAACAGCGTATCGCCGTGCTTCACCGTATAGGTGCTGCCGCCAGCATAGCTGCCTTTTGGAATATCACCGTATTTACGGTTGTAGACGATATGGCCGTTCTGCACCTGCACCGGCTGCTCAGCAACCGGCTGAGTAATGCGCGGCTGGGTTTGAACGGGCTGCGTCTGAACCGGCTGTACCGGTTGAATCTGAGGAGTAGACTGCGCCGTGCTGCCCATTTTCGGCGGCGGCGTAATTAACATGCCGGAGTTCGTGCTGCTGGAACCGTTACTGTTCACGGAGCTGACTGGCGCTGGGGCATTATTCGATGATGTACAACCGGCCAGCCAAAGTGAAGCCAGTGATAATGCCACAATACGATTAACGGTAAATTTAGGGCTTCCCGCGCTCATTTATCCCCCAGGAATAGGTTAACTGCCAGTGACTGAATACCGCGCAACGCACGTGCTGAACACTGGAAAACGTGTTCACCATACGCTGAATTGGGCCAAAAAACCTCAGAATAATCCGGGTCTCAGGCCAGTTCCCCTTTCACCAGGGGAACGAAACGGACGGCCTCTACGGTATCGATAATGAATTCGCCTCCCCGCCGATGAACGCGCTTCAGGTACTGCTGATCATCGCCCACGGGCAAAACGAGAATACCGCCTTCGTCGAGCTGCGACATCAGCGCAACCGGAATCTCCAGCGGAGCCGCCGTCACGATAATGGCATCAAACGGGGCGCGCGCTTGCCACCCCTGCCAACCATCGCCGTGGCGGGTAGATACATTGTGTAAATCAAGCTGCTTCAGGCGACGACGCGCGTGCCATTGCAGGCTTTTTATACGCTCAACGGAACAGACGTGATGCACCATGTGTGCGAGGATTGCCGTTTGATACCCCGAACCGGTACCGATTTCCAGCACCCTTGAATCGGGGGTCAACTCCAGCAGCTCCGTCATTCGCGCGACCATATACGGCTGCGAAATGGTCTGTCCCTGCCCTATCGGCAGCGCAACGTTATCCCACGCGCTGTGTTCAAACGCTTCATCAATAAATTTTTCGCGCGGCACCTGCGCCATCGCGTCCAGCACCCGCTCGTCATGAATGCCAAGCTGGCGCAGCTGATTTAACAGGCTCTGGATGCGTTTACTGACTACCATTGCGCATCAACCCTCGCCTGCTCCAGCCAGTCGGTAACCACCTCATGCGCGCTATGGGCAGTGAGGTCAACGTGCAGCGGCGTGACGGAGACGTAGCCTGCATCAACGGCGGCGAAATCCGTATCCGGGCCAGCATCGCATTTATCGCCAGGCGGGCCAATCCAGTAGAGCGTGTTGCCCCGCGGATCCTGCTGCGGGATCACTTTATCCGCCGGATGGCGGCTGCCGCAGCGCGTCACGCGAATGCCTTTGATTTGATCGAGCGGCAGATCCGGAACGTTAACGTTCAGAATGCGCCCGGTACGCAGCGGCTCGCGCGCTAAAGCGCGCAGCAGCGAGCAGGTGATGGCAGCGGCAGTGTCGTAATGCTGATGGCCATTTAGCGAGACCGCCAGCGCGGGAAAGCCCAGGTGACGGCCTTCCATCGCGGCCGCAACCGTGCCGGAATAGATAACATCATCGCCCAGATTTGGCCCGGCGTTAATGCCAGAAACCACGATATCCGGGCGCGGACGCATTAGCGCATTGACGCCCAGATAGACACAATCCGTTGGGGTGCCCATCTGGACGGCGATGTCGCCGTTTTCGAAAGTGAAGGTACGAAGCGAGGACTCAAGCGTCAGCGAATTCGACGCACCGCTGCGGTTACGATCGGGTGCAACTACCTGAACCTCGGCAAACTCCCGTAAGGCTCTGGCCAGCGTCTGAATGCCTGGCGCATGGATCCCGTCATCGTTACTCAGCAATATTCGCATAATCACCTGTTGTATTGATAAGTTCCCTTACCACGCTGGTCGCAAAGCTTCCCGCCGGCAGCCAGAAGCGCAGTTCGACGGTAACGTCGTCCCACCAGTTCCAGCTAAGCTGCTGCGGATAAAGCAGCTGGGCGCGACGTGCAGCCTCAACCTTTTCGCGCAGCAGCAATGACTGCAGCGCGGTCTCTTCGGCCAGCGTCGTTTGTTCAAATTCCAGAGCTGTTCGCTGCGTGCCCCATTCGCCGCTGCCGGGCAGCGCGGCGGTAATCATCAGTTCACGCACGTCCACGCGAGCCTGCAGCGCCGCAAGCTCGTCATCGGTGGCAACAAACCAGCTGCCACGCCCCGCTAATTGTAGCGCATCGCCGTCAACAACTTGATTAAAGTCCGGTTTTTTTAGGCGCTCACTCACAATCTGATTAAACAACGCGCTGCGGGCCGCCGACAACCAAAAACTGCGTTTATTACGATCGCGCACCGGCGCACCGCTTTCGGCCCAGCGCAGCGCGCCAAGCAGGTTGCTGCCGCCAATCCCAAAGCGCTGAGCGCCAAAGTAGTTCGGTACGCCGCGCGCGGCAATCGCCTGCAGCCGCGCTTCAACGTCACTACGACCGCTCACTTCGCGCAGTACCAGCGTGAACTGGTTACCTTTCAGCGCGCCTAAACGTAATTTACGCTTATGACGGGCATATTCCAGTACCTGACAGCCTTCCAGCTGGAACTGGCTTAAATCAGGCATCGCATTGCCCGGTACGCGGGCGCACAGCCACTGTTCGGTGACTGCATGCTTATCTTTTTGCCCGGCAAAGCTCACTTCCCGGGCATGTATCTTAAGGAATTTTGCCAGCGCGTCGGCAACAAATCGGGTGTTGCAGCCATTTTTCAGAATACGAACCAGTATGTGTTCGCCTTCGCCGTCCGGCTCAAAGCCTAAATCTTCGACCACCAGAAAATCTTCCGGATTGGCCTTCAGCAACCCGGTTTCCTGCGGTTTACCGTGCAGGTAGGTGAGTGCGTCAAACGGAATCATGGTTTCGCCTTATGCAGCAGCGCGACCGCTTCACAGGCAATGCCTTCACCGCGCCCGGTAAAGCCGAGTTTTTCGGTGGTGGTCGCTTTTACGTTTACGTCGTCCATATGGCAGCCGAGGTCTTCGGCGATAAACACGCGCATTTGTGGGATATGCGGCAGCATCTTCGGTGCCTGAGCAATAATGGTGACATCGACGTTGCCCAGCGTGTAGCCCTTGGCCTGAACGCGTTTCCACGCTTCGCGCAGCAAGGCGCGGCTGTCTGCCCCTTTAAAGGCCGGGTCAGTATCCGGGAACAGTTTGCCGATGTCGCCCAGCGCTGCCGCGCCCAGCAGGGCATCGGTCAGTGCGTGCAGCGCGACGTCGCCGTCGGAGTGCGCCAGCAGCCCTTTTTCATAAGGGATACGCACGCCGCCGATGATAATTGGGCCTTCTCCGCCAAACGCGTGTACGTCAAAACCGTGTCCAATGCGCATTATGTCTTCTCCAGGTCAACCCAAGCGGGTGAGGTAAAATTCGGCAAGCGCCAGATCTTCCGGGCGAGTAACCTTAATATTATCAGCACGTCCGGCAATCAACTCGGGATGAAAGCCGCAATATTCTAATGCCGATGCTTCGTCGGTAATCGACGCCCCTTCGTTTAGCGCGCGGGTTAAACACGCCAACAGCAGCTCACGAGGGAAAAATTGCGGGGTCAGGGCGTGCCACAGATCGTTACGATCGACCGTGTGCGCAATCGCCGTTTTACCGGGTTCGGCGCGTTTCATGGTATCGCGTACCGGCGCCGCCAGAATGCCACCAACGCGGCTGGTTTCGCTTAAGCGGAGTAGCCGCGCAAGGTCATCCTGGTGCAGACATGGGCGAGCCGCATCGTGCACCAGCACCCATTCGGCGTCATCAATCACCCGCAGACCAGCCAGAACGGAGTCGGCACGTTCGGCGCCGCCTTCAACGACGGTAATCTGTGGATGTTGCGCAAGCGGGAGCTGCTGGAAGCGTTCGTCTCCGGCGGAGACAGCAATGATCACTCGCTGGACGCAGGCATTAGTCAGCAGCGCATCCACCGAGTGTTCGAGAATCGTTTTGTTACCGATTGAGAGATATTGTTTTGGGCAGTCCGTTTGCATGCGGCGGCCAAATCCGGCTGCCGGCACCACGGCGCATACGCCCGGAAAAGTTACGGCCATGTCGTCATCCTGGGACTGTTTATCGATTAGTTTGTGTTTGCCCCGCACCCTGGCTGCGTTTAGACGCATCCGGAACCAGACGATAGAAAGTTTCGCCCGGACGGGTCATGCTGAGTTCGTTACGTGCGCGTTCCTCGATCGCCTCCTGGCCACCATTGAGGTCGTCAATTTCAGCAAAGAGCTGATCGTTGCGCGCTTTTAATTTCGCGTTGGTTGACTGTTGTACGGTCACATCATCACGGACCTTGCTGAAGTCATGAAGACCATTTTTTCCGAACCACAACGAATATTGTAGCCAGACCAGCAAAGCCAGTAATAGCAGCGTTAATTTACCCATCCTGCCCCCTGAAAAACGGCACTATCATCCCATAACTTGCCGTCATACTCCACTCCGGCCGCAGGGGATACCGCATATCGCTGGAAATGTACCATATTTCAAGCACAGAAAGGCACGTCGGGTTATCGCTCACATAACCGGTATATGCTAATACAAAAGCATCAACTCATAATCCATGTGAATAACAAACCACACAGAATAGCGACCGTCACCAGGGTTGCAACAATTGTGTAGCCTAGTTTGCCTTTCACCAATGAGTGAAACGCAACACCGATAACTACCGCAACGGGCATCAGAGCGAGGAAGAAAGGCCAGGTGTACAAAAAGAAGAACAGCGTGTTATTGCCGTAATGCAGATAAGGAATACCCAGCGCCATCAGCCATGCGACAAAGCCGACAAAAGCCCCTGATAAAGACCATGTGGTTTCATCATTGGAAGGGGCGAGTGACTCGGATTCGGCCACGTTGATGTTCTGAGTATTACGCATAAATAATCCTGTTAGGCCGGAGCCAACAAACTCCGGCACGTTTTCAGGATCTGATAATATCGCTCTGCTTGAGTAGATCTAATAATTGCGCAACCAAATTTGTTACTAATTGTTCACCATCAAGGCGGATCGCAGGCTGCTCGGGGGATTCATATGATGAATCAATCCCGGTAAAATTCCGTAGCTCGCCGGCACGCGCTTTTTTGTAGAGCCCTTTCGGATCGCGCGCTTCACAGGTCGCCAACGACGTATCAACAAACACTTCAAAGAAGCGATCATCGCCGACGCGTTCGCGAACCATTTGACGCTCCGCCCGATGTGGCGAAATAAACGCGGTCAGTACCACCAGCCCGGCGTCTACCATCAGTTTCGCCACTTCACCAACGCGACGGATATTTTCCTTACGGTCCGCGTCGGTAAAGCCTAAATCGTTACACAAACCGTGACGCACGTTATCGCCATCCAGCAAATAGGTGCTGACACCGATTTGATGCAGCGCCTCTTCCAGCGCCCCAGCCACGGTGGATTTCCCCGAGCCCGAAAGCCCGGTGAACCACAGCACAACCCCACGGTGACCGTGGAGCTGTTCACGCTGCTGCGCAGTGACGGGATGGGCGTGCCAGACGACGTTTTCGTCATGCTGAGCCATTACTTGCCTCCCAGCAGATCGCGCGCACCCCAGTGTGGGAAGTGTTTACGCACCAGCGCATTCAGCTCCAGCTCGAAGGCGCTGAATTCAGAGGTGGTCACGGTATCCTGGGTATTTGGCTCGTGCACCATACCGGCACCGACAGTGACGTTGGTTAAGCGGTCGATAAAGATAAGACCGCCGGTCACCGGGTTTTCCTGATATTTGTCGAGCACCAGCGGCTCGTCAAAGGTCAGATCCACAAGACCGATGCCGTTCAGCGGCAGTGCATCGACGTTACGCTGGGTCAGGTTGTTGATATCCACCTGATACTGAATGCCGTCCACGCGGGCGCGGGTTTTCTTGCCTGCGACTTTGATGTCGTAGCTCTGCCCTGCCGCCAGCGGCTGTTCGGCCATCCACACCACGTCAACGGCGGCACGCTGTACCGACGGCAGCGCATCCTGTGCATCCAGCAGCAGGTCACCGCGGCTGATATCGATTTCATCTTTCAGCACCAGCGTCACCGCTTCACCAGCGTAGGCTTCCGGCAGGTCGCCATCAAAAGTGACGATACGAGCAACCGTGGACTCCACGCCTGATGGCAGCACTTTAATGCGCTGGCCGACCTTCACGCTGCCCGAGGCAACGGTGCCGGAGAAGCCCCGGAAGTCGAGGTTCGGGCGGTTGACGTACTGTACCGGGAAGCGCATTGGCTGGCTTTCCACCGTACGGCGGATCTCCACGGTTTCCAGCACTTCCAGCAGCGTCGGGCCGCTGTACCATGCGATCTTGTCGCTGCTGCTGGCCACGTTATCGCCTTCCAACGCGGAGAGCGGTACGAAGCGAATATCGAGGTTGCCAGGCAACTGTTCGGCGAAAGTCAGGTACTCTTCGCGAATGCGGTTAAAGGTCTCTTCGCTGTAGTCGACGAGATCCATTTTATTGATCGCCACCACCAGGTGTTTGATCCCCAGCAGCGTCGAGATAAAGCTATGACGACGGGTTTGATCGAGCACGCCTTTACGGGCGTCGATCAGCAGGATCGCCAGGTCGCAGGTGGACGCCCCGGTCGCCATGTTGCGGGTGTACTGCTCGTGACCCGGGGTGTCGGCAATAATAAATTTGCGCTTCTCGGTGGAGAAGTAACGGTATGCCACGTCGATGGTAATACCCTGCTCACGCTCGGCCTGCAGACCGTCCACCAGCAGCGCCAGATCGAGTTTTTCGCCCTGGGTACCGTGACGTTTGCTGTCATTATGCAGCGAGGAGAGCTGGTCTTCATAAATCTGGCGGGTGTCGTGCAGCAGGCGGCCAATCAGCGTACTTTTGCCGTCATCCACGCTGCCGCAGGTCAGGAAGCGCAGCAGGCTTTTGTGCTGCTGGGCGTGCAGATACGCTTCCACTCCGCCTTCATCAGCGATTTGTTGTGCAATAGTGGTGTTCATGGCGGCTCCTTAGAAATAACCCTGACGTTTTTTAAGCTCCATGGAGCCAGCCTGGTCGCGGTCAATCACGCGGCCCTGACGTTCACTGGTGGTCGAGACCAGCATCTCTTCGATAATTTCCGGCAGCGTCTGCGCGTCGGACTCTACCGCGCCGGTCAGCGGCCAGCATCCCAGGGTACGGAAGCGCACCATCCGTTTTTTAATCACTTCACCCGGCTGCAGGTCGATACGGTCGTCATCGATCATCATCAGCATGCCATCGCGTTCCAGCACCGGGCGCTCGGCGGCCAGGTACAGCGGAACAATATCGATGTTTTCCAGGTAGATGTACTGCCAGATATCCAGCTCGGTCCAGTTGGAGAGCGGGAAGACACGGATGCTTTCGCCTTTGTTAATCTGGCCGTTGTAGTTATGCCACAGTTCCGGACGCTGGTTTTTTGGGTCCCAGCGGTGGAAGCGGTCGCGGAAGGAGTAGATACGCTCTTTGGCGCGCGACTTCTCTTCGTCACGGCGCGCGCCGCCGAACGCGGCATCAAAGCCGTATTTGTTCAGCGCCTGCTTCAGCCCTTCGGTTTTCATGATGTCGGTATGCTTAGCGCTGCCGTGCACGAACGGGTTAATCCCCATCGCCACCCCTTCCGGGTTTTTATGCACCAGCAGTTCGCAGCCATAGGCCTTCGCGGTACGGTCACGGAACTCGTACATTTCGCGGAATTTCCAGCCGGTATCGACGTGCAGCAGCGGGAACGGCAGCGTACCAGGATAAAACGCCTTGCGCGCCAGGTGCAGCATTACGCTGGAATCTTTACCGATGGAGTACATCATCACCGGATTAGCGAATTCGGCGGCCACCTCACGGATGATATGGATGCTTTCCGCCTCCAGTTGCCGCAGGTGAGTAAGTCGTTTTTGGTCCATAACCGTTCCTTAAGCCTGATTCATTGCACGTCTGTTGTGTTGATGCCGGATTGTGTCGTGTCGTCGGGCGCTTTTTTTGTTGTTGCGGGTGTCGTGCTACAACTCGCTAACAATCAGCAATAGAGGGACTATAGGGGGTGGTTTAGACCAAATGAAATTACGAAAAGGAATGAGTTGTTACTCAAAGGAATAACGAGCTGAAAAAGCAAATATCAAAAAGTGCTTAACGCCCGCTATTTCCGGCATTTAGGAGGTTTTGAAATTGTGTAATCCCCTTCACGGTTTCATACTACTCCCGACTATTTTTTTGCATCGTTGTAAGGACTTCCTATGTTCTCCGCACTGCGCCACTGTCTGACAGCCATGGCGCTCGGCGTCTGCACTCTTCTTCCAGCACAGGCGGCCACCACGCCTCTGGGAACCATCGCTAACACGCAAGCTCGCTATATCGCCACCTATTTCCCAGGCCGTATCACCGGTACACCAGCCGAAATGCTCTCCGCGGACTACATCCGCCAGCAGTTCTCGCAAATGGGCTACCAGAGCGATATCCGCACCTTTAACGGCCGTTATATCTACACCACCAAAGATAACCGTAAGAACTGGCACAACGTGGTCGGCAGCACTGTGATTGCCGCTCATGAGGGGAAGTCACCGCAGCAGATTATTGTGATGGCGCATCTGGACACCTACGCGCCGCACAACGACAGCGACGTGGAGAAAAACCTTGGCGGCCTGACGCTTCAGGGGATCGACGATAACGCGCTAGGGCTGGGCGTCATGTTAGAGCTGGCTGAACGCTTTAAAGGCGTTCCGACGCAGTACGGCATTCGTTTTATCGCCACCAGTGGCGAAGAGGAAGGCAAGCTCGGCGCAGAGAACCTTCTTAAGCGCATGAGCAGTGAAGAGAAGAAAAACACCCTGCTGGTTATCAATCTCGATAACCTGGTGGTCGGCGATAAAATCTATTTTAACAGCGGCGTGAAAACGCCCGCCTCGGTGCGCAAACTTACCCGCGACCGCGCGCTGACCCTTGCGCATAGCCGCGGTATTGCGGCGGCCACCAACCCCGGCCTGAATGCGCAATACCCGCAGGGAACCGGCTGCTGCAACGACGCGGAGATTTTCGATAAAGCCGGGATTCCGGTGCTGTCCATTGAGGCGACGAACTGGTCGCTCGGTAAAAAAGATGGCTACCAGCAGCGCGCGAAAAGCGCGAGCTTCCCTGACGGCACCAGCTGGCACAACGCCCATATCGACAATCAGCAGTATCTTGATAAAGCGCTGCCGGGGCGTATTGAACGCCGCAGCCGTGAAGTGGTGAGGGTGATGATGCCGCTGATGCGTGAGCTGGCGAAGGCGAAAACGCGTAGCTGATATCATCAAGGTCAGGCGCCTTGCCTGGCCTTTTTTCTCATTACACCGTAGGGATCGTCCCACCATCAATGACGTATTCGCTGCCGGTAATCGAACCGGCTCGCTCAGAGGCCAGGAAGGCGATCAGGTTCGCCACCTCATCCGGCGTTGACGGCCGACCGAGCGCAATGCCGCCCAGTGAATCCATAATGATCTTTTTACTGCCTTCGTAGTCAATCCCCTTCTCAACGGCAAGCCGCTCGGCAAAACGAACCGCAGCCTCGGTTTCAATCCATCCCGGCGACACCGTTACAACACGCACGCCTTTTGGCGACACCTCTTTGGACAGGCTTTTGCTGTAGGTGGATAGCGCCGCTTTCGCCGCCGCGTAGGCCGTGGTGGACTCCGGCAACGGCAGCGTGCGTTGAATAGACGAGACGTGAACCACTACGCCTTTCCCATTAGCGACCATTGCAGGCAGCAGCAGTCGATCCAGACGGACGGCGGGATAGAGGTTCAACGCCAGCTCCTGCTGCCAGATATCGTCGCTGAGCACGGCGTAGCCTCCAGCCGGCGATGACGACCCACCTAGCATATGGACGACAATATCAACGCCGCCAAGCTGCGTCTGTACCGCATCGGCCAGCGTCGCGCAGCCTTCTGCTGTAGTGAGGTCAGCGGCGACAAACAGCGCTTCGCTGTGGGCCTCCGGCTGATGTCTGGCACTGATCATCACCCGTGCCCCCTGCGCTAAAAACAGCGCCGCCGTCGCCGCCCCAGCGCCTTTGGTCCCTGACGTGACCAGCACTCGTTTCCCCTCAAGCCCCAGGAAGCTCGGCATAGCCAATCTCCAGTTCAACAATACGGTTCATCATGAGACGAAAATCGTAGTCCAGCACCACCGGGCTCCCCGGAAAGTTACCGCTGACGTTGGCGCGATTCGTTACGATATCGCCGCGTGAAATCATGTCGAACGGCTCGGAGACAAAATCATATTGTTCTCTTGAGGCAACCCGCCATACGCGGATCGCCGTGCGGCCGGTGTAAGTATTCCCCTCGTCTTTGACCACCGCATATTCGGCAAAGGCGCTCATCGCCGTATCGAGACTCTCTTCATTAAAGAAATGCTGTATTGCCATTGGCATGTTCATGCTGCCGATCCTCTTAAATAAACGTTACGGGTTTACTTTAAGGAGCCGCTATAATTTAAACAATCAGGACAAATATTGATGAAGTAATGAAGGAAACGGGATAATGTCGCGCGTTACGCTCACCGATTTAGAAGCCGTTATGGCCATTGCGCGTCGGGGTACTTTCCGCGCGGCGGCGGTCGATTTAGGCGTCTCCACCACGGCGTTAAGCCACACCATTGCCAAATTTGAGTCCGGGCTTGGCGTCTGACTGTTTAACCGCACCACCCGTAGCGTCAGCCTTACCGATGCAGGCCGCCTGTTTATTGATAACGTCGGCCCGTCGCTACAGGGAGTTTATGACGCCCTAGAGGTCGTCCGCGCCCGTCGCGAAACGCCATCGGGCCTGCTGCGGATTAACACGCCGCCCTTTGCGGCACGCACGATCCTCTCTTCGCTGGTGCTGAAATTTCTGCAGCGCTATCCCGAAATGCAGGTGGATATTGTCACCGATGGCCGCCTGATTGATATCGTGGCGGAGGGCTTTGATATGGGCGTCCGCGTGGCGAAGCTTATCCCCAATGACATGATTGCCATTTCATTAGGCCAGCCGCAGCGTCACGCAATTGTCGCCTCGCCGCATTATCTGGCGCAGCACGGCAGCCCAGAAACGCCCCTCGACCTTCTTCAACACGCCTGTATCCGGGTCAGGCTGCCAGACGGCACGATTTATCGCTGGTTCCTGGAGAACGCCGGAGAGGTGGTTCAGGTGGATGTTCGCGGGCAGCTCACGCTTGATGAAGCCTCTTTAGCGAGGATTGCCGTGCTGGAAGGTTCAGGTATTGGCTGTTTTCTGGAGCAGGATGTGATGGAAGATATTGCAGCAGGCCGCTTGATTCGCCTGCTCAGCGACTGGACGCCACATTTCCCCGGATTGTGTATCTACTACCCCGGACGTCGCAACCCTTCCGCAGGGCTTGCCGCGTTTCTGGCGATGGCGAGAGAGTCAGGCAGCCAGCAGGGTTGATATCACACAGCGGAAAACCCGCTGCGTGATAATGTGATTACCCTTCGTGCAGCCCGCACTCGCGCTTAAGCCCGAAGAAGCGCGTCTCTTCTTCCGCCATACCCGGTTCCCATTTGCGGGTAGTGTGGGTATCGCCCACCGACAGATAGCCCTGGTCCCACAGCGGATGGTACTTCAGACCGTGTTTTTGCAGGTACTGGTAAACCGTACGGTTGTCCCAATCGATGATCGGCAGCACTTTAAAGACTCCGCGCTGAATGGCCAGCACCGGCAACGTCGCGCGACTGCCTGACTGCTCGCGACGCAGGCCAGCAAACCAGGTTTGTGCGTTAAGGTCGCTGAGCGCCCGATTCATCGGCTCCACCTTGTTGATGTCATTGTATTTCTCAATGCCCTCAACGCCCTGCTCCCACAGCTTGCCGTAGCGTGCTTCCTGCCAGGCCGCGCTCTCTTTCGCGCGATAGACCTGAAGGTTGAGTTTGAGTTTGTCCGTTAACTCGTCGATAAACTGATAGGTTTCCGGGAACAGGTAGCCGGTATCGGTGAGGATCACCGGGATATCCGGGCGAATCAGATTCACCAGATGCAGGCTTACCGCCGCCTGAATGCCAAAGCTTGAGGAGAGGACATATTCGCCGGGCAGGTTTTCCAGCGCCCATGCCACGCGCTCCTCGGCACTCAGTTTTTCCAGTTGGGCGTTGGTTTCGGCCAGTGCTAATACGCGATCGACTTTCGGCAGTTCGTTCAGCACGCTTAAAGACAGTACGGACATAGCAACCTCGTTTGTGTGTTTTCCCCTCACCCTAACCCTCTCCCCATGGGGGAGAGGGCCGGGGTGAGGGGGAAACGGTATTATTCCCAGAAATCACGTGCTGGATCGAGCACCGGGCGAATGATGCCCGCACGCACCGTAAAGTCGCCGAAGCCTTCACCCGCTTCACGCTCTTTCGCCCAGCGCCCAACCAGTTCGTCTACGGAAGCGAGAATCTCGGTTTCCGTAATGTTTTCGCGATACATACGCGGAATGCGCGTCCCCATGCGGTTACCGCCCAGATGCACGTTGTAGCGGCCCGGCGCTTTACCCACCAGCCCCAGCTCGGCGAGCATGGCACGGCCACAGCCGTTCGGGCAACCGGTCACGCGCATTACGATGTGCTCTTCAGGAATGCCGTGTTTTTCCAGAATATCTTCCACTTTGTCAGTGAACGATGGCAGGAAACGCTCGGCTTCCGCCATCGCCAGCGGGCAGGTCGGGAACGACACGCAGGCCATGGAGTTTTCACGCTGCGGCTTCACCGCGTTCATCAGACCATGATCGCGCGCCAGTTTCTCGATCTTCGCCTTCTGGCTTTCCGGTACGCCAGCGATGATCAGGTTCTGGTTCGCAGTGATGCGGAAATCGCCTTTATGGATCTTCGCGATCTCCAGCAGTCCGGTTTTCAGCGGACGGCCCGGATAGTCGAGAATACGACCGTTTTCGATAAACAGCGTCAGGTGCCAGTTATCGTCGATCCCTTTTACCCAACCAATGCGATCGCCACGACCGGTGAACTCATAAGGGCGGATCGGTTCAAATTTGATCCCCGCACGGCGCTCAACCTCTTCCTTAAAGGTGTCGACGCCGACGCGCTCAAGGGTGTATTTGGTTTTGGCATTTTTACGGTCGGTACGGTTACCCCAGTCACGCTGGGTCGTCACCACCGCTTCCGCTACCGCCAGCGTATGCTCAAGCGGCAGGAAGCCGAACTCGCTAGCCGTACGGGCGTAGGTTTTCTTGTTGCCGTGCTCGATGGACAAACCACCGCCGACCAGCAGGTTGAAGCCCACCAGCTTGCCATTTTCGGCAATCGCCACGAAGTTCATGTCGTTAGCGTGCAGATCGATATCGTTCTGCGGCGGGATCACCACGGTCGTTTTAAACTTACGCGGCAGATAGGTGGAACCGAGGATCGGCTCTTCGTCCGTCGTTGCCACTTTCTCCTGATCGAGCCAGATCTCAGCATAAGCGCGGGTGCGCGGCAGCAGATGCTCAGAAATTTTCTTCGCCCACTCGTAGGCCTCGGCGTGCAGCTCAGACTCATACGGGTTGGAGGTGCACAGCACGTTGCGGTTCATGTCGTTGGCGGTCGCCAGCGCATCAAGCCCGACGGAGTGCAGCATCTGGTGAACCGGCTTCACGTTCTTCTTCAGAATGCCGTGGAACTGGAAGGTCTGACGGTTGGTCAGACGGATGCTGCCGTAAATGGTGTTATCAGCGGCGAATTTATCGATGGCCTTCCACTGCGTGGTGGTGATCACCCCGCCCGGCAGACGGCAGCGCAGCAGCATCGCATGGCGCGGCTCCAGCTTCTGCTCGGCGCGTTCGGCGCGAATGTCACGGTCATCCTGCTGGTACATACCGTGGAAACGGATCAACAGGAAGTTATCGCCGTGGAAACCGCCGGTCAGACCGTCGTTCAGGTCTTCGGCGATGGTGCCGCGCAGGAAATTACTTTCACGCTTCATGCGCTCGGCGTCAGTCAGTTTGCCTTCGACCACTAAAGGCCCTGGGTATTTTTCGCTCATTAGTAGACATCTCGCTGATAACGGCGCTCAACGCGCAGCTCACTTAAAAATTCATCCGCCGATTCGATGTCCATTGCACCGAATTCAGCAATCACTTCCAGCAATGCCTGCTCAACGTCTTTCGCCATGCGATTCGCGTCGCCGCAGACATAAATGTGGGCACCGTCATTGATCCAGCGCCACAGTTCCGCGCCCTGTTCGCGCAGTTTGTCTTGTACGTAGATTTTTTCTTTTTGGTCACGCGACCAGGCCATATCGATACGGCTTAGCACGCCTTCTTTCACGTAACGCTGCCACTCCACCTGATAGAGGAAATCCTCGGTAAAGTGCGGGTTACCAAAGAACAGCCAGTTCTTCCCTTCGGCGCCGTCGGCCGCACGCTGCTGCATAAAGGCGCGGAACGGCGCGATACCGGTGCCCGGGCCAATCATAATGACCGGCGTCTGCGGGTTAGCAGGCAGACGGAAGTTGTCGTTATGTTCGATGAATACGCGCACTTCGCCCTCTTCTTCCACGCGGTCGGCGAGGAAGCTGGAGGCGCCACCGGCGCGTGCCCGGCCTTCAATCTCGTAGCGTACAACGCCAAGGGTCACGTGAACTTCGCTCTCGACTTCCGCCTGCGACGAGGCAATGGAATAGAGGCGCGGCGTTAACGGACGCAGCAGGCCAATCAGCGCATCGGCATCCAACTGAGCAGGAGAGAAACGCACCATGTCGACAATCGGCGTGGTCGCGGCATACTGCTGCAACTGCGCTTTATCGCCCACCAGCGGCAGTAGAGATTCACTGCGGGTCAGCGTGGCGTAGTTTTCCACGATATTGGCGGTGTTGACCGTCAGCTCGAAGTGCCACTGCAGCGCATCGGCCAGCGGCATCGTTTTGCCCTCAACCGTGACCGACTCGTCACCCTTGAGCCACAGCAGTTCAACCAGCTCTTTGACCAGCTCTGGGTCGTTCTGGTACCAGACGCCCAGCGCATCGCCCGGCTGGTAGCGCAGACCGGAGTCGCCGAGATCGATTTCGATATGGCGAACGTCTTTTTCTGAATCACGGCCGGTGATTTTCTGGTTCACCGACAGCGACGCCGTGAGCGGGGCTTCTTTGGTGTATGGGCTGGAGTGGATGTCGTTAACCGCTCCGCTCGCTACCGCCTGAGCGGAAGGTGCCGCTGGCGCACGTGCCTTCAACACCTCAACCAGACGCGCACGCCATTCGGCGGCGGCCGCCTGATATTCCACGTCGGCATCCACGCGGTCGAGCAGGCGCTCACCGCCAAGCTCGGCCAGCTTGCTATCGAAATCTTTACCGGCCTGGCAGAAGAATTCATAGGACGTGTCACCCAGCCCCAGCACCGCAAAGGCGGTATCGGTGAGCTTCGGCGCTTTCTTCGAGAATAAGAATTTATGCAGCGCTACGGCTTCTTCCGGCGCTTCCCCTTCACCCTGTGTAGACGCTACAACAACCAACAGCTTTTCTGACGCGATTTGTTTGAATTTATAATCCCCGGCGTTCACCAGGTTCACGTTCAGTTTGGCAGCCAGCAGGTCGTCACGCAGCGCTTCCGCCACGCGGCGGGCGTTACCCGTTTGCGACGCAGAGATAAGCGTAATGTTCGGGACTTCAGCGGCGACCGGTGCGGCAGCGACTGCACCCGCACCAGGCTGCTGATTAAGCACGCCCCAAAAATAGCCGGAAACCCAGGCAAGCTGGGTTGGTGATAAATCGGTTGTGGCCGCCTGAAGGCGTGCCATCTGCTCCGGGTTTAGCGGGAGCAACGCTGAAGGGGGGGACTGTGTTGTCATGCGTCGTTATATTCCAGTAGCAAAGCTGTTTCTAATCAGGAAAAACAGAACTGAATGTAAGGTTAACGACGTCGATAATAACAATTAAAGAAGTGATAGAAATATCAAATAACCAAATGGACTAACCTGTTTTCCTGGTAGTTATTAGCGATAAAACAGGTTGAATAACATATTGATATAATTAGAAAATAATCATCATCAAGATTAATACTTGTACTCGTTGTCTATTTGGCCGTTTTAGTTAATGCAGAAAAATGTGCATTCGGGTACTATGCGGCGTTTTTTTCCGCAAGACTGAGAGTTCATGATGTCCACCACACTGTTTAAAGATTTCACCTTCGAAGCCGCCCACCATCTGCCGCACGTGCCGGAAGGCCATAAATGCGGTCGTCTGCACGGCCACTCGTTTATGGTGCGTCTTGAGATCACCGGTGAGGTCGATCCTCATACCGGTTGGATCATGGATTTTGCCGAATTGAAAGCGGCATTCAAACCCACCTACGATCGTCTGGATCACTACTACCTGAACGATATTCCGGGCCTCGAAAACCCAACCAGCGAAGTGCTGTCCCGCTGGATCTGGGAACAGGTAAAGCCGGTCGTTCCGCTGCTTAGCGCAGTCATGGTTAAAGAAACCTGCACGGCGGGCTGCGTTTATCGCGGCGAGTAAGTCAGCCTGCAAGCGGGGAGTCGCTTCACGCCTCCCCCGTTTTCCCTTCAGTAGCGTCCTATCACATTCATTTCCCTAATCTTTCAGAATGCGGCATCTGCCCAGGAAAAATGACGAAGTTCTGTCACACTCATTGGGTTGGTTAATACATTGTGAGGAATAAGGGATGAAGAAAACGCTTCTCGCCGCAGCGATGCCGGCACTGTTATTGTTCTCAGGACTGAGTCAGGCGCAAACCCCACCCGAAGGCTATCAGCTTCAGCAGGTGCTGATGATGAGCCGTCACAACCTGCGTGCGCCGCTGGCGACCAACGGCAGCGTACTGGAACAGTCAACACCGAACGCCTGGCCTGAGTGGGATGTCCCCGGCGGGCAACTGACCACCAAAGGCGGTGTGCTCGAAGTCTATATGGGCCACTATATGCGTGAGTGGCTGGCGCAGCAGGGCATGGTCACCAGTGGTGAATGTCCGGCGCCAGACACGGTATACGCCTATGCTAACAGCCTGCAGCGTACCGTCGCCACCGCGCAGTTCTTTATTAACGGCGCCTTCCCCGGCTGCGACGTGGTGGTCCACCATCAGGAAAAGATGGGCACCATGGACCCCACCTTCAACCCGGTGATCACCGATGACTCTGCCCAATTCCGCGAGCAAGCGGTGCAGGCAATGGAGAAAGCGCGCCAGGCCAAACAGCTCGACGAGAGCTACAAGCTGCTGTCACAGATTGCCCGCTATCAGGATTCTCCATCCTGCAAAGAAAAACAGCAGTGCTCACTGACCGAAGCGAAAGACAGCTTTAGCGCCAATTACCAGAAAGAGCCTGGCGTTAAGGGGCCGCTGGCGATAGGTAACTCGCTGGTTGATGCGTTCACGCTGCAATATTACGAAGGTTTCCCGCTGGACCAGGTGGCCTGGGGTGAAATTAAAACCGACCAGCAGTGGCGCCTGCTTTCACAGCTGAAAAACGGCTATCAGGACAGCCTGTTCACTTCGCCGGAGGTGGCGCGCAACGTGGCGAAACCACTGGTGAAATATATCGATAATGCGCTGGTGACCGAGGCGGCAAAAACGCCAAAAATCACCGTGCTGGTAGGACACGACTCGAATATTGCCTCACTACTGACGGCGCTTGATTTCGACGCCTACACGCTGCCGGGACAGTACGAGCGCACGCCGATTGGCGGGAAAATTGTCTTCCAGCGCTGGCATGATACAAAAGCGAATCGGGAATTGATGAAGATTGAGTATGTTTATCAGAGCGCCGATCAGCTGCGTAACGCCGATACGCTGACGCTGAAGACACCGCCGCAGCGCGTCACGCTGTCGCTGAAAGGCTGCCCGGTGGATGCCAACGGTTTCTGCCCGATGGATACCTTCTCGAAAGTGATGAACGACGCGGCGAAATAACGCTTAACGTCGCCCGGCCGAGCAACGCGACGCAGGGAATTCCCCGGAGTCGGCGCGATGTGCCTCGTCCGGGCTACGAATCTTGTCAGGCAATATTCAGATATTTGTGCGTCTGCATCGACAGGCGCCAGTTGCGCGCAATGCAGGTTTCAATGCACAGGCGGGTGGCATCATCTTTCTGGCTGATTGGCTGCAGCGCAATAATGCGCGGTTTGTCATCGCTCAGCGTTTCCAGCAGCTCGTCCAACGCTTCAATATCACGCACGCGGCCTACCGGATGTTTGATTTCATCGGCACGCTCCAGTGCCTGCGACAGCACGTCATAGCCGCCGCGCATATTCACCTTCGGCGATACGGTCACCCAAGTACCCGGTGTGCAACGCACTTCATGGGTACCGCTGGTTTCAATCTGGCAGCTGTAGCCATTTTGCTCGAACAGCGCCGTAAGCGGCGTTAAATCATGGATGCAGGGTTCACCGCCGGTGATCACCACGTGGCGCGCGGTCCACCCCTGGCGGCCAATAATTGCCAGCAGGTCTTCGCTGCCCGCCGCGCCCCATTTGTCGCTCTCTTTGGTTTTCGCCAGAATACTGAACAGAGAAACTTCCCGATCGCTAAGCTTTTCCCAGGTATGTTTGGTATCACACCAGGCACAGCCTACCGGGCATCCCTGTAAACGAATAAAAATGGCGGGGACGCCAGTAAAATAACCTTCACCCTGCAGGGTCTGGAACATCTCGTTAATCGGGTACTGCATCATCAACTCTTCAGTAGTGGTAAACCGTTATTATTGCATACTTCGCGCCAACTATCCCTCGCACTTATTGCGCAACCACTTCCATACCTTTGGCCTGGATACCACGTCACTCTTTTCTGTGATGAATCAGCTTATTTTTATGAAATTAACAATTTCATTACATCAATCTTTTGCCGGGCTTCACCGTTTAACATGTTGCTATGTCAATCAAATTGGTATGACACATTTGTATAGGTAATATCCTTCGCTGGCTACATATCATACCAATTATAAATTTTGACAAGGAAAATGGATGAACGCGTTTGCTGAAGCCTTGCCGGTGATCTGGGTCGCCCTGGGCGTGGTACTGCTACTTATTCTCAATATGAAATTTAAGATCAATGGCATGCTGGCTCTGTTGCTGGCGGCTATTTTTGTAGGGATCTGCGAAGGGTTGCCGCTGGAAGCGATCGGCAAGTCGATCGAGGCCGGTGTGGGAAGCACTCTGGGGCATCTGGCACTCATCATTCTGTTCGGGGCGATCCTCGGTAAATTGATGGTGGATTCCGGTGCCGCCCAGCGCGTCTCTTCGACGCTGCTCAATAGTTTTGGGCCGAAGAAAGTGCAGTGGGCCATTATGGTTATCGGGCTGATCTTCGGCCTGGCCATGTTCTACGAAGTTGCCTTCCTGATCCTTGCGCCGCTGGTTATCAGCATTGCACGTGAGGCAAAAATCCCGTTCCTGAAACTTGGCATCACCATGGTAGCAGCAGCAACCACCGCGCATAGTCTATTCCCACCGCAGCCGGGCCCAACGGCGCTGGTCGCTGCCTTCCACGCCGATATGGGGATGGTCTATATCTACGGGATTATCGTTGCGATTCCAACGGTGATTTGCTCCGGTATTCTGCTGCCAAAACTGCTGGGCAACCTTGAGCGCCCTATCCCGCAGCTGCTGGAATCACAAAAAGTTTTCCGCGATGACGAAATGCCGTCGTTCGCCACCAGCCTGCTGGTACCACTGATCCCGGCGATTATCATCACCGGCGTTACCGTGATTAAGCTGTTTATTCCGGCCAATGCGGGTATCACCTCTTTCCTGAACTTTATCGGTAGCGCACAGGTCAGCATGCTGATAGCCGTTCTGGTTGCGCTCTACGCCTTTGGTACCGCGCGTGGCAAATCAATGACCGAGGTGATGAGCTCCTACTCAACGGCTATCGAAAAAGTGGCGTTAGTGGTCTTTATCATCGGCGCAGGCGGTGCGTTCAAGCAAATCATCATGGATACCGGCGTGGGTGATTACATCGCTGATATGATGCGAACCTCTTCCGTTTCGCCGTTGATTATGGCGTGGTTTATTACCGTGCTGCTGCGTCTGGCTACCGGTGCGGGCACCGTCTCTGCCATTACCGCTGCAGGTATTGTGGGGCCAATGATTACCACTTTTAATGTTGATCCAGCGCTAATGGTGTTGGCGACCGCTTCAGGGAGCAACACGCTGACCCACGTCAATGATGCCGCCTTCTGGTTATTCAAAGAGTATTTTGGGCTGTCGATTAAAGATACCTTCAAAACCTGGGGGCTTTTAGAATTAACTAACTCCGTTGTCGGTCTGTTAATTGTATTATTACTCGATTTGATTATCTAAGCCTTATTAAAAATATCTTTTATAAATAATCCGTAGTGCAGCCCACTACGGATTATTTTTCTTTCTTTTATCAGCCCATTTTTGATGTAACAAGAAATGTTTATTTTTACAGTTTAGACATAATCATTAGTTTAATATATTCATTAAAAACAACATGATACGCGACACCATAAAATTTATTGAATCTTTTTAAATATCAAATTGTCCAATTTAATCCGCGCTAGCCTGTAACCTTAAAATAAGCTTAAGCCCCTCCATTATTGCTCACTTCTTTATTTAACCGCCGTTTACTTTTCCGATCCTAGAATCCGCAAACCAACCATGACGAGACAGTATTCATGAATACACTATTAATCACAGGCGTTACCGGTTTTCTGGGCGGCGCGGCACTGGAAGCAATCCTCAATAGCCATAGCGGCGTTAATTTACTGCTTTTAGTTCGTGCGGATAACGGTGACGCCGCTGTCGCAAGGGTTAAGGAGAACTTACGTAAATTCAATATCGACGAAGTGAAGCTAGCGAAGATCACCCCGCGCAATATCCTGCTCGGTGACTTAGCCTCCCCGGAGAGTTTTCTCAATGATGCACGCCTGGACAGTGTAACTCACGTGCTGAACTGCGCCGCCGTCGCGTCATTCGGCAGCAACCCGCTGATCTGGAAAGTGAACGTAGAAGGCACACTGCAGTTTGCCCACCGTATGGCGAAGGTCGAGGGGTTACAGCGCTTCCTGCACGTCGGCACGGCCATGTCCTGCTCGCCTGAACCGGATTCTCTGGTGGCTGAAAGCGCAGAGTTCCGTGAACGCGCTGAACATCTGGTGGAGTACACGCACTCCAAATCCACCATCGAACAGCTGATGCAGCAGCAGCTACCCACGTTACCGCTGGTGATTGCCCGCCCTTCTATCGTCGTGGGCCACACCCATCACGGCTGCCAGCCTTCCAGCAGCATTTTCTGGGTCTTCAGCATGGGGTTGATGCTGCAAAAATTCATGTGCTCTATGGAAGACCGCATCGACGTGATCCCGGTAGATTACTGCGCCAGCGCGCTGCTTATGCTGCTGACGGCAACGGTCGCTCAGGGAGAAGTGGTGCATATTTCAGCCGGTGAAGAGAACAGCGTCCGCTTTGCCGATATCGACAACGCCATGGCTTCCGCGCTGGAGCAAGCGCCGGTGGGCGATAAGTACGCCCAGGTGAGCTACGAAACGCTGGTCAAAATGCGCCGCGAGCTGAAAACCATTTTCGGCCCGTGCAATGAACGTCTGATGCTGAAGGCAATGCGTCTGTACGGGGCTTTCGCCACGCTGAACGTGCGCTTTAGTAACGACAAACTGTTGAGTATGGGGATGCCAAAACCCCCTCGCTTTACTGACTATATTGACCGCTGCGTGCAGACCACTCGCGGGCTGACCATCCCGCAGCAGATGGCGGTCGATTTTAAGTAGCCCGAGGGCCGTAATGCCAGCTAGTTAAGCAACTGGCTGGCATTACTTTTTGCCGTAGCCATTTTTACGATTAGCTTTAACATCCTGGGCCAGACAGGAGTAGAATTCAGCGGCCAGAGCAGCTTCGGTTAACTGCTTGATTCGTGCTGTGACAATACCCCACTTACTCGTTAATGCCTGACCCGACTAAAATGCTTTAAGTTCTTTGTTTAAATCGGAGGACTGGGATATGTGTTATTCCTTTTTGTTTTTATATTACTGGATATGACACAGCATTTCTAACGTTCTTCTAATTTTTCTTTATCACTAACTTAAGCAAGAAACGATTATTTCCCCTTTCATTCCAACGTTCACTCGCATTGTATTTATACCGTCATTCATAATAGCCATCAATTGAAATAGTTAAACCATGCAGAAACACTATCCGGCATCCAAACAAAGTAATATAACACAAGACCAATAATTTAAACCCCTCGTAATTTAATATAAACCTTCCAAATCTCAAAATAATCTTTATGGAACCTACAGGTTAATTCCATAGCAAAAAAAACCAACCCGAATATTAAAAAAAATGCCCATAGTTCACTTGGGTCTCTTTTTGAAATTGATAATATAAAAAAAGACATAACAAAAAACAGAATGATATCAATCTTAATGATACTTGCATCCGTTAATAAATAGGCTTTTTGTATATTGATTTTTTTCTCATTGGCAAAATGAATGAGTCTCTGCGCTTTATATTCACTTAAACCCGCAAGTTTAATACTTTCAATTAAAGAAGCATCACTCCGATCATATATTTTGAAAAGCATCGCCTCATTCCCTTAATTCAACCCAATTAGTATTTTCGCCACCAAGAAGTTGATAAATAGTTAATCCACTAACTACATCACCGGTTAACTCACTAGTCCCCCCAACAACCCCCAGTGTTCTCCAGCTACGAATATAATCTTCCTGTATGTTGCGGAATAATTTCCACGAATCTGTTCTCAGCGTAAGCGTTGAGGCTGAGCCGAAAGAAAGAACAAGATCTCCCGCTGAAAAAGCAATATCACCATCCTTGTCATCCCCGCCTAAAAGCTTTGCAGTCTGGCGATAGGTATCGCGCAAAGGCATTTTTTTGGGATCTTCATGATATAATAAATAATAACCATTTTCCCAAACATTCTCACTTCCCTGCATCATTAAAGGAATTCCATAACTTTTACAGGCAGCACCAATGCTTGCTTTACATAAACCAAAGCCACCGATAACTTGCATTCCGCCACTAATAAATCCAACTCGTTTTAATGTTATGGTAAGTGTAGAATGCCTTTCTTTTTCCCGTTCAACTATTGCGTATAATTTCACACTCCCCATTTGTAACTGAGTATGGGACTTACTTAGAATTTGATAGTGCTTTTGTAAACATTGCATTGCTCCAGCAAAATCCAATCTACTATGTTGATAATCGTTAATATAACTATTAACGAGTCGATGTTCCTCTGCCATAAACTCGGAGCGTAGGTGACTATCACGTAAATATAAAAAACCAATTTCAAAAACGAGTTTATATATTTTTTCTTTTTCGCGTTGTAAATTCATTAATCCATAACTACTCAAATAACCCCCTGTTATTTCCCGAACAATTTAGCTTGAATTTTAATACTCCAAATTAAATTTATGAAAAATGGTGTAAAGAAGAGCGAAATAAGAGCTACAACAACACAGAAAAGAATGTTTACTATAAAAAACTCTATACCATCAGAAAATGATGCGAAAATTAATGCTAATAGTAAAGCAACAGTCCAGGCATAATATTTCCAGGCGTAGAGAAAAAATGCCCGACCTAAGCTGATTTTTTTCACTTTTGCGAGCTTAATCAGAATAGCAGCATCCTTTTTTTTCATACCCGCTTTCGCCAGTATGCCTTCCAATTCATTATCCATTCAATAGTCCTATTGCTTATTAAGCATAAATATAAAAAACACATATAACTAAGTAATCACATTATTAAATTACTCCTTGTGAAATAATAACAAAGTGATAAAGATCAAATCGAACATTAGAATATTCAATAAAAAATAAATTAAAGACATAAAAAAACCCGCCGTAGCGGGTTTTTACTTAAGAGTTAAAATACAGGCTTATGCCTGACCTTTGATCTCTTTACGACCGTTGTACGGCGCTTGTTCACCCAGAGCTTCTTCGATACGAATCAGCTGGTTGTACTTAGCAACGCGGTCAGAACGGCTCATAGAACCAGTTTTGATCTGGCCTGCAGCGGTACCAACAGCCAGGTCAGCGATGGTAGCGTCTTCAGTTTCGCCAGAACGGTGAGAGATGACAGCAGTGTAGCCAGCGTCTTTCGCCATTTTGATCGCAGCCAGAGTTTCGGTCAGGGAACCGATCTGGTTGAATTTGATCAGGATGGAGTTAACGATGCCTTTTTCGATGCCTTCTTTCAGGATCTTGGTGTTGGTTACGAACAGATCGTCACCAACCAGCTGGATTTTGTCGCCCAGTACTTTGGTCTGGTATGCGAAACCAGCCCAGTCAGATTCGTCCAGGCCATCTTCGATGGAGACGATTGGGTACTGTTTGGTCAGTTCTTCCAGGAAGTGAGTGAACTCTTCGGAGGTGAATGCTTTGTTGCCTTCGCCAGCCAGAACGTATTTACCGTCTTTGTAGAATTCAGAAGCTGCACAGTCCATCGCCAGAGTGATGTCTTTGCCCAGCTCGTAGCCAGCTGCTTTAACCGCTTCAGCGATAACAGCCAGAGCTTCAGCGTTGGAACCCAGGTTAGGAGCGTAGCCGCCTTCGTCACCCACTGCAGTGTTCATACCTTTAGCTTTCAGAACTTTAGCCAGGTTATGGAACACTTCGGAACCCATACGTACAGCTTCTTTCAGGGATTTCGCGCCAACTGGCTGAATCATGAATTCCTGAATGTCGACGTTGTTGTCAGCGTGCTCGCCGCCGTTGATGATGTTCATCATCGGAACTGGCATGGAGTATTTGCCTGGGGTGCCGTTCAGTTCAGCGATGTGAGCGTACAGTGGCAGACCTTTAGCAGCAGCTGCTGCTTTGGCGTTTGCCAGAGATACGGCCAGGATTGCGTTCGCGCCGAAGTTGGATTTGTTCTCAGTACCGTCCAGATCGATCATGATCTTGTCGATGCCAGCCTGATCTTTAGCATCTTTACCCAGCAGAGCCTGAGCGATTGGGCCGTTTACCGCACCAACAGCTTTCAGTACGCCTTTACCCATGAAGCGAGATTTGTCGCCATCACGCAGTTCCAGTGCTTCGCGGGAACCAGTAGAAGCACCTGACGGCGCTGCTGCCATACCGACGAAACCACCTTCCAGGTGTACTTCTGCTTCAACAGTCGGGTTACCACGGGAGTCGATGATTTCACGACCGATGATTTTAACGATTTTGGACATTAGGTTTTCCTCAGTACAAGTTAAACTAAAACTCCAGACAAACAACGCCCCTCGTGGGGCGTTGCCGTTCTAACTTTTCTTACTTCTGGCGCTTCTGGTACTCGCTTGCGGCTTTCACGAAGCCAGCAAACAGCGGGTGCCCATCACGCGGCGTGGAAGTAAACTCCGGATGGAACTGACAAGCAACGAACCACGGGTGGTTCGGAACTTCGATGATCTCGACCAACTGATCATCCCCGGAACGGCCCGCAACGCGCAGACCTGCAGCTTCAATTGGTTTCAACAACATGTTGTTGACTTCATAGCGGTGACGGTGACGCTCAACGATCGTTGGCTCGCCGTACATCTGGCGGACCAGGCTGTCATCGCTAAGCTGGCACTGCTGCGCACCAAGGCGCATTGTACCGCCGAGATCGCTCTTTTCAGTACGAACTTCGACATTGCCATCTTCATCACGCCATTCGGTAATGAGCGCCACAACCGGGTACTTACAGTCTGGCACAAATTCCGTAGAGTTGGCGTTTTCCATGCCTGCAACGTTACGCGCGAATTCGATCAGCGCAACCTGCATACCCAGGCAGATGCCCAGATAAGGAATTTTGTTTTCACGCGCATAGCGTGCGGTAGCGATCTTACCTTCAACACCACGGTAGCCGAAGCCGCCAGGGATCAGGATAGCATCCAAATCTTTCAGAATTTCGACGCCGCGCGTTTCCACATCCTGCGAATCAATCAGCTTGATGTTAACGGTTACGCGGTTTTTCAGGCCACCGTGTTTCAGCGCTTCAATCACCGATTTATAAGCATCTGGCAGTTCAATGTACTTGCCGACCATACCAATCGTGACTTCGCCTGCCGGGTTCGCTTCTTCGAAGATAACCTGTTCCCATTCGGCCAGGTTTGCTTCCGGGCAGTTCAAGCTGAATCGTTTACAAATATAATCGTCCAGCCCCTGAGATTTCAACAGGCCTGGAATTTTATAAATGGAATCGACGTCTTTCATTGAAATAACGGCTTTTTCTGGCACGTTGCAGAACAATGCAATTTTTGCACGTTCGTTGGCCGGAACCGCACGATCGGAGCGACAGATCAGAATATCTGGCTGAATACCGATGGACAGCAGCTCTTTCACGGAGTGCTGAGTCGGTTTGGTTTTGACTTCGCCCGCGGCTGCCATATATGGCACCAGAGTCAGGTGCATGAACAGCGCGTTTTCACGACCGATATCCACGGCCAGCTGACGAATCGCTTCCAGGAATGGCAGAGATTCGATATCACCAACGGTACCGCCGATTTCAACCAGCACCACATCATGACCTTCGCCACCGGCGAGGACGCGTTCTTTGATCGCGTTAGTGATGTGTGGGATAACCTGCACGGTTGCGCCCAGATAGTCGCCACGGCGCTCTTTGCGCAGGACATCTGAGTAGATACGGCCGGTAGTGAAGTTATTACGGCGAGTCATTTTGGTACGAATGAAGCGCTCATAGTGACCCAGGTCCAGGTCGGTTTCAGCGCCGTCTTCGGTAACGAACACTTCCCCGTGTTGGATCGGGCTCATGGTGCCAGGATCGACGTTAATATACGGATCCAGTTTCATCATGGTCACGTTGAGGCCACGGGCTTCAAGAATGGCTGCCAGGGATGCTGCGGCAATGCCTTTACCCAGAGAGGATACGACCCCGCCGGTCACAAAAATATAGTTCGTTGTCATGCTGGACCTGAGAAGTTAGGGTGAAACGATGGAATAACCAAGACGGGAAAGTAGTATACCCGAACATGGCGAGCGCCACAAACTTTCATTCTCGCTCCTCAATCGCCGCAGAAACAAACATGGGGAGTGAGAAAATAGCCCCTTTGGGGTAAAAGTTTTTGACGCAAATCAAGCGCTTGTCATTTAAGATTTCGCACTTTTCGCCCTTTCCCACAAAAATTCTTTAGAGATCAGATTCCTGCCGTTTTACCTGCTGCCAAACTTCTTCCATCACATCGAGATCCACACCGGTCATTTCCAGGCCACGCGCGGCGACAATCCGCTCAACTTCGCGGAAACGGCGCTCAAATTTTTCGTTCGCCTTCTGCAATGCGGTCTCTGCTTTTACCCCTAAATGGCGAGACAGGTTAACGGTGGCAAACAGCAGGTCGCCCACCTCTTCTTCCAGTTTAGCCTCGTCGACCACCGCCTGCCTGGCTTCGTCCATGACTTCGTCGATCTCTTCGTAGACTTTATCGAGCACCGGGCCAAGCGTGGTCCAGTCAAAGCCAACGGCCGAGCAGCGTTTCTGGATTTTGTGCGCCCGCATCAGCGCCGGGAAAGCACGTGGGATATCGTCCAGCGCGGAGTGCTGCGCTTTCTCTGCCCGTTCAGCGGTTTTGATTTTCTCCCACCGGGTCAACACTTCCTGGCTGTTTTCGGCGCTGGCGTCGCCGAAGATGTGCGGGTGGCGACGCTCCAGCTTGTCGCTGATAGCGGCGCAAATATCGTTGAAATCAAAGCGCCCCTCTTCCTGGGCCATCTGCGCGTAAAACACCACCTGGAACAGCAGGTCGCCCAGTTCGCCGCGCAGGTCGTCAAAATCTTCGCGCGCAATAGCGTCAAGCACTTCGTATGTCTCTTCCAGCGTGTAAGGGGCGATGGTGCTAAACGTCTGCTCTTTATCCCACGGGCAGCCGTTTTCCGGGTCACGCAGGCGCTGCATGATGCCGAGCAGTCGGTCGATTTGAGTCATGATGATTCCTTGCAAAAAGAGAGTGTTACCCTCCCCCATTGGGAGAGGGTAAAAAGAACATTAACCGCCGTGCAGTCGACGGGCGTCGATCACATCCGGCACCTGGTTCAGTTTGCCAAGCACGCGGCCCAGCACCTGCAGGTTGTAGATTTCGATGGTCATGTCGATGGTCGCCATCTGCTGTTTGGTATCGCTACGGCTGGCCACGCCCAGCACGTTCACCTTCTCGTTGGCGAGAATGGTGGTGATATCGCGCAGCAGGCCGCTGCGATCGTTGGCCTGAACGCGCACCACCAGCGAGTAGCCCGCCGAGTAGCTTTCACCCCAGACGGCATCAACGATGCGCTCCGGCGCGTGCGACTGCAGTTCCGCCAGCTGTTCGCAGTCCGCCCGGTGCACGGAAATCCCGCGCCCCTGGGTGATAAAGCCAACAATCTCGTCGCCGGGAATCGGCTGACAGCAGCGCGCAATGTGGTGCATCAGGTTACCGACACCTTCCACCACGACGCGGCCGTTATCTTTGCTGCGGTTCTGCGGCGTATACGTCTTCTGCTGAAGCTGTTTCAGCGCGGCGGCGTCCTGCTCGGCGGCGCTCGGCTTATTGAACTGCGCCTGCAGGAAATTCACCATCTGGTTGAGGCGAATGTCACCGCCGCCGATGGCCGCCAGCAGCTCTTCCACGTCGTTAAAGTTGTAGCGCGGCAGCAGGTGCTTCTCGGCTTCCTTGAGGCTGATGCCCAGATGCTCCAGCTCATCGTCGAGGATCTGCCGCCCGGCCAGCACGTTCTTGTCCTTGTCCTGTTTACGGAACCAGGCGTGGATTTTCGAACGTCCGCGACTGGTCGTCACGTAACCGAGGTTCGGATTCAGCCAGTCGCGGCTCGGGTTTGGCTGCTTCTGGGTGATGATTTCAATCTGGTCGCCCATCTGCAGCTGATAGGTGAACGGCACAATGCGCCCGCCAATCTTGGCGCCGATGCAGCGGTGGCCGACGTCGCTGTGAATGTGATAGGCGAAGTCCAGCGGCGTAGAGCCTGCCGGAAGGTCCACCACGTCGCCTTTTGGCGTAAACACATACACGCGGTCGTCGAAGACCTGGCTGCGCACCTCGTCGAGCATTTCGCCGGAGTCGGCCATCTCTTCCTGCCACGCAATCAGCTTACGCAGCCAGGCGATACGATCTTCGTGTCCGGAGCGTGGGCCGCTCGCCGTGCCAGTACCCTCTTTGTATTTCCAGTGCGCGGCGACGCCCAGCTCGGCGTCTTCGTGCATCTGTTTGGTACGAATCTGGATTTCAACCGTTTTGCCGCCCGGCCCTAATACCACCGTATGGATGGACTGGTAGCCGTTTGGTTTCGGGTTTGCGACGTAGTCATCGAACTCATCTGGCAGGTGGCGATAGTGAGTGTGCACTATCCCCAGCGCGGCGTAGCAGTCCTGCAAACGCTCCGCGACGATACGCACCGCACGCACGTCAAACAGCTCGTCAAAAGCGAGGTGTTTTTTCTGCATTTTGCGCCAGATGCTGTAGATGTGTTTCGGGCGACCGTACACTTCGGCCTTCACGCCTTCGGTCTTCATTTCGCTGCGCAGATGGCCGACGAAATCGGAAATGTAGTGCTCGCGGTCAATACGACGCTCATGCAGCAGCTTCGCGATACGCTTGTACTCTGCCGGGTGCAGATAACGGAAGCAGTAATCTTCCAGCTCCCATTTGAGCTGGCCGATGCCTAAGCGGTTAGCCAGCGGCGCATAGATGTTGGTACATTCTTTAGCCGCCAGCACGCGTTCATCTTCCGGCGCATCCTTCACTTCGCGCAGGTGGGCAATACGTTCGGCAAGCTTGATAACCACGCAGCGGAAATCATCCACCATCGCCAGCAGCATGCGGCGGACGTTATCCACCTGCTCGGAGGAGACCGCATCGGTATGGGTGGCTTTCAGTTGGCGAATAGCCGCCATGTCGCGCACGCCGTGAATCAGAGTCACGACGGATTGACCGGCGCTTTCGCTCAGCACTTCTTCACTGACAACGTTAGCGTCTACTAACGGAAACAGCAGCGCGGCTCTCAGCGTGTCGTTATCCATACTCAGCGTAGAGAGGATTTCAACCATCTCCACGCCGCGCCACAGCATCAGTTCGGCGTCATCATGTCCTACGGTCTGGCGGCGACAATAATCCCAGGTCTCGGCTAAGCGTTCACACGACTGCTGGCTGGAAATTCCCAGACTTGCGATCCATTTTTGTGGGTCAAATTCACCAGCTTTATTGAGATGTGCACTTCTTACCGCAACCATTGTCCTCTCCTTTCAGGGACCGGCCTGTCGAAGTCGACAAGCCACCGTTATTACCTACGCTCAAACAGCACCATAGATTCCTGGTGCCCAGTGTGCGGGAACATATCAAGCATTGCCATACGCTGAATTTGGTACCCCGCATTCAACAACGCCTCGCTATCGCGCGCCAGCGTCGCCGGGTTACAGGAAACGTATACCACCCGCGTTGGCGCTAATTTTATAACATGCTGCATCACGCCCGGTGCGCCAGCACGGGCAGGATCGAGTAAAACTTTGTCAAAACCGTGTTTCGCCCACGCCTGAAGTGTTACATCATCTTCCAGATTCTCGTGGAAGAAGGTGACATTCTCCAGGTGGTTCAGCGCGGCGTTTTCCCGCCCTTTCGCCACCAGCGCCGGGACGCCTTCAACGCCGACGACGCTTTGCGCGCGGGTGGCCAGTGGCAGGGTAAAATTCCCCATTCCGCAGAACAGATCCAGTACACGGTCGGTTGACTGTATATCGAGCCACGACAACGCCGTTGCAACCATCTGCTGATTCACACCGTCGTTTACCTGAATAAAATCGCGCGGGCTGAAGGTTAAGCGTAGCCCGTCTGACGAATACCAGGGCTCCTCGCCGGTCACGCGTTCAAGTATCTCGCTTTCCGGCGCCAGATAAAGCGCAACGCCGGAAGAATGCGAAAAGCGTTCCAGTTTTTCTTTATCTTCATCCGAGAGCGCCGCCGTATGGCGCAGCACCATCAGCGGACCGTTGTCGGCACTGACCAGTTCAACGTGTCCGAGCTGGCGTTTTCCCTTCAGGCTCTCCAGGCATTCCCGTACACCGGGCAACAGCGCCTCAAGATTGGGCACCAAAACAGGGCATTGCACCACATCGACAATGTCGTTCGAATTCGCTTTGCGAAAACCCATCTGCAATTTTTGCGTTTTAGGCTGATAATTCACGCTCAGCCGCGCCCGACGGCGGTATCCCCAGGGGTCGCCCGAGATAACTTCATCCACGTCGTGCTTCATTAACCGGTTCAACGCCTCGCGCTTGCTGCGCTGTTGTAGTGCAACGGCAGCATGCTGCTGCTGACAGCCACCGCAGACGCCAAAATGCGGGCAGCGCGGGGTTTCACGCTCGGAACTGGTGGTCAGACGGCGTTTTACCTGCCCGCGCGCGTACTGTTTTTTATCTTCCGTCAGGGTCACTTCCGCGCTTTCATCTGGCAATAACCCATTGATGAATAATGCTTTACCGTTGTGGCGCGCCACTCCTTGCCCGAAGGGGTCAAGACTGCTGACTGTCACGGTTATGATCTGGCGCGTCGTCACGCGCCGTTTTGCAGAGTAGAATTGCGCCATCGTAGAGATTGTTCTCAATCAAAAATATTGCCCTGATTCTCCCACAACGGACCTCCATGACCAACTACAGCCTGCGTGCAAGAATGATGATTTTGATCCTGGCGCCGACCGTACTCATCGGTTTATTGCTCAGTATCTTCTTCGTCGTACACCGCTATAACGACCTGCAGCGTCAGCTGGAAGACGCCGGTGCCAGCATTATTGAACCGCTCGCCGTCTCCAGTGAATATGGTATGAATTTGCAAAATCGCGAGTCGATCGGCCAATTGATCAGCTTGCTGCATCGCCGTCATTCCGATATTGTGCGCGCCATTTCCGTTTACGATGAGCACAACAAGCTGTTCGTCACCTCGAACTATCAGCTGGATCCCAGCGAGCTGCAGCTACCGCACGGCACGGCGTTTCCCCGAAGGCTAAGCGTCACGCGGCTTGGCGATATCATGATTCTGCGCACGCCGATAATCTCCGAGCATTATTCGCCGGACGAGTCGCCGCAGTCGGATGCCAAAACGCCGATCAACATGTTGGGCTACGTCGCGCTGGAACTGGATCTAAAATCGGTGCGGCTCCAGCAGTACAAAGAGATTTTCATCTCCAGCGTGATGATGCTGTTCTGTATTGGTATTGCGCTGATCTTCGGCTGGCGGCTGATGCAGGACGTCACGGGGCCAATTCGCAACATGGTGAATACCGTTGACCGTATCCGACGAGGGCAGCTCGACAGCCGCGTTGAAGGCTTTATGCTTGGCGAGCTGGATATGCTGAAAAATGGCATCAACTCGATGGCCATGTCGCTCGCCGCCTATCACGAGGAGATGCAGCATAACGTCGACCAGGCCACTTCTGACCTACGAGAAACGCTGGAGCAGATGGAGATCCAGAACGTGGAGCTGGACCTGGCGAAAAAGCGCGCGCAGGAAGCCGCGCGTATCAAGTCCGAGTTCCTGGCCAACATGTCGCATGAGCTGCGTACGCCGCTTAACGGGGTGATCGGCTTTACCCGCCTGACGCTCAAAACCGAGCTAAACCCAACCCAGCGCGACCACCTCAACACCATCGAGCGTTCGGCCAACAACCTGCTGGCCATCATCAACGACGTGCTCGACTTCTCGAAGCTGGAAGCCGGTAAGCTGCTGCTGGAAAGCATTCCCTTCCCGCTGCGTAACTCTCTTGATGAAGTGGTCACCCTGCTGGCACACTCGGCCCACGATAAAGGGCTGGAGCTGACGCTCAATATTAAGAACGACGTACCGGATAACGTCATCGGCGACCCGCTGCGTCTGCAGCAGGTGATCACCAACCTGGTGGGGAACGCCATCAAGTTTACCGAAAACGGTAATATCGACGTGCTGGTTGAGCAGCGCGCCGTTAGCAATAACAAAGTGCAGATTGAAGTGCAGATCCGCGATACCGGGATTGGTATTCCAGAGCGCGATCAGTCCCGTCTGTTCCAGGCCTTCCGTCAGGCGGATGCCAGTATCTCCCGACGCCATGGGGGCACCGGGCTGGGGCTGGTTATCACCCAGAAACTGGTGCGCGAGATGGGGGGAGATATCTCCTTCCATAGCCAGCCAAATCGCGGTTCCACGTTCTGGTTTAATATCAACCTCGATCTGAACCCGAACGTGATTACCGATGGGCCTGATACCAGCAGCCTGAAGGGCAAACGCATTGCCTACGTGGAGGCTAACGCCGCCGCGGCGCAAGCCACGCTGGACATGCTCGCCTCTACCCCGCTGGAGGTGGTCTACGCCGTCAGCATTGCCGCGCTGCCAGCCGAGTTTTACGACATTCTGCTGGTTGCCGTGCCGGTCTCCGTTCGCGACCTGACTATTCACCGCGAGAAGCTGAGCATGGCGCTGAATATGACCGATCACCTGGTGCTGGCGCTGCCGTGCCACGCGCAGGTCGATGCAGAAGCGCTGAAGAAGGACGGGGCATCAGCCTGTCTGTTGAAGCCGCTGACCATTACCCGACTGATGCCGGTGCTGCTGGAATTTAGCCTCAGCACGTCTTCTCAGATTGCCGTTCCACATACCGAACATCGCCTGCCGATGACGGTCATGGCGGTGGACGATAACCCGGCCAACCTGAAGCTGATTGGCGCGCTGTTAGACGATCAGGTGCAGCACGTAGAGCTTTGCGAAAGCGGCCACCAGGCCGTTGAGTGCGCCAAGCAGATGAAGTTCGATCTGATTCTGATGGATATTCAGATGCCAGATATCGACGGCATTCGCGCCTGCGAGCTGATACGCCAGCTTCCTCACCAGCAGCAAACGCCGGTGATTGCCGTCACCGCCCACGCCCTTGCTGGGCAACGCGAGAAACTGCTGACCGCCGGTATGAACGACTATCTGGCGAAGCCGATTGAAGAGAACCGGTTACATGATTTACTGCTGCGCTATAAGCCCGGCGTGAACGTGGTCCCTCGTCCGGTGAACGCCGAACCCATTGAACCGCCGGTCGATCTGAACGCCACGCTCGACTGGCAGCTGGCGCTGCGTCAGGCGGCCTATAAGCCCGACCTGGCGCGCGAAATGCTGCAAATGCTGGTCGCCTTCCTGCCGGAAGTGCGTAACAAAGTGGAAGAACAGCTGGTTGGCGAGCAGCCAGAAAATCTGGTCGATACGATTCATAAACTGCACGGTAGCTGCGGCTACAGCGGCGTGCCGCGTCTTAAGCATTTGTGTCATCTGATAGAGAGCCAGCTGCGCAGCGGCACGGTGGCGGAAGAGCTGGAACCGGAGCTGCTGGAGCTGTTAGATGAGATGGACAATGTGACCCGGGAAACCCGGAAAATGTTGGGGTAGGTGCAGATCCCGGCGGCGCTTCGCTTGGCCGGGCTACATTTGATTGGTAGCCCGGGCGAGCGCAAGCGACCCCGGGGCAACCTACAGCGCCTGCCCTAGCTTAATGACCGCCGCAATATTCCGCGCCGCCATTCGTACGTTCTCCCCCGCTTCCGCTAGCGCCTCCTCCAGCGTGCAAATGCGATACATCACGCTGAATACCGCACCAATCCCGTGCTGATGCACCACGCCGACGTCCGGCGTCAGGCTGCCAGCAATGCCAATCACCGGGATACCGTAGCGTTTCGCCACCTTCGCCACGCCCACTGGCACTTTGCCGTGAATCGTCTGGCTATCCATCCGCCCTTCACCGGTAATCACCAGACTGGCATCCGCCACCAGCGCATCAAGATGCAATGCCTCGGTGACAATCTCAATGCCGGGCCGCAGCGTTGCGCCGCAGAACGCGGACAACGCGGCCCCCATTCCTCCCGCCGCGCCGCCGCCCTCTAGCGTCAGTACGTCGCAGCCTAAATCTCGTTGGATACATGTCGCATAGTGCGCCAGAGCCCGATCCAGGAACGCCACCATCTCCGGCGTCGCCCCCTTTTGCGGCCCAAATACCGCCGAGGCGCCCTCTTCCCCGGTAAGTGGATTCGTGACATCGCAGGCAACATCAATCTGACAGCCCGACAGCCGGCTATCCAGCCCGCTGATATCAATACTCGCCAGCGTCTCCAGCCCGGCACCGCCAGGTTGAATCGGCTGTCCGTCTACCGCCAACAGCTTTGCTCCCAGCGCTTGCACCATCCCTGCGCCGCCATCATTAGTGGCGCTGCCGCCAAGGCCAATAATAATGCGGCTCACGCCACGGTCCAGCGCGTGGCGAATAAGCTCTCCCGTTCCCCTGGAGGTGGTGTGAAGCGGGTTGCGCAGCGCGAGCGGCACGCTTTCCAGGCCGCTGGCCGCCGCCATCTCAATAAACGCGCATTGCTCATCGCCGGAAATACCGAAGAAGCCTGACACGGGAGAACCCAACGGGCCGGTCACTTCAACCTCAATCACTTGCCCCTGTGTTGCCGCCACCATGGCTTCTACCGTCCCCTCGCCGCCGTCAGCAACCGGCAGCTTGACGTACTCAGCGTCGGGGAAAATCTCGCGAAAACCCTCTTCTATCGCACCGGCAACATCGAGCGCGCTCAGGCTTTCCTTGTAGGAATCAGGGGCAATCACAATCTTCATAGGCTGTCCTTATACGAGTTTGCGGCAATCAGCTTAGCGCACCATGCAGGGACGTTTGTTATCAAATGTCCAGTTTGGGATCAGGTACTGCATTCCCATCGCGTCGTCGCGTGCGCCGAGGCCATGCTTTTTGTACAGCTCGTTAGCCTTCATCACCTGGTCCATATCCAGCTCTACGCCCAGACCCGGTTTGTTCGGCACTTGCACCATGCCGCCTTTGATTTCAAACGGTTCTTTGGTCAGACGCTGATTACCTTCCTGCCAGATCCAGTGAGTATCAATCGCGGTAATTTTCCCCGGTGCGGCGGCAGCGACATGGGTGAACATCGCCAGCGAAATATCGAAGTGGTTATTGGAGTGCGAGCCCCAGGTCAGGCCGAACTCATGGCACATCTGCGCCACGCGAACCGAGCCCTGCATGGTCCAGAAATGCGGATCCGCCAGCGGAATATCCACCGACTGCAGCGCCAACGTATGACCCATCTGTCTCCAGTCGGTAGCAATCATGTTGGTCGCCGTCGGCAGCCCCGTCGCACGGCGGAATTCGGCCATTATTTCGCGCCCGGAGAAGCCCTGCTCCGCCCCGCACGGATCCTCGGCGTAGGCGAGCGTTCCCTTAAGGTATTTGCCAATCTTAATCGCTTCGTCCAGCGACCATGCCCCATTCGGGTCGAGGGTCACGCGCGCCTGCGGGAAGCGTTTTGCCAGCGCCACGATAGACTCTGCTTCCTCTTCACCTGCCAGCACGCCGCCTTTCAACTTAAAGTCGTTGAAGCCGTACTTTTCATACGCCGCTTCCGCCAGGCGCACCACCGCATCCGGAGTCATCGCTTCGTCATGACGTAGCCGATACCAGTCACATTTCTCGTCCGGCTGGCTTTGATACGGCAGCGGAGTTGCGTGGCGGTTCCCGATAAAGAACAGGTAGCCCAACATTTCGACTTCACTACGCTGCTGCCCTTCCCCCAGCAGCGATGCCACATTCACGCCCAAATATTGGCCTAACAGATCCAGCATTGCCGCTTCGATACCAGTCACCACGTGAATAGTGGTACGCAGGTCAAAGGTTTGCAGGCCGCGGCCGGTGGCATCACGGTCGGCGAAGGTGTTGCGCACGGCGTTCAGTACGTTTTTGTACTCGCCCAACGTTTTCCCCACTACCAGCGGAATGGCGTCTTCAAGAGTCAGGCGGATCTTCTCACCGCCGGGGATCTCCCCTACTCCCGTATGACCCGCGCTATCTTTGATAACCACAATATTACGAGTAAAGAACGGCGCATGAGCGCCACTCAGGTTCATCAGCATACTGTCATGCCCGGCAACCGGGATAACCTGCATAGACGTCACGACGGGCGTAGAAGCGTGAATTGACATGGTGCAATCCTTGTTAACAGTGGCGATAGCGAGAACGGCGTGCACAACTTTGCGCTTCTCACTATCAAAAAGAGGGAATGGCTTAACGCAGTATAGGAAGCGGCGAGCGGCAGCTCATCGTGCAAATGCACAATTTTATTAGGGGATATTGTCAGATGATATGGCTAACGTACAAATAGCAGCCGGTACGACACTGTCGTACCGGTGCCTGAAGCAAAGCGTTTATTTCAACAGCGTTGCCCACTGCTCAACCCACGGATTGGAGATGCTCTCCGGCTCCGGGTCTTCGGACGCATCGATCATCAGCATGTCGCCAATGCGCTGCGCGCCTTGTTCTTGCAGCAACGCGTCGAACCGCTTACCGCCGCCGCAGAAATTGGCGTAGGTGCTATCACCCAGCGCAATAATGCCGTAGCGCAGATGGGGCTGATACATATCCTGCAGATCGTTAAACAGCGGCACGATGCTATCCGGCAAATCGCCCTGACCGGTGGTGGACGTCACCACCAGCACGTACTTTCCGGTATAGCTTTCCCAGTCGGAGACCATCGGGTCTTCAAATACCTTCGCCTGATGGCCAAGACCGCTCAGAATGGTTTCCGCTTCTTCGGCCACCAACAGCGAATTGCCGTACATGGTGCCGACAAAAATCCCTACTTCAGCCATGATTTAACTCCCTGTTTACTTCTCGATAGCTTCATCCTGACCGGAGTCGGCCACAAACTCAACCCTTTCATTCTCGGGGAGAAGTCCGCGCCAGCCGAAATGTGATAGCGCCTGCATCCAGACGTCATCCAGCCCGGCGCGAATGGTCAGCGGCTCGCCGGTAAACGGGTGGGTTAACGAGAGCTGGCTGGCGTGCAGCATCAGGCGATGGCAGCCAAAATGCTCTGCGGCGCTGCGGTTCTGGCGCAGGTCGCCGTGCTTACTGTCGCCAAGAATCGGGTGGCGAAGATGCGCCAGATGGCGACGCAGTTGATGCTTGCGGCCAGTTTTCGGCTCCAGCTCTACCAGCCCGTAACGGGTGGTCGGGTAGCGCCCGGTAGCGACCGGCATTTCCACCGTCGCCAGGCCGCGATAGTGGGTTACCGCTGGCTGCGGGTCTTTATTTTCGCGGGCAAACTTATCGGCGATTTTATCGAGCTCTTCCACCAGCGGGTAGTCGAGCACCGCGTTGTCGGTCAGCCAGCCACGCACGATGGCGTGATAGCGCTTCTGCATCTGGTGCTGCTCGAACTGCTGCGACAGCAGGCGGCCTGCTTCGCTGGAGAGCCCCATCAGCAGTACGCCGGAGGTTGGGCGGTCAAGGCGATGGGCAGTGAAGACGTGCTGACCAATCTGGTCACGCACCGTTTGCATCACCACCACTTTTTCATCGCGATCGAGCCAGCTACGGTGAACCAGCCAACCGGAGGGCTTATTCACCGCCACCAGCCACTCATCCTGGTAAATAATTTCCAGCATCAGTGCGCATCGCTCACGAAGAAGGCATCCAGCTGTTCCAGCGGCGGCAGAATGATAGCGCGCAGCGGATGGGCGGCATCCAGCGCCATTTCATAGTACGGAGCGATAGCAAAACCGGTTGGCAGCGGCATGCCACCGTCGAGAAGCTGGTGCATCTTTGGGATCAGTACCCATTGCAGCCACTCTAGCGGCTCCAGCGTATCCATACAGAACGGCTGGTCGCTGGCAAATGCGCTCTCATGCGGTGCCGTCTCCTGCCAGTGTTCATGCTGACGCAGCAGAGTTTCAATAAGCAGTAGTTGGTCGCGTAAGTTGTCGTGGCGTGTCATGGAAACCTCAGAGGAAACAAAATCGGGCGCAGGATATCACTAGTTGGCGGGAAACAAAAAAAGGGAGCACTGTAAAAACAGTGCTCCCGGTTCGTTTCGCAGCAATCCAGCTACTTTTGGTGCTCCCTGCTCGTCCGTGACAACTTTTCCTGTGGTCTCCTGACCATGTTCATCCATAAACGGTTGCATCCTGCATCACACCACCCCGATGTGATTTCACCCAATCCGTGAGTGTATCCTGATCTTCCTGATCCACCAGATATCCTGTCTGGCTCTCATTCTCCGTCCTGGAGGTGTCCTTTAACGCGTACCTGCGTTATCCTCTTGCTTCATCCTGAAGCCTTTCCTTGAATCACCTTCCCGGTGTGTCCTATGAAGCGTCATCATCCTGATGTTCACTTCATTGTGCGACTCCCTGTCGACGTAGATAGAATCCGCTATTCCGCCCTGTCTTACAAGTGCCTGTCAGGCAAACACTTAAGGCTTACATGAGAGATTAAGCGTGAAAGATTCAGTTATCTTATTGATATACAACAAAATGACTAATCAAATGGGATGAGTGTCTTACTTATATTCTGGCGATCTCTCACAAGGCGTGTAAGAGATCTCTCACAAGGTGATGGGCAAATTGTCTTACAGGAGAGGCTCAAGTTGAGTCAGGAAACTCGCAAGAGAGGAGGCAAGCGGCAGACGATTACGGGTTCCGAGCGTCTCTTTGACCACTTCACCGGTCACGTTGCACACGGAAATTACGTCCAGCTCACTGTCCAGCGTGGCGATAAAAAGCGTCGGTGAAAGCTTCAGGCGCTTTTGCGTGACCAGGTGACCAATCAGGTTTTCCTGCACGCGGCGGAAATCGTCGGGACTCCACACCTGCAGTAACGTCAGGGTTTCGCCCATGAACATCGCGCGCATATCACCCGCATACTGAGTGGTATAATAGGTGTGAATGGGTTGTTGTACCACAATCTCCATTGCGCGTTCAACGCCATTTACATTCTGCTCGCCGTCGAACGGCTGAGGCTGCCAGAGCACCTCATCATCGGTCGTCGAAACCTGGCACGGGGACGGAATGCCGTAAAGTTCCTCGCTGCGCGGCAGGCTGTTGTGCTCACGCTGCCAGGCATCGCAATAGCGTTGGGTGAAAGCGTGTAATGCGTCTGCGGTCTGCTGATCCACGAATTTCTCTCTTCTGGTTAGCTAAGATACACTAGAAACAATAGTGTACCTGCTTTGTAACGGTGAAACATGTCTTCTTATGAGAACCACCAGGCGCTGTCTGGCCTGACCCTGGGTAAAACCACAGATTATCGCGATACTTACGATGCCTCTCTGCTTCAGGGCGTACCGCGCAGTTTAAACCGCGATCCTCTGGGGCTGCACGCCGATACCCTGCCGTTCCACGGCGCGGATATCTGGACGCTGTACGAACTCTCCTGGCTTAACGCCAAAGGGCTGCCGCAGGTGGCCGTTGGCCACGTCGAGCTGAGCCACGCGACGGTCAATCTGGTGGAGTCCAAAAGCTTCAAACTGTACCTCAACAGCTTCAACCAGACGCGCTTTGACAGCTGGGAAGTGGTGCAGCAAACGTTGGAGCGCGATTTAAGCGCCTGCGCGCAGGGCGTGGTGACCGTCGCGCTGTACCGTATCGATGAGCTGGAAGGCCAGCCTATTGCCCATTTCCACGGCAACTGCATCGATGATCAGGATATCGAGATTGAAAGCTACGAGTTTAATGCCGACTATCTCGACGGCGCCGCCGGGCAAAAAGTGGTGCAGGAGACGCTGGTTAGCCATCTTCTGAAGTCCAACTGCCTGATCACCCATCAACCAGACTGGGGCTCCGTGCAGATCCAATACCGCGGCACGCAAATCGACCGCGAGAAGCTGCTGCGTTATCTGGTCTCCTTCCGTCATCACAACGAATTCCACGAGCAGTGCGTTGAACGTATCTTCAATGACATTCTACGTTTCTGCGCGCCGGAGAGCCTGAGCGTTTACGCCCGCTACACCCGTCGCGGCGGTCTGGATATCAACCCATGGCGCTCAAACAGCGAGTTTGTCCCGGCTATTGGACGACTGGTACGTCAGTAAGCTTAACAAAATCTCAATTTTGCGCGCTTTGTTCCGCGCTGAGGTTGTAGTAAACGGGCCAGCGAGGCTATTGTAATCATCAAGGAAGACGATTTTCGTCCCGTAAGGAGTTCACTTGATTACACATATTAGCCCGCTTGGCTCAATGGATATGTTGTCGCAGCTGGAAGTTGACATGCTTAAACGCACGGCCAGCAGCGACCTGTATCAATTGTTCCGCAACTGTTCCCTGGCCGTACTGAACTCAGGCAGCCTGACCGATAACAGCAAAGAGCTGCTGTCCCGTTTTGAAAGCTTCGACATTAACGTGCTGCGCCGCGAGCGCGGCGTGAAGCTTGAACTGATTAATCCCCCGGAAGATGCCTTCGTTGACGGGCGTATTATCCGCTCGCTGCAGGCCAACCTGTTTGCCGTCCTGCGCGATATTCTGTTTGTCTACGGGCAGATCCATAACACCGTCCGCTTCCCGAACCTCGATCTGGAAAGCTCGACCCACATTACCAACCTGGTTTTCTCTATTCTGCGTAACGCCCGCGCGCTGCACGTCGGGGAAGCACCGAGCATGGTGGTGTGCTGGGGCGGTCACTCCATTAATGAAAACGAATACCTGTACGCTCGCCGCGTCGGTAACCAGCTTGGTCTGCGTGAGTTGAACATCTGCACCGGCTGCGGCCCAGGCGCGATGGAAGCACCAATGAAAGGCGCCGCGGTGGGTCACGCACAGCAGCGCTATAAAGAAGGTCGCTTTATCGGCATGACCGAACCGTCGATTATTGCCGCTGAGCCGCCTAACCCGCTGGTGAACGAACTGATCATCATGCCGGATATCGAAAAGCGTCTGGAAGCGTTTGTCCGTATCGCCCACGGGATCATCATCTTCCCGGGTGGCGTCGGTACGGCGGAAGAGCTGCTGTATCTGTTGGGCATTCTGATGAACCCGGCAAACAAAGACCAGGTGCTGCCGCTTATCCTCACCGGTCCGAAAGAGAGCGCCGACTACTTCCGCGTGCTGGACGATTTTGTCGTGCATACGCTGGGTGAAGGCGCGCGCCGTCATTACAAAATCATCATTGATGATGAAGTCGAAGTGGCGCGTCAGATGAAGAAAGCGATGCCGCTGGTGAAAGAGAACCGCCGTGATACCGGTGATGCCTACAGCTTCAACTGGTCGATTCGCATTGCGCCAGACCTGCAAATGCCGTTCGAGCCGTCGCACGAAAACATGGCTAGCCTGAAGCTCTATCCAGACCAGCCGGTTGAAGTGCTGGCCGCCGACCTGCGTCGCGCCTTCTCCGGCATCGTGGCAGGTAACGTGAAGGAAGTGGGCATTCGCGCTATCGAAGAGTTTGGGCCGTACAAGATCCACGGTGATAAAGAGATGATGCGCCGCATGGATGAACTGCTGCAGGGCTTCGTGGCCCAGCACCGTATGAAACTGCCAGGCTCTGCCTACATTCCCTGCTACGAAATCTGCGCTTGAGTCTGACCTCAGCGTAATTCACTCCCCCTTCCGGCGGTCTTTTCCGCCGGAATCTCCCTCAGAACCGTCCGTCTGACACGCCTATTCATTCATAGCCAATCGTTTGCGTTCGTTAATCAACCGCACATTATTAGCCATAGTTATGATTAAGCGCTAATAAACGCCATTTTCACCATTTTTATCAGCAAAAACATCGTATTTACCCCCTCAACCATTTACCACACATACTGCGAATGGTAGCCTTCGCGACCATTAATTTCTGTATATATTGCAATTACAGTAAAAACACCTGCAATACCCCACACGAAAAGTGGATTATTACATTTGCGATCATGATCACTGATACATTTACCAGTTAAATGTACATTTGCGCTCGTCTAAAACGGTATCGGGTAAAAATCACAAAAAAGCCGGTACTTATAAAATTTAATCTTGGTTTTAACGTTCTTTTTATTTTATTTGACTAAAAAATTAGCATTTTCCTTCCTCCAGGAGATACAGATGGAAAACACTCAAACCAGCACTATCGTCACAGCAGAATCTGCTAGCGGATGGCGCAAAACAGATACAATGTGGATGCTGGGTCTTTACGGCACCGCAATCGGTGCAGGCGTACTGTTCCTGCCAATCAACGCCGGCGTTGGTGGCATGATCCCGCTGATCATCATGGCTATCCTTGCTTTCCCGATGACCTTCTTCGCACACCGCGGTCTGACTCGCTTCGTGCTGTCCGGTAAAAACCCGGGCGAAGACATCACTGAAGTCGTTGAAGAGCACTTCGGTATCGGCGCAGGTAAACTGATTACCCTGCTCTACTTCTTCGCTATCTACCCAATCCTGCTGGTTTACAGCGTGGCTATCACCAACACCGTCGAAAGCTTCTTGGCTCACCAGTTGCACATCACGCCGCCACCGCGCGCGCTGCTGTCGCTGATTCTGATCGTCGGTATGATGACCATCGTCCGCTTCGGTGAGCAGATGATTGTTAAAGCGATGAGCATCCTGGTGTTCCCGTTTGTCGCCGCCCTGATGGTTCTGGCTCTGTACCTGATCCCACAGTGGAGCGGTGCAGCGCTGGAAACGCTGTCCTTCAGCAGCGCAGCCTCTACCGGCAACGGCCTGTGGATGACCCTGTGGCTGGCAATCCCGGTGATGGTGTTCTCCTTCAACCACTCACCAATCATCTCCTCCTTCGCGGTCGCGAAGCGTGAAGAATACGGCCAGGGCGCAGAGAAAAAATGCTCCTCTATTCTGGCTCGTGCCCACGTGATGATGGTGCTGACCGTAATGTTCTTCGTCTTCAGCTGCGTATTGAGCCTGTCCCCTGCGGACCTGGCGGCGGCAAAAGAGCAGAACATCTCCATCCTGTCTTACCTGGCGAACCACTTTAACGCGCCGGTTATCGCCTGGATGGCACCGATTATCGCGATTATCGCTATCACCAAATCCTTCCTGGGCCACTACCTGGGCGCACGTGAAGGCTTTAACGGTATGGTTATTAAGTCTCTGCGTAGCAAAGGCAAAACCATCGAAATCAACAAACTGAACAAAATCACTGCGCTGTTCATGCTGATTACCACCTGGATTGTGGCAACCATGAACCCAAGCATCCTGGGGATGATTGAAACCCTGGGCGGCCCAATCATCGCGATGATTCTGTTCCTGATGCCGATGTATGCTATCCAGAAAGTACCGGCAATGCGTAAGTACAGCGGTCACATCAGCAACGTCTTCGTTGTCCTGATGGGTCTCATCGCTATCTCCGCTATCTCCTACTCTCTGTTTAGTTAATCACCCTGCGCCGTCCCTCGGGGCGGCGCTCTTCAATACCATAGGGACGCCTCATGATTAGCGTATTCGATATTTTCAAAATCGGCATTGGTCCTTCCAGCTCACACACCGTTGGGCCAATGAAAGCAGGCAAACAGTTCACGGACGACTTGATTGCGCGTGGGATCCTCAATGATATTACTCGCGTAGTCGTCGATGTTTACGGCTCACTCTCTCTGACCGGTAAAGGTCACCATACGGATATCGCCATCATTATGGGTCTGGCAGGAAATCTGCCTGATACGGTCGATATCGAGTCTATCCCGGCGTTTATCCAGGATGTGAACACCCACGGTCGCCTGATGCTGGCTAACGGTCAGCACGAAGTGGAGTTCCCGGTTGACCAGTGCATGAACTTCCATGCTGACAACCTCTCTCTGCATGAAAACGGCATGCGTATCACCGCACTGGCGGGCGACAACGCCGTTTACAGCAAAACCTATTATTCCATCGGCGGTGGCTTTATCGTCGATGAAGAGCACTTCGGTCAGCAGACTGAAGCGCCGGTGACCGTACCTTACCCGTACAAAAATGCCGCCGATTTACAGCGTCATTGTAACGAAACCGGGCTGTCACTCTCTGGCCTGATGATGCAAAACGAACTCGCGCTGCACAGCAAAGAAGAGCTGGAAAAGCACTTCGCTGACGTCTGGGCAGTGATGAAGGGCGGTATCGAACACGGCACCACCACTGAAGGCGTCCTGCCGGGCAAACTGCGCGTTCCGCGCCGTGCCGCAGCGCTGCGCCGCATGCTGGTGAGCCAGGATAAAATCAGCAGCGACCCAATGGCGGTGGTGGACTGGATCAACATGTTCGCGCTGGCTGTTAACGAAGAAAACGCCGCCGGTGGCCGCGTAGTGACGGCGCCAACCAACGGTGCCTGCGGGATTGTTCCTGCGGTGCTGGCGTACTACGACAAGTTTATCCGTGAAGTGAACGCTAACTCGCTGGCACGCTACATGCTGGTCGCGAGCGCGATTGGCTCACTGTATAAGATGAACGCCTCTATCTCCGGCGCCGAAGTGGGCTGCCAGGGTGAAGTGGGCGTGGCCTGCTCAATGGCGGCTGCCGGTCTGGCAGAGCTGCTGGGCGCAAGCCCGGCGCAGGTGTGCATCGCCGCGGAAATCGGCATGGAACATAACCTCGGACTGACCTGTGACCCGGTCGCAGGCCAGGTTCAGGTACCGTGCATCGAGCGTAACGCCATTGCCTCGGTGAAAGCGGTAAACGCCGCGCGTATGGCGCTGCGCCGTACCAGCGAGCCGCGCGTGTGCCTCGATAAGGTTATCGAGACCATGTACGAAACCGGTAAAGACATGAACGCCAAGTATCGCGAAACCTCTCGCGGCGGCCTGGCGATGAAAGTGGTTGCCTGCGACTAACGTCATCCCCCCAGAGGCCTCGTGCAGTTTTGCGAGGCCTCTTCCCGTTTTATCCCCCGCCAATAGCCTCACTCTGTCGTGAATGTTACCCTTACCGCTCGAATCGTTAGGGAGAACACCTGTGGCCGTCCATTTGCTGATTGTTGATGCACTCAACCTGATACGCCGTATTCATGCCGTTCAGGGTACCCCCTGTGTGGAAACCTGCCAGCATGCGCTGGATCTGCTGATTGCCCATAGCCAGCCGACTCACGCGGTGGCGGTGTTTGACGATGAAGCGCGCAACAGCGGCTGGCGACACCAGCGTCTTCCTGACTACAAGGCGGGCCGCCCACCGATGCCGGAAGACCTCCACGCTGAGATGCCCGCGCTGCGCGCCGCCTTCGAGCTACGCGGGGTTCGCTGCTGGGTCTCCAGCGGTAACGAGGCCGACGATTTAGCGGCAACGCTGGCGGTGAAAGTCGCTGGCGCGGGCCATCAGGCCACCATCGTCTCCACCGATAAAGGCTACTGCCAGTTGCTCTCGCCAAACCTGCGCATTCGCGACTATTTTCAGAAGCGCTGGCTCGACGTGCCGTTTATCGAAAAAGAGTTCGGCGTTCAGCCGCATCAGTTGCCGGACTATTGGGGGCTGGCGGGCATCAGTAGCTCGAAGGTGCCGGGTGTGGCGGGCATTGGCCCGAAGAGCGCCACCCAGCTGTTAACGCAGTTTCCCACGCTGGAAGCGCTGTATGAGCATCTGGATGAGGTGCCGGAGAAGTGGCGCAAGAAGCTGGTAGAACATCGGGAGATGGCGTTTTTATGCAGGGATATCGCACGGCTGGATACGGATTTGCATATCGATGGGAATTTGCAGCAGCTCAGGCTGAATAGATAACGCCGCCCCCCGGATAGGCTCGGAGCTAACCCCGGCGTCGCTGCGCTCGGCCGGGCTACAGAGAAGGCAATCACCACGCGGTATGATACAGCTCGACGATATCCGCCACACTCGCTTCACGGGGGTTCCCGCCCGTACATACATCATCAAAGGCAGCCTGTGCTAACGCCGGGATATCCTCTTTCTGAACGCCCACATCGCGTAAATGCAGCGGGATACCGACATCGCGATTAAGCGCAAATACGGCATTAACGGCCGCGTTCCGTGCTTGCGCCAGGCTCAGCGTTTCCACTTTCTCACCCATTGCTCGCGCGATATCACGGAACTTCTCGCCGGTATACTCGGCGTTGTAACGCATGATATGCGGCAGCAAAATGGCATTTGCGACGCCGTGAGGAGTGTTATAAAACGCCCCCAGCGGGTGCGCCATCCCATGAACAAGCCCCAGACCTACGTTGGAAAACCCCATTCCTGCGACATACTGCCCCAACGCCATAGCCTCACCGGCTTCACGTTCCCCCGCCACCGAACCGCGTAAGGCACCGGCGATGATCTCAATGGCCTTAATATGCAGAGCATCCGTCAACGCCCACGCACCGCGAGTAATGTAGCCTTCAATGGCGTGGGTCAGCGCATCGACGCCGGTCGCGGCCTTCAGTGCGGGTGGCATGCCATCCATCATATCGGCATCAATAAACGCCGCCTGTGGAATATCATGCGGGTCGACACAGACAAACTTACGCCGCTTCTCTTCGTCCGTTATCACATAATTAATGGTCACTTCCGCCGCCGTACCTGCCGTCGTGGGAATTGCCATCACCGGCACGCTTGGCCTGCGCGTTGGCGATAGCCCTTCCAGGCTACGCACATCCGCAAACTCTGGATTGTTGCTGATAATGCCAATGGCTTTACAGGTGTCCTGAGGTGAACCGCCACCAATCGCCACCAGATAATCAGCCCCACTTTGCTGGAACGCCTTCAGCCCTTCCTTCACGACGTGAATGGTCGGATTAGGGATCACGCCATCGAACATCTCCCACGCCAGCCCCACCGCGTCCATTTTCGTCGTCACTTTCGCCACTACGCCACATTGCACCAACGTTTTATCTGTCACAATCAGCGCTTTATGATAGCCACGGCGCGTCACCTCATCGGTTAACACCGCCACGGCTCCCCGGCCAAACCACGCCGTTTCATTCAGAATCATTCTGTTCGCCATCGCCCATCTCCTTCTCGCTTCGCGCGATTATTCTTCGATACGTAAGCCGTAGGTTTTGAATTTTTCCAGCACAATGGCTATTGCATCATCGTCAAGCGCCGGAACCGGGTCGACAATCGCTAGCGTACTGAGATAAAGCTGCGCCAGCACCTCAACCTCATGCGCCAGCCATAGCGCCTTTTCCAGGTTTTCTTCGCAGGCAATCAACCCATGATGCTGTAACAGCGTCGCTTTACGGTTTTTGAGGGCGACCGCAACATATTCAGACAGCTCGCGCGTGCCAAACGTCGCGTAAGGGGCGCAGGGAATGGAATTTCCTCCCGCTGCCGCAATCATGTAATGAATCGCGGGGATAGGTCGGTTCAGTATTGAGACTGCCGTACAGTGGACAGCATGGTTATGCACTACCGCATGAGCGTCCGGGCGAGTCTGGTAAGCAGCCATATGAAAACGCCATTCGCTGGAGGGCAGTTTCCCCTCTTCATGCTGGCCATCGGCATCAATATAAACAATGTGCGATTCGGTCAGCTTCTCGTAAGGGATCCCGGTCGGCGTAATCAGCATCCCACCTTGATAGCGCACGCTAACGTTACCAGCGGTTCCCTGATTCAGACCCAATCGAGTCATCTCCAGACAAGTATCAATAATTTGCCGCGCCAAAGTATTTCGTTCCATTCTTTACCTCTCTTAATGATTCAAACACGTCAACCGTTATTCTGTTGAATTAAGCCTGTATTTGCTCACTATCTTCATACTGGCGAGTAATAAAGAAATTCAGACGCGCTTATTTTGTGACTCCTATCAATTAATCAATGCGGTTATCTCCCCATGTACACTCATTGCCGCCATAGAAAATGACCGTAATAAGTAACATTTATCAAAACGGTCATTTTATTTTTCCGCGCTACAAATGACCGTTTCCGTCACAATAAATTAAATCGGTCATTCGCGCTGTGGTTTTTATTAATTTCCATCTCAAACGGGCATCGTTTTTTATAAATTAAAGTGACAGCAATCACATAAAGATATTCTCTAATAGTTAAGTGTGACCGCCATCATATTAAACAGCTTCATTTATCCGAAAATGCATCCATGAGTTCATTTCTGACCGCCAGATTAATACCGGCAAGCGTAGCGAACTCTTCTTTTTTAGGGTCTGAAAGCAACAATGACCACACTCTGACGCTTCTGAATCAACGAGGATGTTATGGGCAATACAACAATACAAACGCAGAGCTTTCGCGCGGTGGATGCAGGACAAAGCCGACGTTACATTATTCCTTTCGCTTTACTATGCTCACTCTTTTTTCTTTGGGCTGTCGCTAATAATCTTAATGACATTTTATTACCACAGTTCCAGCAAGCCTTTACGCTTTCGAACTTTCAGGCAGGCCTGATTCAATCCGCATTTTATTTCGGCTACTTTGTCATTCCCATCCCTGCCGGGATACTGATGAAGAAACTAAGTTATAAAGCTGGCATCATAACCGGACTATTCTTATATGCTATCGGCGCAGCATTATTCTGGCCCGCTGCTGAAATAATGAACTACACATTATTTTTGATTGGCCTATTTATTATCGCAGCTGGTTTAGGTTGTCTTGAGACGGCAGCAAACCCTTTCGTGACCGTACTCGGGCCAGAAAGTGGTGGTCATTTCCGTCTTAATCTGGCGCAAACCTTTAATTCTTTCGGGGCTATTATTGCAGTTGTCTTTGGACAAAGTCTTATTTTGTCTAACGTGCCACATCAATCTCAGGATGTGCTCGATAAGATGTCGCCAGAGCAGTTGACAACCTATAAGCACAGTCTGGTGCTTTCGGTGCAAACGCCTTACATGATCATTGTCGCCATTGTCTTAATCGTTGCGCTGCTGATCATGCTGACCAAATTCCCGGCGCTACAGAGTGATGATCACAGTGACAGTACCCAAAGCTCATTCTCCGCTTCACTTTCCCGCCTGATGCGGATTCGTCACTGGCGCTGGGCCGTACTGGCGCAGTTTTGTTATGTCGGCGCGCAAACGGCCTGCTGGAGCTATCTGATTCGTTACGCTATCGAAGAGATCCCCGGCATGACGCCCGGCTTCGCCGCCAACTATCTGACCGGCACGATGGTGTGCTTCTTTATCGGTCGCTTCTCCGGTACCTGGCTTATCAGCCGTTTCTCCCCGCACAAAGTGCTGGCGGCCTATGCACTGCTCGCCATGGTGCTGTGCCTGATCTCCGCTTTCACAGGAGGACATTTAGGCCTGCTGGCGCTGACGCTGTGTAGTGCATTTATGTCAATTCAGTACCCAACCATCTTCTCTCTGGGTATCAAAAATTTGGGTCAGGACACCAAATACGGTTCCTCTTTCATCGTCATGACCATCATCGGTGGCGGTATCGTCACGCCGGTCATGGGCTTTGTCAGCGACGCCGCAGGCAATATCCCCACCGCGGAGTTGGTTCCAGCAATCTGCTTCGCCGTTATCTTCATTTTTGCCCGTTTCCGTTCACAAACGGCAGCGAATTAAACACTTTTCCGAATAATGTGAGGAGTCTGTAATGAAAAAAATCAGCTTACCGAAAATTGGTATCCGCCCGGTGATTGATGGTCGTCGCATGGGCGTTCGAGAGTCACTGGAAGAGCAAACCATGAACATGGCGAAAGCCACCGCCGCGCTGCTGAGTGAGAAACTTCGCCACGCCTGCGGCGCACAAATTGAATGCGTGATCGCCGATAGTTGCATCGCGGGGATGGCAGAATCCGCCGCCTGTGAAGAGAAATTCAGCAGCCAGAACGTTGGCGTCACCATCACCGTTACGCCGTGCTGGTGCTACGGCAGCGAAACCATCGATATGGACCCGATGCGCCCGAAAGCTATCTGGGGCTTTAACGGTACAGAACGCCCTGGTGCCGTTTACCTCGCCGCGGCTCTGGCTGCGCACAGCCAGAAAGGTATCCCCGCCTTCTCCATTTACGGCCACGACGTACAGGATGCCGATGACACATCCATTCCTGCGGACGTCGAAGAAAAACTGTTGCGCTTCGCCCGGGCAGGCTTAGCCGTAGCCACCATGAAAGGCAAAAGCTACCTCTCCGTCGGCGGGGTATCAATGGGGATTGCAGGCTCCATCGTCGATCATAACTTCTTTGAATCCTGGCTCGGCATGAAAGTGCAGGCGGTGGATATGACCGAACTCCGCCGTCGTATCGACCAGAAAATTTATGATGAAACCGAGCTGGAAATGGCGCTGGCGTGGGCGGATAAAAACTTCCGCTATGGCGAAGACCAGAACGCGAAGCAGTACAAGCGCAATGAAGAGCAAAGCCGCGCGGTGCTGAAAGAGAGCCTGCTGATGGCGATGTGCATCCGCGACATGATGCAGGGTAACAACGCGCTGGCGGCAAAAGGGTTGGTTGAGGAGTCACTAGGCTACAATGCCATCGCGGCAGGCTTCCAGGGCCAGCGTCACTGGACCGATCAATACCCTAACGGCGATACCGCCGAAGCGCTGCTGAACAGCTCTTTTGACTGGAATGGCGTGCGTGAACCCTTTGTTGTCGCTACCGAAAATGACAGCCTGAACGGCGTTGCCATGTTGATGGGGCATCAGTTAACCGGCACCGCCCAGGTATTTGCTGACGTCCGTACCTACTGGTCGCCGGATGCCGTGAAACGCGTCACTGGCAAACCACTTACTGGCCTCGCCGAGCACGGCATCATCCACCTGATTAACTCGGGTTCTGCAGCGCTGGATGGCTCGTGTAAACAGCGTGACAGCAACGGCAAGCCAACGATGAAACCACACTGGGAGATCAGCCAGCAGGAGGCAGACGATTGCCTGGCTGCCACCGAGTGGTGCCCGGCTATCCATGAATATTTCCGTGGGGGCGGCTTCTCTTCCCGCTTCCTGACCGAAGGAGGTGTACCGTTCACCATGACCCGCGTGAATATCATCAAAGGTATTGGTCCGGTACTTCAAATCGCCGAAGGCTGGAGCGTTGAGCTGCCAAAAGAGATGCACGACCAGCTTGATGCCAGAACCAACTCCACCTGGCCTACCACCTGGTTTGCCCCACGCCTTACCGGCAAGGGTCCATTCTCAGACGTCTATTCCGTGATGGCGAACTGGGGCGCTAACCACGGCGTACTGACCATCGGCCACGTAGGCGCAGATTTTATTACCCTGGCGTCCATGCTGCGCATTCCGGTGTGCATGCATAACGTTGAAGAGGCGAAAATTTACCGTCCTTCCACCTGGTCTGCACACGGTATGGATATTGAAGGTCAGGATTATCGCGCCTGTCAGAACTATGGCCCGCTGTATAAACGTTAATTCGGCTTTGCCCGGTGGCACAAGCTTACCGGGCCTACGGGTGCGTGAACCGTAGGCCGGATAAGCGCTGCGCCATCCGGCGACGTTTATGGAGTTATATATGAAACAAGACGTTATCCTGGTTCTCGACTGCGGTGCCACCAACGTTCGGGCGATTGCCGTCAACAGGCAGGGAAAAATTGTCGCCCGCGCCGCCACCGCGAACGCCAGTGAGATGGCCGTCGAGAACAGCGCCTGGCACCAGTGGTCGCTGGAAGCCATTCTGCAGCGCTTTGCGGATTGCACGCAAAAGCTGAAAGCGGAACTATCTTCATGTCAGGTTCGGGGAATTACGGTCACCACCTTCGGCGTGGACGGCGCGCTGGTTGATGAACACGGCAAGCTACTCTACCCGGTGATCAGTTGGAAATGCCCGCGGACTGCAGCGGTCATGGAAAATATCGGTCGTTTAATACCTGCCCAACGGCTTCAGGCCATCTCTGGCGTTGGCGCGTTCTCGTTCAACACGCTGTACAAAATGGTCTGGATAAAAGAAAACCATCCACAGCTACTCGAACAAGCCCACGCCTGGCTATTTATTTCGTCGCTGATAAACCATCGCCTGACGGGCGAGTTCACCACCGATATCACCATGGCGGGAACCAGTCAGATGCTGGATATCCACCAGCAGGATTTCAGTGCGGAAATCCTTCAGGCAACCGGCCTGCCGCGTCGTCTGTTTCCACGGCTGGTTGAAGCGGGAGAGTATATTGGCACGCTGCAATCCGATGCGGCAAACCAGCTTGGTCTTCCCGCCGGTATTCCGGTTATCTCTGCCGGCCATGACACCCAATTTGCCCTGTTTGGCGCAGGCGCCGAGCAGGATGAACCGGTACTCTCGTCCGGTACCTGGGAAATCCTGATGGTCCGTAGCGCACAGGTGAATACGACGTTGCTCAGCCAGTACACGGGCTCAACCTGTGAGCTGGACAGTCGCCCCGGATTGTACAATCCCGGAATGCAGTGGCTGGCTTCCGGCGTCCTTGAATGGGTCCGCAAACTGCTGTGGACGGAAGATACGCCGTGGCAAACGCTCATTGAAGAGGCGCGATTCATTCCTGAAGGGGCAGAAGGCGTCACCATGCAGTGCGACCTGCTAGCTTGTCAAAATGCAGGCTGGCAGGGCGTCACCCTCAATACCACCCGCGGGCATTTTTACCGCGCTGCGCTGGAAGGTTTAACGCAGCAGCTTGCATGTAATCTCCAGACGCTGGAAAAAATTGGCCATTTCAATGCGACGGAGCTGCTGCTGGTCGGTGGCGGTAGCCGCAATACGCTGTGGAATCAGATTAAGGCCAACGTGCTCGATATTCCCATCAAGGTATTGGATGACGCTGAGACCACCGTAGCCGGTGCAGCCATGTTTGGCTGGTATGGCGTTGGGGAGTTTAGCAGCCCGGAACAGGCGAGAGCGCAGGTGAACTATCAATACCGTTATTTCTATCCACAAACAGAACCGGAACTTATGGAGAGAGTTTGAGATGCTAAAGACAATTTCACCGTTAATATCTCCTGAATTACTGAAGGTGATGGCTGAGATGGGGCACGGCGACGAGATTATTTTTTCCGATGCCCATTTCCCGGCGCACAGTATGGGGCCACAGGTGATTCGAGCCGATGGCCTGAAGGTTAGCGATCTTTTGGCGGCGATAATCCCGCTATTTGAACTCGACAGCTACGCGCCGCCGCTGGTGATGATGGCAGCCGTAGAAGGCGATTCCCTCGACCCAAGCGTTGAAGCGCGTTACCGCGACGCCCTTTCCCGGCAAACCCCTTGCCCGGAAATCTGCCGCATTGACCGCTTCGCGTTTTACGAACGGGCGCAAAAAGCCTTTGCGATCGTTATCACAGGTGAGTGCGCTAAGTACGGGAATATTCTTTTAAAAAAAGGGGTAACACCGTAATCTCATGCCGGGACGCCCGCCCGTTGCGGGCGTTTACCGAATGATGGGGTGAGAAAAATGAAAGCGGCACGCCAGCAAGCGATAATCGACCTGCTAATTCACCATAAGAGCCTGACGACTGAAGCATTATCGCTGGAACTTAACGTCAGCAAAGAGACCATCCGTCGCGACCTCAGCGATCTTCAGGCGCAAGGAAAGGTGTTGCGCAACCATGGCCGTGCAAAGTACATCCATCGTGAAAATCAGGACAGCGGCGATCCGTTTCATATCAGATTAAAGAGCCACTATGCGCATAAAGCAGATATCGCACGCGGCGCACTGGCCTGGATTGAAGAAGGAATGGTGATCGCGCTCGATGCCAGCTCAACCTGCTGGTATCTGGCTCGCCAGCTACCGGATATTAATATTCAGGTGTTTACCAACAGTCACCCAATCTGCCAGGAGCTTGGCAAACGAGAGCATATCCAGCTCATCAGTTCCGGCGGACAGCTTGAACGTAAATATGGCTGCTATGTGAATCCCTCACTCATCTCGCAGCTCAAACCCCTTGATATCGACCTGTTTATTTTTTCCTGTGAAGGCATCGACAGCACCGGCGCGCTGTGGGACTCAAATACCCTTAACGCCGATTTTAAATCGGTGCTGCTTAATCGCGCATCGCAGTCTTTGTTGCTGATTGATAAGAGTAAGTTTAATCGCTCGGGGGAAGCCCGAATTGGGCATCTGGATGATGTCACGCACATTGTGTCGGACAAAGATAGCGCGGAAACCTGGTAACGGTGTGGATGGTTTGAATCGATAACATAGCCCGGACAAGGCGTTTACGCCGCCCCCCGGGACAGACTTGAAGCTAACCCGGCGTCGCTGCGCTCGGCCGGGCTACAAACATTAACGTTCGTCGCGACGACCACCGACGGCGGCCCACAGACGACGCACGTGAACGGTCACCTCTTCACGGTCATGGTACAGCTGACGTGCCTGGATCTGGGCGTTAATCCCGTTCTCATCAAGCCTTGCCTGGATGTGCGCCAGGTTCTGCGACAGCTCTTCATAGCGCTTTTTCATCGGCAGCTTGAGGTTGAAGATGGTCTCACGACACCAGCCGTTCACCAGCCAATCGGCCATCAGAGACGCCACTTTAGCGGGCTTCTCAACCATGTCACACACCATCCACGAGATGTTGCTACGGGTTGGGCGATAGCGGAAGCCATCTTCGCGCAGCCAGGTCACCTGCCCGGTATCCATCAGGCTCTGCGCCATTGGGCCGTTATCCACGGAGGAGACCCACATGTTGCGCTTCACCAGCTGATAGGTCCAGCCGCCAGGGCAGGCCCCGAGATCGACCGCATACATACCGTTCGCCAGACGCTCGTCCCACTCGTCGGCAGGGATAAAGACGTGGAACGCCTCTTCCAGCTTCAGGGTTGAGCGGCTTGGGGCATCGGCCGGGAATTTCAGGCGCGGAATCCCCATGTAGAACGGCGAGTTGTTGTTGCTATAGGAGTACCCGGTATAGCAACAGCCGGGCGCGATAAAGAACACATGCACCACCGGGCGCTTGGTGGTCTCGTAAGGCGCCAGCACGTTGGCTTCACGCAGCGCAGCGCGCAGCGGCACGGTGAATTTGCGACAGAACTTCATCAGCTCTTTGCTTTCGTTGGTGTCTGCCACTTCAACGCGCAGATCGCCACCTTTCTCCACTACGCCCTGCAGCATGCCGACAACCGGGGTCACGCGGTCTTCGGCCGGTAAATCTTTCAGCAGTTCGCCCACCACAATCATCTGACGCGCAAACACCAGCGAGCTAAACGGCAGCTCGCGCGCCAGCTTGTCAGCGTCCCCTTCCTGATAGCATTCGAAAATCACATAGCCGGAGTTATCTTTAACGCGCGCAAAGCCAAACACTTCGCGGCGACCGGCTTTATCGGTAATTTCCGCAGCACACTCTTTCTCAAACCCAGGGCGGCAATACAGCACAACCTTATTCATGAACAACACCCTTACGCTTAAGTCGAATCGCACCAATCAACATCAAAACCCAACCGGCAAGGAAGCTGACGCCGCCTACCGGGGTAACATACGCCCACAGGCGTAAATGGGAGAGCGCGAGGCAGTACAGGCTACCGCTGAACATCACGGTGCCTAGCGCCAGAAACACGCTGCTCCAGTAGAACCAGATACTAATGCGGCGCTGCATCGCCACCGCCAGTCCGAAAATCGCCAGGGTGTGGAACGCCTGATACTCCAGGCCGGTCTGGATCCAGCCCATTTCCACAACGCCCAACGATTTACTCAGCACGTGTGCGCCAAACGCGCCCAGTGCGACAAAGATAAAGCCGCTGATAGCGGCAAAAATCAGCATAAAACGGCTGGTCATGGTATTACCCTAAATTCATTTATTGTTCGTAACGGAAACGGAACGTTTCTTGTTCATGGGCCGCTTTCGCCAGTATCCACTGTCGAAAGGCCGCTATTTTACCCAGTTCAGCCTGACTGTCATGACAAACCAGATAAAACGCATTCTTACTGACCAGAACATCATTAAACGGGCACACCAGACGGCCTGCCTCAATTTCAGACTGCGCCATCACGTTATTCGCGAGCGCAACCCCCTGTCCGTGGATGGCAGCCTGTAGCACCATGGCGCTATGGCTGAAGATCGGTCCCTGTTGTACGTTGATATGGGTGAGCCCCAGCTGGCGCGTATACGTTTGCCAGTCGCGGCGGGAAGCATCGTGCAGCAGCGTGTGCTTGGCCAGATCGGCGGGCGTTTTTAACGCTTTCTCACCGGTCAGCAGCAGCGGGGAACAGACGGGGAGCAGATACTCGGCGTACAGCTTTTCCACGCGTAACCCCGGCCAGTTGCCGCGACCATAAAAAATCGCGACGTCTACGTCGTCCGCAAGCTTATCTTCCTGGCGGTCTACGGCCTGGATTCTGACATCAATTCCCGGATAAGCTGAGTTAAAGCTTGAGAGACGCGGCACCAGCCACTGAATCGCAAAACTGGGCAATAAACTGACGGTTAACGCCCCTTTCGCGCTTCGTGCCTGTAGTTTACGCGTTGCCTCTGTTAATTGCGAAAAGATCTCTTTGATATCCTGAAAATAGCTCTGTCCTTCTTCGGTCAGAAGCAGAGAACGGTTGCGCCGCCGGAACAGCTTCAGCCCCAGGAAATCCTCAAGAGACTTGATTTGGTGGCTTACTGCGGCCTGCGTCACAAAAAGCTCATCGGCCGCGCGCGTGAAGCTTAAATGGCGTGCGGCAGCATCAAATACACGTAATGCATTAAGAGGTGGCAAACGCTTTGACATGGTCCCAGAACTCAATTGTTAACTGAATTTAACAAATAGGAAACAACAGTTAACCTATTAGTTTTTTTTATCTGAGCCATTATAATTTGTCCGTTGAGCTTCTACCAGCAAATACCTATCATGGCGGCACTTCCTGAGCCGGAACGAGAAGCTTTTTTTGGAATGCGTGTTCTGAAGGGCTTTTGGCTTACGGTTGTGATGTTGTGTTGTTGTGTTTGCAATTGGTCTGCAATTCAGATCACGGTAGCAAAGCTACCCTTTTTCACTTCCTGTACATTTACCCTGTCTGTCCATAGTGATTAATGTAGCACCGCCTATTTGCGGTGCTTTTTTTTGCCTCAAATTCCCCCGAACCGCTCGTCAAAGTTGAAAGCCGGGCAAAATTGCGCGACGATCTCCTTATTGATATGAGGAATTTCATGAACGCCTTCTCCCCCGCGCACTTTTGCGCCCAGTTTCCCGCCCTGCACGATGCCGGGGTGTACCTTGATAGCGCCGCCACCGCGTTAAAACCGCAGGCGGTTATTGAGGCGACGACAAATTTCTACTCGCTGAGCGCGGGTAACGTCCATCGCAGCCAGTTTGCCGAAGCACAGCGCCTGACCGCGCGCTATGAGGCCGCCCGCGACCAGGTCGCCGGTTGGCTCAATGCGCCGAGCGGCAAGGATATCGTCTGGACGCGCGGTACCACCGAAGCCATTAATATGGTGGCCCAGTGCTACGCGCGCCCACGCCTGCAGCCGGGCGATGAAATCATCGTCAGCACCGCCGAGCATCACGCCAACCTGGTGCCATGGCTGATGGTCGCCCAACAGACCGGCGCGAACATCGTCCAGCTACCGCTGGGCGCTGACCGTCTACCCGACGTTGAACAACTCACCGCGCTGATTAGCCCACGCAGCCGCATTCTGGCGCTGGGGCAGATGTCCAACGTCACCGGCGGTTGTCCGAATCTGGCCCGTGCCATCACCCTCGCCCATCAGGCGAATATGGTGGTAATGGTCGATGGCGCACAGGGTGCCGTCCACTTCCCGGCGGACGTGCAGGCGCTGGATATCGACTTCTACGCCTTCTCCGGCCATAAGCTTTACGGGCCAACCGGTATCGGTGCGCTGTATGGTAAAAGCGAACTGCTCGATGCCATGACCCCGTGGCTCGGCGGCGGCAAGATGATAAGCGAGGTGACTTTCGATGGCTTCACCACGCAGTCGGTGCCCTACCGCCTGGAAGCGGGGACACCAAACGTTGCCGGGGTAATTGGCCTGAGCGCAGCGCTGGAGTGGCTGTCCGAAATTGACATGGTACAGGCCGAATCCTGGAGTCGTGGCCTGGCGACGCTTGCGGAGGAAGAACTGGCAAAACGACCGGGCTTCCGCTCCTTCCGCTGCCAGGACTCCAGCCTGCTGGCCTTTGATTTTGCGGGCGTTCACCACAGCGATATGGTGACGCTGCTGGCGGAATACGGTATTGCGCTACGCGCCGGTCAGCACTGCGCTCAGCCGCTGCTCGCGGCGATGGGCGTGAGCGGCACGCTGCGCGCCTCGTTTGCCCCTTACAATACGCAGGACGACGTACAGGCACTGGTCAGCGCCGTCGATCGTGCGCTCGAACTTCTGGTGGATTAATGACGACGACTTCACTCTCCGAGCACCCGTTCGGCACCCGCGTAACGCCTGAGACGTTGCGCCAGCAGTTCGCGGCGCTGTCGCAATGGGAAGAGAAATACCGCCAGCTGATCCTGTTAGGGAAACAGCTTCCGGCACTGTCGGACGAGCTTAAAGCGCAGGCACGCGAGATCCCCGGCTGCGAAAACCGCGTCTGGCTGGGCTACACTCAGGCGTCAGACGGGGCGCTGCATTTCTTTGGCGATAGCGAAGGAAGGATTGTACGCGGCCTGCTGGCGGTGCTGCTGACGGCAGCGGAAGGCAAGCAGCCGGCAGAGATTCTGGCAAACGATCCGCTCAACCTGTTCGATGAACTGGGGCTGCGCGGTCAACTTAGCGCCTCGCGCACCCAGGGCCTGACGGCCCTAAGTGAGGCGATGGTGGAAGCCGCGCGTCAGGCGCTGGCCTGACGCTCCGCCTTCGCGAGCATTTTCTTCAACGCATGGGACACCGCCACGAAGCCAAAGGTGGCGGTGACCATAGTCGCTGCGCCAAACCCGGCGGCACAGTCCATGCGCTTCGGCCCTTCCGCCGTGCTTTTCATCGCACAGACCGAACCGTCCGCCTGCGGGTACACCAGCGCTTCGGTTGAGAAGACGCAGTCCACGCCGAGCTTGCCTTTGCTGTTCTTCACCACGCCAAAATCGCTTTTCAGCCGCTCGCGCAGCTTCGCCGCCAGCGGGTCCTGAATGGTTTTCGCGAGGTCACTCACCTGAATCTGCGTCGGGTCAATCTGCCCGCCCGCGCCGCCGGTGGTAATCAGCGGTACCTTATAACGACGACAGTAGGCAATCAGCGCCGCTTTCGGGCGAATGCTGTCGATAGCATCCACCACGTAGCTGTAGCCCGCGCCCATGTACTCAGCGACGTTATCCGGCGTGACGAAATCGTCCACCACGGTGACGCGACATTCGGGGTTAATCTGCCGGATACGTTCGGCCATCACTTCCGCTTTCGCCAGCCCGACGTTACCACCAAGGGCGTGAATCTGACGGTTGGTGTTGGTAACGCAGACGTCATCCATATCGATAAGCGTGATCGCACCAATACCGGTACGCGCCAACGCTTCCGCCGCCCAGCTACCTACGCCGCCGATACCGACCACGCACACGTGCGCGTCAGCAAAAACCTGCAGCGCTTTTTCACCGTACAAACGTGCCGTGCCGCCAAAACGCTGGCGCCAGGCGTCACTGATAACCACAGACATAAAACCTCAAATTCATTGATATCGAGCATTCCCGGCGTCGCGTTGCTCGGCCGGGCTACAAGACTTAACCGCTAAACACATTCCCGCCGTTGGACGCTGTTTTCAGCACCCATACGCGGCCGTAGTGATTATACCAGCCTGCGCGATGCCCGGCATCCGGGCCGATGCCCTGGTAGATGTCGAAGTGCTGGCCTTTAATCGCGCCGCCGACGTCCAGCGCCACCATCAGGCGCAGCTCGTACTGGCCGTTAAACTTACCGTTATTGTCGAGCTGCGGCACTTCAGCCAGCAGCGTGGTGCCCGGCGGAATAATGCTGCGGTCAGACGCCACGGAGGCGCGGCCAATCAGCGGTACGGCGCTAGCGCCTTTCACCGGGGCAAACGACTGCGGTTTAAAGAAGACAAACGACGGGTTCTGCTCCAGCAGTTCACGGACTTCCGCTTCGCTGTGGGTTTCGCCCCAGTGGCGGATCGCTTGCATCGACATATCTTCGCGCTTCACTTCGCCGCGGTCGATCAGCACCTTACCGATGCTTTTATATGCCCAGCCGTTTTTGCCCGCGTAGCTAAAGAAGTTCAGCGGAGAACCATCACCGAAATCAATATAACCGCTGCCCTGCACGTCCATGATGAAGTTATCCATCAGTGAATTGCTGTAGGCCAGGATGTAGTTATCGCTCAGCCCACCGGCATAAATACTGGCACGAGACGGCAGCTTGCCGCGTTTTGGTGGCATGCGGTAGATAGGGTACTGGAATTCGCCCTGACGCGTATGGCGCGCCTGGACAACCGGCGTGTAGTAACCGGTAAACTGCACGTTGCCGTAGTTGTCGGTCCCTTCCATCTGCCAGGCATCAATGCCGTACTGGCGCATGGTACGGGTATCGCCACCGGCCAGCAGCCACTGCTGCACGGCGCTATAAAGGTTGCTCTGGTTGCCGTAAAGGCGCGGAGAGGCGTTACGAATCTCATTTAACTGCTGCGCAAAGTCGCCCGCGTTAATTGGCGCGCCGACGGCATCAGGTTGATTCACGAGTGAGAAAGGCTGGGTGAGTTTCCCGTCTTTATACTGTTGACCGCGATCGGTCGGTTTTGACGAACAGGCGGCTAGCATTGCCAGCAGTGCGCCCGTTGCCACATATTTGGCCCAACGTCCTTTCATGGTATTTTGTATTCCGCATAGTCGAAAGTGCCCGGTGAAGATAACAAACCCCCAGGGGTATTGAAATGCGAACACGACCCACGGTAACCAATTCGCACAAAAAAAGCGCAAATTGCGTCGTATGCGTACAAGTTATAAAAAAATGAGTGATTTGCCACAAAAATGGTTGCAACAAATGCTCAGCAGAGTATAGTGCGCATCCACGGACGCGGGGTGGAGCAGCCTGGTAGCTCGTCGGGCTCATAACCCGAAGGTCG